>CAZGUS010000013.1:20930-31227 GCA_964529245.1 uncultured Anaerolineaceae bacterium
CCGTCGGTGCGTGAGCGAGGAGCGCCGGCGACAACAACGCGAGGTGCCGCCCGCGCCCGATCGGCGAGCCGGCGAGCGCATCGCTAGGCGGAGCCGAGCACCGCAGCGAGCGCACCCGTCGGTGCGTGAGCGAGGAGCGCCGGCGACAACAACGCGAGGTGCCGCCCGCGAGCCGATCGTTTAGGCCTGGTCCAGGGCCGACTGGAGGGATTGCAGATACCCGATGCTCGTGTAGGTCGCGCCCGAGATCGTGTTCACGTTGGCGCTCTGTGCCGCGAGAACCTCGCTGCGCAGCTGCGGAGCCGCGTACTGGCCGATCTGCTGCGAGCGGCGCTGGTCGGACGGTAGCTGGAGCGCCTGCACGTCGGTGATCTTGCCGTTCTGCATCGTCACCTGGACCTGGACCGTACCGAACGGAATTTGGACGGCCTGCCCGGTCAGCTTCCCGGTGAAGGTGGCAGCCGATCCGGCGGTGCTTCCACTTCCCGACCCGGTCCCCGTCCCAGTCCCGGTCCCAGACCCCGAGCCGGTTTGCGTCTGGCCCGCGGGAGCCGTGGCTGTCGTCCCGCCGTTCGAGCCGGGGGTAGTGCCGCCGTTCGAGCCGGCGTTCGCCAGTCCGGTGGCGTCGGGCGTCTTGAAGCTGAGGATGAGGGCGAGCGCGACGGCGGTGAGCGCCGCGCCGATCACTCCGCGCTTGGGAAGGAAGTTCATCGGTCAGTCCTCAGAAGTTGAAGCGTTCGTAGTGGATCTGTGACTCGGCGATTCGCAGCCAGTGGAGTCCGGCCAGGACGCGCTCCATCATTCCGGCCGGCCCGCAGACGTATATGTCTCTGTCGAACACGTCTGGGACCAGGCGGCGAAGTGCCCTCGGGTCGAGGGGATCGGACGGCATCTCTCGCGAACCGCGACGGCCGACCAGGTAGTGGATCGTGGCTCCGCGGAGGCTGGCCAGTTCGTCGAGCTCGTTGCGGAAGACCACTTCGTTCTCGTGGCTGGCGCGGTAGACCAGCGTCAGGTTCCCTCGCGCGGCCGGGAGCTCCTCGAGCAGGGCCCGCAGCGGCGTTATGCCGATCCCGCCGGCGACGAGCAGGACTCGGGCCTTGGTCCGGGTGGCGCCGGTAAAGACGCCGTACGGACCCTCGACGAAGACGGAGGTGCCGACGCGGACGCCCTGCAGCAGCCTCGTGTAGTCGCCCAGGTTCTTGATGGTGAAGCGCAGGTATCGACCGTTGGGGGCGGCCGAGATCGAGAAGGGATGACCGCGCCACCAGCCGCTCGAAGTCATGAACCGAAGCCGGAACCACTGACCGGCGCGAACCGGCAGCAGATCGAGATCCTTGCCGGTGAGGTATATGGACACGACGTCCTGACCTTCGTTTACGACGTTGGCGACGCGGAGTCGATGCCGCCAGGAGATCGCGATCGGCTGCCCGAAACGGAAGACCAGCAGCAGCCCGATGGTCAACACGTAGAGGCCGATCCAGTAGAACCGCGCCATCGGGTCCGCAGCGAAATCGAGGCCGACGACGAGCTGGTGCATGAAGCTCAGGGCGATGGCGAGGTACGCGTACAGGTGGATCGCGTACCACGTCTCGTACGAGGCCATCCGGCGAGCCGCCCGCATCGAGGTGATGCCGACGACCACGAACAACACGAGGCCGATGCCGGACCACATGACGTAGGGATACGTGGTCAGCAGGTTGAATGTCTCGCTGACGGGGCCGCTGCCGTCGGCCATGCCGTAGCCGACCGTCGTGAAGACGAAATGGGCGACGAGCAGCCAGATCGCGCTGAAGCCGACCCATCGGTGCGCAGCAACGAGGCGGTCCTGGCCGAAGATCTGGTCGAGGAACGGGCTGCGCGACATGAGCACGAGCTGGATCAGGACCAGGTACGTGCCGTACAGCGCCGCAAGCTCACCGATCGCGGTCACGATGCCCGCCGACGTAGCCAGCTCGCCCAGGTTGCCGTGGCGGATCCACATGGCCAGGATGATCAAGGCATTGGCGCCCAGCAAGGCATAGACGTCGTAGTCCTTGAGCGGCCACACTCGGGGCACCGGTACTCGGCGAGGCTTTCGCGTGGGAGCCGTGTAAGCCACGCCTCCGGACACAGTCCCGGCCACAGGCGTCGCGGCGGCGCTCGCGGCCGCTGCACTCGCTTTGTGGGTAGGGTTGGGTCCGCTCATCGGGGTTTGGTTGCTCCCTGCCTGTAAGGCCTGGTGATCTTAGTCCGGTCACGGGGTCAGCGCGGCCGGGATCGATACGAATCCTGGGGTCGCAATCTGTAGTCAGGCTGAAACGCACATGCAGGAACTGTGGGTTTTCCGTGGAGTCCGGACGCACCCGACAGCCGTTCGGTTCCGGCGATCCCGGCCGCCGGATCGACTGCTCGAGCAACTCAGACGCGGCATCCGGATCGAACGGCACGCCCGATTGACACGACGCGCGGACGCCTCAACACTTGAGCACGGCCGAGGCCCAGCGAAGCTGCCTGCTAATCCCCGCCTCGCCGTCGTCCCATGCTGGGAGGAGACCCGATGTCTTTTGTCACGCGCTGGCTGAAGCCCACCACCACCGTCTACGCCCATTGCGACGTCCCGTGCGGCATCTACGACCCGCACCAGGCCGAGCTCGCCGCTCGCACCGTCGCCCGCATGGTCGAGCTCATCGGCCAGCTGCCCAAGGAGAACCTGAGCGAGGCGGACCGCCAGAAGTTCGTCCGCTGCGTCGCGGTCAAGGAGCAGCACGCCGAGATCGTGAAGCACGAGATCCAGGTCATCTGGAGCGACTACTTCAAGCCCGAGCACCTGGACCGCTACCCGGACATCCACGATCGAACCTGGAAGATCCTCAAGCTGGCCGGCAAGAACAAGCAGAACATCGACGCCGCCGCCGCCGCCGAGCTGGAAGCCGCGGTCAAGGAGTACGCCGACATCTTCTGGTCGACCAAGAAGTAGCCGATCCGGGAGCCGCCCCCAGATAGCCTCGTCACAAGGCCGCTCGCAATGCCCTTCCGCGAAGGCTGGCGCCGGGTCCGGCGCGGCCCGTGGCGCGTCGCCGTGGCCGAGGAGAGCATGACTCCGGCCCTGAAGCCGGGCGATTGGCTGCTCCTCGACCCCGCGCCCCGCCGCTGGCCAAAACGCGGCAGCGTAGTCGTGGTCAGACAGCCCGGGACCGAGCAGCTCGCCGTCAAGCGAATTGCCGCCGGTCCCGGCGACGTCGTGCTGGCAGGAACGGGCTACATCACTCTCGGCGACGAGGCCTGGCTCCTCGGCGACGGCGGCGGTCACTCCGTCGACTCGCGCCACTACGGGCCGGTGCCGCTGGAAGCGCTGGTCGGGCGGGCGTGGTTCCGCTACTGGCCCCCGCGCCGGATCGGGCTCGTCCCACGCCGCCGCGCCAGCAGCGCGCGAGCGCGCGCCAGCATCGCTTCGAAGGGCAAGCTGCGCAAGTAGGGTCTCGCGCCGGACTCAGTTCCTGCCGATCAACTCCCGAGCCGCCAGTTCGATCATGGCGTGGTCGCGGGGCAGCATCGTCTGGAGCATGATCCGATCCACGCCCGTCGCGGCGAATCGGGCCGCCATGGCGCGCGCCTGATCGGGCGTCCCGAGGATCCAGCGCGGACGGTGCTCCTCGAGCCAGGCCGCAGCGTCGGTCCCTTCGTCCCCGACCATCGCCATCAGGTCGTGGATGCGTCGATCGACTTCGGCCCGGTCGGCTCCGATCAAGAGGCCGACCATCGCCGACCGGCGCATCGTGGCCGGATCGCGGCCTATGGCGCGGCATTCGTCGTCCAGCAGGGCGAACTTCTCCGCGCACGTCGCCGGGTCGGAGCTCGACATGTTGTACTCATCCGCGTATCGGGCAGCGAGGCGCAGGGATCTGGGCCTGCCTTCGCCGCCGACGATGATAGGCGGGTGGGGGCGCTGGACGGGCTTGGGGTGGAACTGAGCGTTCTTTATCGAGACCTGCTTGCCCTCGAACGACCAGCCGTCCGGCTGCTCCCACAGGCCATGCAGGATGGCCAGCTCGTCCTCCAGCAGGTCGGCCCGGCGGCCGACTTCCGGGAACGGCAGCCCGAGCTGGCTGTGCTCCGGGTCGTTCCAGCCGGCCCCGACGCCCACGTCGACGCGGCCGCCGCTCATCTCGTCGACAGTGGTGACGACTTTGGCGAACGCACCCGGATGACGGAACGTGACCGGCGAGACCAGAGTTCCAAGCCGAATGGTGGTGGTCTCGCGCGCGATACCGGCCAGCACGGCCCAGGCGTCCGTCGTCGGCTTGTCCGACGGGCCCGGGAAGCTGCGGTAGTGATCCGACCTGAACAGGGACTCAAAGCCGAGCCTTTCGGCCAGCCTGGCGATCTCCAGCTGCTCCAGGTAGGTCAGGCCCTGTTGGGGCTCGATCATGAGCGCGACGCGCATCGATTCCTCCAGCGTCCAAATCCAATCGAGATGGGCTGCGGGCAGCCGGTATCGGGGATCATGCATCGGACTCGCGGATGCCGCTTCCGCGCTGCAATCTGCACTGCCACGCGATAGACTTCCACGGTTCGTTATGGGGGCGGACCCATTTCGGGCATCGTCGCAAGGCGAAAGCTGCGCATTCTCCTCTGGCGGGCCGGCTCCCCCTCACCGGCCCGCCTCTTCTTTGAGCCACGGGTCGACGCCCGGCCGGCCGGGCGTCGAACGCCGGACGCGGCATACTTGGGCCATGCGCGAGAAGCTCGCCCCGCCTAATCCGCCCCTCACCGACGGCGTCATCGCGTTGCGGCCATTCCGCGCGGAGGACGCGCCGGCCGTCGCCGCGGCCTGCCAGGACCCGGAGATCCAGCGCTGGATTCCGATGATCCCGGTGCCGTACACCGAAGCCGACGCCCGGGCCTTCATCCTGATGACGCTTCAGGGCTGGCACGACGGCACCGGCTGCGAGTTCGCCATCGTGGATGCGGAGACGGACAGATTCGTCGGGTCGATCGGGCTCCATCTGGGATCCAACCCGCGGCTCCATGCCGTCGGCTATCTGGTGACCCCGCAGGCACGCCGGCGAGGCGTGGCTTCGCGGGCTCTGCGCCTGGTCACTCGCTGGGGCTTCGAGCACATCGACATCGAGCGCCTGGGCCTGTGGACGCTGCCGGGCAACGTCGCATCCCAGGCGGTCGCAGAGAGGGCCGGCTTCCGCTTCGAAGGCCTGGCCCGCAACTGGGCCCCCGGCCGCGACGAGCGCCCCACCGACGCGATCGTGTACTCCATGACGCCGGAGGATCTGGCGGACTTCACGCCCGTCGAATCGGCCCCGGCCGGCGTGCCGCTCGCCGCCGTGCCCCGCGAGCTGTGGGCTCCGGGGACGCGAGCGGCGCCGTTCGTGCAGGTCGCCCCCATCGCCGAGCTGAAGCCGGGAACGATGCGCCGCTTCACTCTGGCGGGCCTGGACCTGCTGGTGGCGTGGACGCCCGACGGCGTCGTCGTCACGGACGACCGCTGCCCGCACATGGCCGCGCCGCTCTCGATCGGGGATCTCGACGGCTGTGTCGCGGCGTGTCCACTCCACGAAGGCCGCTTCGACCTGGTGACCGGCGAGACGGTCCGGATGCCCACGACCGGCGGGCTCGACGCGGACGGCGGATACCACGCGCCGTGGTCGCCGACCGGAGCGGAGCCCAAGGCCGAGCCGCCGACAAGGAAGATCGAGGCGCGCCGATTAACGCGCGTCACTCGGCTGCGCTACTACCCGGCGCGCATCCGGGAGGGCCATCTGGAGGCTCAGCTGCCGATCCTTCCGGAATAGCGGAGGGCCGGCGGCCACCGAGCCGGCAGGACCGGATCACGCACGGCGGCTACTTCGGCCCGGCCATCTTCTGGGCGGCCTTGTCGGCCTTTGCCGCCTCGGCGGCCCGACGTGTGGCACCGGCCGTCAGCAGCCGACAGGCCTCGTCCATGTCGTCGGTGCACACCAGGAGATCGATGTCCTCGGGCACGATGTTGGCGTGCGAGATCGGCTCGCGGCGCAGCCAGTCGAGCAGCCCGGACCAGTAGTCGGTCCCGATGAGCACGACGGGGAAGTGCCGAATCTTGCCCGTCTGGATCAGGGTCAGTGACTCGAACAGCTCGTCCAGGGTCCCGAAGCCGCCGGGGAAGATGGCAAAGCCGTCGGCGTACTTCACGAACATCACTTTGCGCGCGAAGAAGTAGCGGAACTCGACGCCGAGATCGACGTACGGGTTGGAGGCCTGCTCGTGGGGAAGCTCGATGTTGCAGCCGATCGAGAGCCCGCCGGCCTCGTGGCAGCCGCGGTTGGCGGCCTCCATGATGCCGGGGCCGCCGCCGGTGATCACCGCAAAGCCCTCGCGGGCGAGGTTCGCGCCGAGCTCTCGGGCTTTGACGTAGTACGGGTCGTCCTCGCGCGTCCGGGCCGAACCGAAGATGGTGACCGCCTTGCCGACCGCGGCCAGGGCGTCGAAGCCCTCGACGAACTCGGCCAGGATGCGCAGCGAGCGCCACGGGTCGGAGTCCAGGAAGGCCGGCCTCTGATCGGGCGAGAGCAGACGCTCGTCCTCGGTTCGAGCGTGGACGGTGAGCATGTCGGTCGCCGTAGGCCGATACGTCACGCGACCGCTGCGGCGGCGCTCGTGGCTGCCGTTGTGATTTCCGTTGCCGTCGTGGGCGCCGTTGAGGCTGGCCGCTCCGGCCGGATCGGAGGCGGGGCTCGGGGCAGGCCCCTCGGCAGGCTCTGTGCCGGTCGACTCCGGCTCCACTCCGTCAATCCCGGCCGGCCGGTCGGCGCCCTTGTCCCTCTTGTGGTGAGAATGAGGCATCTATCTCTCCTGCTGTTACCGACAGAGAATGCCACGCCGCCGATCCGGCCGTGCGGGCGACTATCGAGGGATCGGCTGATCGGACCGCCGGACAAGGAAACGCGCCCCGCCGCGACCGCAGCGAGGCGCGCAAACCGGGCGAGGCTCTAGCCCGTGATCTCGACTCTGTCGGAGAACAGCGAGACGACCACGAGGCACCCGATCAGCCAGACGAAGACCAGGACGAGGGCCTGGTCGGCCGGAAGCGAGGCGATCGCGGCCCCGCCTGCGCCGACGTCGGTCGTTCCCGTCGACAGTGCCGCCGTGGCGACACTGAACGGCATGAACTTGACGATGTCGGGCAGGAAGAGGCTGGCGAAGCTCTCGCCGAAGTAGAAGGCGATGCCGGCCCCGATGCCGGCCAGCTGGCTTCGCGCCAGGGTGGCAATCGCGAACCCGAGCGACGCCTCCTCCATGACCGCGACCCAACCCTTGACGAGCCGCAGCGGCAGGTCGCCGAGCGTAGCCGTATCGCTCAGGCCGCTGGTCGAGATGCCGGCCATGTTGGCCCCGATGACGGCCGCGACGACGGAGATCGCGAATGCGAGCACAAGCCCGATGGCGACCATGAAGCCGATCGAGGCGAATGACATGAGCATGTATCCCACGCGGCTTTCACCGCGAGCCACCGCCGACTTCAGCGTGCCCCAGCCCCACTCGGAACCGGCGATCGCGGCCCCGTAGATCATGGCGAAGAGCCCGCCCAGGCCCAGGATGAATTGGAGCATCCGGTTGTAGGCGCCGGGGAAGGTGAGCAGTTCCCTCATTGCCGCACCGCGCTCGGCGCCGTTGCCGTTGGCTACGTTGCTGTTGGCCGTCGCGCCGACGGCGATCACGATCAGGACCAGCAGTCCGACCAGGAGCCCAAAGGTGACGAACGTCGCCGGCCTGCGGGAGAGCTTTCTGATGCCCGAGAGGAAGAGCCTCATGCCGCGGTCCCCTTTCCGGCGGGGGCGCCGCCATCCTGACCTTCGGGCGAGCCCAGACCGACGAACTCACCCTCGCCGTTGGAGGGTCCCTGACCGCCCGTAAGCTCCAGGAAGAGCATCTCGAGGTCGGTGCCCGACTCCAGGCCGGAGGCGTAGATACCCGCGCCGGCCAGCTTCTGGTTGACCTCTTCCGCGCGATCGGTGGCCAGATGTACCGACAGCCAGCCCTCCTCGCGGTCCGTCTCGGTCAGCCGTTCGGCTTTCGCGAGGGGAGCGAGGGTTGCGATGGCGCCGTCGACCAGATTCGGCCGAACGCGGACCTTGATGACGCCCTGCATCGACAGGAGTTCCTTGAGCGGGCCCTCGCGGACCAGCTTGCCGGCGGCGATGATGCCGACTACGTCGGCCATCACCTGTATCTCGGCCAGGAGGTGGCTCGAGACGAAGACGGTCTTGCCCTGAGACGCCAGCGTCCTGAGGGTGTCGCGCATGGCGACGATGCCGGCCGGGTCGAGGCCGTTGGCGGGCTCGTCGAGGAGCAGCAGCTTCGGGTCGTTCAGCAAAGCGACGGCGATGCCGAGGCGCTGCTTCATGCCCATCGAATAGCCCTGGACTTTGTCTGCGGCGCGGTCGCACAGGCCGACGAGATCGATGACCTCCTCGACGCGCTTCGCGGGCACGTGTGCACCCGACGCGGCCAGTTCACGCAGGTTCGCGCGGGCCGAGAGGTACGGATAGAAGGTCGGCGATTCGACCAGCGCTCCGACGTCGAACAGGCGGCGCCGGTCTCCACGCTTGAACGGCCGGCCGAGCACCTCGACCGAGCCGCCGTCGGCGTGGACCAGGCCCGTGAGGACTCGCATGGTCGTCGTCTTGCCGGCGCCGTTGGGGCCAAGGAAACCGTAGACAACACCTGCCGGGACCGACAGGTCGAGGCCGTCGAGCGCTCGCCGCGGTCCGTAGTTCTTGCGCAGCCCGCGAGTCGCGAGGGCAAGGCCGTCCGTGCCGCTCACGCCGGTCCTCCGCCGGCATCGCGGGCCGGACTCTCTGGTGGCCGATCCAAATTCACCTGACTGCCTCCTTGGGCTTGGGGGGATGGCGGGCGTGAGGCCGACAATCGATCGGCCATGAGTTCCAGGAAATGGTCGAATTGGGTTAGTTCATCGGGTGTGAGGAGCGCCAGCACCTGCCGGAGGGCGTCCTGCCGGGCACCCTCGATCTGCCCCAGGAGACGCGCGCCCTCATCGCTGAGCTGGCAATCGACCACGCGCCGATCGTCGGCGCGGTGGATTCGCACGACCAGGCCGCGGCGCTCCACGCGATCGACGAACTCGGAAGCGGTGGCGGCGGTGACGGCCAGCATGTCGGCCAGCTGGCCGATCGAGACCGATCCCGATTGCCGGAGCATGAAGAGGAGTCGCAGCTGACCGAAGGTCAGGTCGTGGTGAGCCCAGTCCGGAGGCCCCTTGGGCATCATCTGGAAGAGGGCCGCGGTGTGGGCCTCGATCCTGTCGAATGCTGCGGCCCTTTCCGATGTTTCGGTCATACCCTTATCTTATGGCCGAAACCTCAGGGTATCCTGAAAGCCGGCACCGGGTTCCGGCCTGCGGGCGGCCGACGCGGCATCGGAGCCGCGGCCGAGGGGCGACGGGCGCGAGGGGCGAGGGGCAAGGCGGCATCGGTGCCGCGGTCGCCGAGCCTACTTCGCGGCGCCGGCCAGCCAGGCCTTCCAGGTGGGATCCGCCGGACCGGCCGTGAACGCATTGCCGAATCGGACGAGAGGCAGCCGCAGCAATCCGTTGTCCGCACGCAGCCGCTCAACGATCTCGTCGTCGCCGAGGCGCATGTAGCCCAGGCCCAGTTCCCTGTAGCGGCGCCCCTCGGTGTCCAGCAGCGCGGCGGTGCCGAGCCGCTCCACGAAACGGCGCAACTCGCCCGCCGCTATCGGCTTGCGGCGCAGATCCACGAATGTGACGTTGACGCGGCGCTCCTTGAAGAACCGGAGCGCGGCCTGAGTCGGTCGCGAATCGACGAGCCCGAACATCTGGACGGTGGGACCGGCGGGGACTGGCATGAGAGGGAAATGCTAGCGGCTGACCACGAAGGCGATCGCCAGCAGGACGGTCGCCGCCGCGCAGCCGCGGAGCCAGGCCCGCCGCTGACTGCGTCGCGAGGCGGCCGCAACGATCGCGGGATCTTCCCGGCCGCGGAGGGTCCGGCACACGAGCGGGCCCATGGTCGACCTGCGGGCCGCCAGCAGATCCAGAGCGGGCTCCTCCCGACGGGCGGCGAGTCGAGCCTCGTCCATCGCCAGCAGGGCAAGTTGGTCACTTCGCTCCGACTGATCGGTCAGCTCATCGGCCGCCCGCCGAATGGCCGCGTGGTCGGGAGCGCGGTCTCCTATGAGGAACCACTCGTGGAGCCACGCGCCCAGCCTGGCGCGACCTACCCTGGCACCCAGTTCCTGCGTCCTCCAGGAGCCGAAGGCCCGAGCGGCGTTGTCAAGCTGACCG
>CAZGUS010000014.1:0-31069 GCA_964529245.1 uncultured Anaerolineaceae bacterium
CGCCGCTTCCCGGCCGGTTCGACCACGCCGCCGTCGAGATCACGCGCCGCCGCGAACGCTGAACCGCCTCGGGCCCGCGGCGGACCTAGCTCGTGGAGTCCGGGCGCGTTCCCAGCGTGACCTGGACCGTCAAGTACTGGCCGCCGCGATACAGCTCCATGCTGACCGTTCTGCCGGGGGCGTACTGGACGAGCATTTCTTCCAGCGGATGGGTCGCGTCGATGCTCTGCCCCTCGATCGCGACAACGATGTCGCCGCTCTTGATGCCCGCGTGATCGGCCGGCCCGTCGGCCGTCACTGCGTCGATCGAGTTGCCGCTCGTGTCTTCCTTGTGGACCCACGCGCCGTGGTCCAGGGGGAGGTTGTACTTGGTGGCGACGCTCGCGTCGATGGCGACGTAGCTGATGCCGATGAACGGCCGCGAGAGCTTCGTGCCCGCCAGCGCCTGCTGCATGATCGGCTTGGCGATGTCGATCGGGATGGCGAAGCCGATGCCCTGCGCCGTGTCCGCCTGTGTCGTGGTTACGCCGATCACCCGACCGGTGTCGTCGACCAGCGGCCCGCCGCTGTTGCCGGCGCTGATCGCGGCGTCGGTCTGGATCATGCCGCTCATGGCGAGGCTGCCACCGGAGCTGGAGCTGCCGCTGGCCACTGTGATATCCCGACCGAGCGCCGAGACGATGCCGGAGCTGACGCTGTTGGCGTAGTCGGCGCCGAGCGGACTCCCGATCGCGATCGTCAGCTGGCCCACTTGCAGCCCCGACGAGGTCCCCATCGGCGCGGGCGAGAGACCTGTGGCCCCGGTGATCTTTACGATCGCGAGGTCCGTCAGCGTGTCCTCGCCGTACAGGCTGCCCTTGAAGTTGCGGCCGTCCTTGAGCTGGACGTTGATGCCGGTCGCGCCGTCCACCACGTGCTTGTTGGTCAGGATCCAGCCCGCGGCGTCGTAGACGATGCCGGAGCCTGTGGTCTGGCCGGCGGTCAACTGGGTGACGATGGTGACGACGGAGGGGCCGACGTTCGCGACGGCCTGGATGATCGCGCCGGACTCGGACTGGACCGAAACGTTCATCGCGAGCGTGGCCGCGGCGACGGGAGCCTTCAGGGCGCCCGTCTCGTCGAGCGCCACGAACGTCGCGCCGCCGCCTACGACCGCGCCGACCAGCGAAGTCGCCAGGAGGGCCAGGACCAGACGCCGGCTCGGGGCGGCTCGATCTGCGGCCGGCGCCTCCAGGGGCGCGGGCTCGAACCAGCGCTCCGGCGTCGAACCGTCGGGCTGGAAGCCGGCCCGCCAGGGCGGACGCTGCTCCGGCACGGGCTCGTAGTGGTGGGCTTCGGTCATGTGGCGCTTTCGAATCTGATGCCGGGCGTGACGGTGACAGGGCTGAGGCCGGCGACGCGTCGCGCGGCACATCTACCGCCTGTGCCCAAGCGACGGCGCCAGCATGCCCTCTCGCGGTTCACATTCCAGCCTGGGGACGGTGAAGAATCCGCCACCAAGCGGCTAGCGGCCTCGAGAAGAGGGCTTTGGGGCGCCCGAAGCGGGCGACGAGGCGGGCGGCGACGGATTTGCCCCGTTCCGAACGACCGACGAAGCGGCCGCGGCCGAGCCTCTTGCAGCGCCACCGGCCGCGGCCGCGGCGTGGCCCTCCGCTCCGGCCGGCTTCCCCGACCTGTCCGACTTGCCGGGCTTGCCGCCGGCCGGTCCCTCGGCGGCGGCCGCTGCGGCTCGTTCGGCCGGCGTGCGCGGATCCGCCGGCAGAGTGACCGTGAACGTGGACCCGGATCCGACGCGGCTCTCGACCGCGATCCGGCCCGCATGCATCTCCACGATCGAGCGCGCAATGGCCAGCCCGAGTCCGCTGCCGCTGCTTCGCGCTTCGCTTGCCCGGGCGCCGCGGTAGAAGCGGTCGAAGATGTGGGGCAATTCCGTGGCGTCGATGCCGACCCCGGTGTCGATGACCTGGATCCGTGCCCCGCCGAGCCGGCGCGGTTCCAGCTTGACCGTGACCGAACCGCCGCGCGGCGTGAACTTGAGGGCGTTGCCGACGAGGTTGCTCACCACCTGGCCAATGCGCGGCGGATCGTGGCGGACGACGAGTGCCCCTTCGGGCAGCTCGGTGGAGAGGCTGACGCCGCGGCGACGGGCGGCGGCTTCGGCCTGCTCCGCGGCGGACAGGACCGTGGCCCGCAGATCGTCCGGCCGCAGGTCCAGGCGCACCAGGCCGGAGTCGAGCTTCGAGAGCTCGAGCAGGTTCTGAGCCAGCCAGTCGAGCCGTTCGAGCTGCTGGGCGCTCGACTCGAGGAATTCGGCACGGGCGGCCGGGTCCTCGCCGGCCTTCTCGCGGAGCAGCTCGTTGAAGGTTCGCAGCGCCGCGAGGGGAGTTCGCAACTCGTGCGAAACGTCGGCCAGGAACTCCCGGCTGCGGTCGCGGTCGCGGACGATGACGTCCATCGTCTCCTGGACCTGGGCAGCCATGGCGTTGAACTGGCGCGACAGCTCCGTGATCTCCGCGGCGCCGGTTCGGGCCCGGTCGGCCGGGACGCGGCGGTCGAGGTCGCCTTCCGCCAGGGCGCGGGCCGCTTCCGTCAGACGCCGCAGCGGCGCCGTGAACCGCCTGGCCAGGAGTGACGCGACGACGACGGCGAGGCTCAGGGCCAGGATCGACGAGAGGGTCAGAAAGCCGACCACCACCGCGATCGTGCTCTCGCGGCTCGTATACGGGCCCGAAAGGCTGACCTCCAGATACCACGGCGGCTTCACGCCGGCGGGGTCGTCGAACTCGAACACCTTCGAGTAGCTGATGGAGTCGCGGGTCTGGCCGCGGCCCGGCTGGACCGTCAGCTGGGCGTAGAACGTCGAGGGGTCGCTCGCGGCGATGAACACCGGTCCGGTGGAGGTCTCGGACTCGATCCCGAAGCGCACCCTCAGGTCTGCCAGCGCCACTTCGTTGGCGTACTCGGAAAGCGTGGCTCCGAACGCGGCCCGGACGCTGTCGTTGAGGCCGCCGCCGGCCGAGACGACGGTCTGGTTCTCGGTGTCCCGGGACGCGATGTCCTCCGCCTGGACGCCCAGCACCGCCGCCACGGCATTGGCTCGGGCCTCCAGGCTGACCTCGTCCTGCTGGCGCAGGTCGCGGTCGAGAACGAAGAGCGTCACTCCGGACACGATCCCGACGGCGACGGCGAATACGATCACGAACGCGAGCGACAGACGTCCCTGGAAGGTTCGAGGCAGCGGCAGGGGGATGTGAATGGATCGCCGACTCCAGCGGCCGCGCGGTGCCTCGGTGCCGCTCTCCTCCTCGTCCGTGTCGTCGACCGCCGGGCCATTCGGGGCGGAGACGGCGCTCGATTCGACGGCGCCCGGCCCGGTCGGTCGCTTCGGGCTCATCGTCGTCGCCTCAGCGCTCAGCGAAGGCGTACCCCGCGCCCCGCACCGTCAGCACGAACTTCGGACTCGACGGGTCGTCCTCGAGCTTCTCCCGCAGGTGGCTGATGTGGACGTTGATCGTCTTCTCGTCCTGGTCCAGGGCCTCGTAGTCGCGGATCAACTCCAGCAGCTCGCGCCGTGAGTAGACCCGTCCGGGGCGGCTGGCGAGGTGGCGCAGGATCTCGAACTCCGTCGCCGTCAACGCGATGCGTCGCTCTCCCCGCTGAACGCGGCGCCGTTCCAGGTCGATCAGGAGATCGCCGTGCCGCAGCATCCGACCGCCGCCCGCGTCCGACAGATCGCCGTAGGCGCGGCGCAGGAGGGCCTTGATGCGGCTCATCAACTCGCGCAGGCCGAAGGGCTTGGTCACGTAGTCGTCCGCTCCCAGCTCCAGCCCGATGACCTTGTCCATTTCCTCGTCGCGGGCCGTGAGGATCAGGACCGGCGCTTTCGAGCCGTTCATCCGCATCCGGCGCAGGACCTCGAAGCCGTCGATGCCGGGCAGGCGCACGTCCAGGACGACCAGATCCGGCGCATCGCGCATGGCGAATTCCAGCCCCTCCTCGCCCGAGCGCGCAACCGCTACCTGGTAGCCCTCCTGTTGCAGCGCGTACTGGATGCCTCGGGCGACGGCGTATTCGTCCTCGACGATCAAGATGGTGGCAGCCACGAGCCGGAATCTACACCTCGCGCGGGGCGGAGACCCAGAGCGCGAACAGCGGAACGCTCGCGCCTCGCGCGGCTACCCGACCGACGTCGGGCCGATGATCACGAACTTGTTCAGCCATACCCGCTTGCCGACCTTGTGATCGATGGGGTCCATGTAGACGGAATCGGTCTGGAGGTAGGGCGCGAAGCGCACCTCGAGCGGCCCTGACTTCCACTGCTGGTACGTGACGTAGTAGTCCAGGTGGTGACGCTCCATCAGCGGGTCGGTCATGTAGATGCCGTTGATCTTGAAGTTGGTCGAACCGGTCCGGGGGTCGTCGCCGGTGACCGAATAGCCGGTGATGACCTGGGCGTGGCTGCCGTACCAGGCGAGAAGGCCGACGGGCATGCCGGTCATCGCAATCAACCTGACCGTGGCGAACGCCGCCTCGGCGAAGGTTGGGTAGGCGAGATCGGCGTAGACGCCGGCGGTGATGCTGCCCCAGCCGTAGAAGTTGATGGCGTTGCGCCAGCCGGCCACGTCTGCCCCGGGCTTGTATGCCGGCTCGTCCTGGTGCGAGCGCTCCCAGCTCAGGATCGACTCCTGCGCCTTGAAGCTCAGCGTCGTCTTCCACGCGAATGCCGGCGCGGGCGCGGCGTCCGGGCCGACGCTTGCCCACTGGTAGCTGGAGTTGAGCGCTATCAGGTTGAGCATGATCAGCGTCGAGTCGGCGGTGCAGGCCGTCTCGTCGGGATTCTGGAAGCGCACCGAGTGCGGGATGTACAGATTCGTGACGTACGTCGCCCGCGTCGGGGTCGAGGTCTGACCGACCAGGACGGCCAGGATGGCAGCGAGGCTCACGAAGATGTTGATCATGATTTCGAAGCCGGCCGCACCTTCGCTGCACCGGATGGGGCGGCCGCCGAGCGTGGCGGGCGACGGACGCCTGAGCGCACGTAGTTTCCCACTCTCCGGCCGATCGTGGCGCCGCTGCCGGCGTGACTCCCGATCCGCGGGCGGAGACGGCCGTTTGGCCGCCGAGCCGCCCTCGCGCGCGCGAAAGAATCGATCCGGGCGGCTGCGCGTGGTAGGCTCCGCAGTCGAGGTCGCGCTCCGCCGCGGCTCAACCAGACGAAACCCTCGCGACCGGTTCTTTCGGCCGCGTGTCGATCGAACCGCGCAGGAGGATCCAGCCAGTGAGCCCCACGATGACAGTCCTGACCGCCACGAGCCGGACCGAAACCGGCAAGGCGGTCGCGCATCTGCGCAATGACGGCAAGATCCCCGCCGTCGTCTTCGGCCACGGCCTGGCTTCGATCAACGTGACTCTGGACGCCCACGAGTTCGACCACCTGCGCAAGACCATCCACTCGAACTCGATCATCTCGCTCGAGATCGACGGCGGCAAGGAAAAGCAGCGGGTCATGGTCCACGGCATCCACATCGACCCGCGCACGCGGCACCTGCTCCACGTCGATCTCTTCGCCCTCAAGTCGGGCGAGGAAGTCACGGTCGAGGTTCCGCTCCGCACGACCGGAGAGGCGTACGCGGCCACCAAGCTCGGCGGCACTCTCCTCCACACCGTGGACCGCGTCCGCGTCCGGGCCCTGCCGGAGAACCTGCCCGAAGCTTTCGAGATCTCCGTGGAGCCGCTGGTCGACTTCGATGTTGCCATCCACCTGCGCGACGTGGTCATGCCTGCCGGCGTGACCCTGTTGGCCGACCCGGACGAAGTCGTGGCCAAGGTCATCCCGCAGCGTGCCGTCGAGGAAGTCGCCGTGGCCGAGGTCGCGCCGGAAGCCGTCGAGGAAGCGGCCCCGGGCGCCGAGGCCAAGCCTTCGACCGAGAGCTAGAACCGAGCGATCGACTGGCCGCCTGAGGCGACTCGAGCGGCCGGCTCTGGCCGCGGTCGGCCGGGTGGCACCAGCGCCTGCCGGCGGCGGTGGCCTGCCCCGCCCATGCGGTCCTTTCGGGCGACACGTACGATGACGCCGTGCCGAGCATGCGCGCCTCCCGCAAGGACGTAGTCCGCAGCCTGCCGGTTCTGGGCGCCTTCGTCGTGGGGGCCATCGGGTACGCGCCGCTGTACTGCTTCCCGCTGCTGGTGCCCGAGTTCGAGACCACGTTCCACGCCTCGCGTGAACTCGGCCAGATGCCCTGGACGATGTTCCTCGTGGTCTCGGCGCTGGCCTCGCCGATGCTGGGCCGCGCGTTCGACGTGATAGGCGATCGGATCCTGCTCACCGCCGGGGTCCTGCTCATGGCCCTCGGCTGGCTGCTGGCATCGCAGGCTTCGGACGTGACGTTCCTCGTGGCCGCCTACGGGATCTTCCTGGCCATCGGCCTGCAGCTGACCTTCGTCGGCACGACCACCGCGGTCGCGCGCCGCTATGCCGGCGTCGCCGGCCTGGCCCTGGGCGTGGCCTATGCCGGTCCCGGGATCGGCGTCGCCGTCATCCTGCCGATCGCGGCCGGCGTGATCCCGGAGATCGGCTGGCGCTCGGTGACGCTCGTGTTCGCAGCCACGTCGCTGCTGGCGGTGCCGTTCGTGTGGCTCATGACCAGCGGGTCGGGCGTGATCGTGCCGGCCCGCAGCCCGCGGGGCGAGGCCGGGGCCACGGGCGCCACCGGCGCCGCGACCGCCGCGAGTCCGGCCGGCGGGCCGGCGCCGCGCGGCGGCGAAAAGGGCACGGGCCTGCATGAGACCTCCGGCCCGGGGGTGATCGCCGCCTCGCAGGAGCCGGTCCCGGCCGGCAGCCGCTCGCGCCCGGACGCGCTGAGGCGCACCTTGCGGACGCGCCGCTTCCTGATACTGCTGGTCGGAGCGGTCGGCATCGGCTGCATCGACGAGGGCATCTACCAGCTGTCGCCCCGCCATGTCGAGGCCCAGGGAATCGGGGCGGACTACGCGGCGATCCTGCTGGCCGTGTCCTGCTACGCGTATGTGGTCGGCCAGGTTGCCGGCGGCGGTCTCTCGGATCGTTTCGGGCGGCGCTACATCGGGCTCATATGCGCGGCCATGATCGCGGCCGGGGCGACGGCGATATTCCTCTCCACCGGATCGACCCCGGCGCTGGCCGCCGCCGGCTACGTGGCCTACGGCTTCGGCATCGGAGCGACGATCGCCATCCGTTCGGCCGCCTTCTCCGACGTCTTCGGCGGCCACAACTTCGGCGCGATCTTCGGCATCATCGCCGTCGCGTATCCGACCGGCGGCATCATCGTCATGAACGTCGGCAGCATCGGCTACGACCGCATCGGCAATTACTGGCCGGTGTACGGAGTGGTGATGCTCTCGCTCCTGGCCTGGACTGTGGCCCTGGTCATCGCCGGCCCGCGCCGCCACGGCCTTCGGGCGAGGCTGCGTAGCGCCCGCGCGCGGCTGCCGGTGTAGGAAGCGCGGCGTTACGAGCGGCGGCCCTACGCCACTTCCCTTCGGATCGTGCCCGCGGCCAGGACCACGAAGAAGGCGGCGATGGCCACGAGAACACCGAGGTCCAGGAGAACCTGCGCCGAGTCCAGACCGGCGCCGGCGATCATCACCTGGCGCAGTCCGTCGATGGCGTAGGTGACCGGCAGGATTCGGGCGACCGGCTGGAGCAGCGCGGGCAGCTGGTCGATCGGCCAGAAGAATCCGCCGAGCAGACCCTGGGGCACGATCACGATCGGGATGAACTGCAGGATCTGCAGCTCGGTCCGGGCGAAGGTGGAGAGGAAGATGCCCAACGAGACGGCGCCGAGGCCGAGCACCAGGACGAGCAGGTACGCGACGAGCGGATTGCCCGCTGTGCGGACGCCAAGGCCGATCGCGAACGCCGGTACCGGCCCCAGCGCCGGCACGTCGAGGCGGCCCAGAACGAACGCCATGACGATCGCCACCTGCAGGGTCGCGAAGAAGCCGAACCCGAGGCTGTACCCGAGGACGATTTCCGCCCGGCTGACCGGCGTCGCCAGCAGGCGCTCGAGCGTCCCGCCGATCCGTTCGCGGAGGAAGCTGATGCCCGTCAGGATGAACACGAAGAAGTACGCGAAGAACCCGACCACGACCGGCGCCAGCGAATCGAGCTGGGTCGCGTCCGGTGAGCCGTAGACGGTCTGCCGCTCTACGGTCGGCAGGACCGCGCCCGCGCTGTCGAGCAGTGCGCCGACCAGCGCCTGCTGGACCGCCGGTATGACCGCGGCCTCGCCGGTGGGGTTGAGCCCGAGCGTCAGGAGTTCGATCTTGCGGTTCTGGGCGCTGAAGTCGGCCGGCAGCACGACGACCAGGTCCAGCTTCTTGTCCTCGAGCGCCTGGCGTGCCGTGGCGTCGTCGATCACGGATTTGTCGAGGACGATTCCGGGTTGCCCGTCGAGCGCGGATTGGAGCCGGTTTGCCACGACCGAACCGGCTGGACCACTGGCCTCGTCGACGACGGCGATGCGAGCCGACGTCGCCTGGGCGCTGCTCAGCACCCAGCCGAGCAGGGCGATGATCGCCAGCGGGGCGACGAAGAGCAGTGCCAGCGAGCGCGGATCGCGCCGGAACTGGGCCACGATGCGGCGGAAGACGGCGGCGACTCGAAGCGGGTTCATCTGGGCGTCTCGTTCGCCGTCGGAGTGGTCGCCGTGGCGGCGCCGGCTGTGGCGGCCGTTTCGCCGGCGAACTGCAGGAAGGCGGTCTCGAGGTTGTCGGTGCCGGTCCGCGCTCGCAGTTCGGCCGGCGTCCCCTGCGCCAGCACGTGGCCGTCCCGGATGAAGAGCAGCTCGTCGCAGCGGTCGGCCTCGTCCATGACGTGGCTGGAGACCACGAGCGTGGCTCCGTCCGCGGCCAATCGATGGAAGTGGTTCCAGAACTGGACCCGCAGTGCCGGGTCGACTCCGACGGTCGGCTCGTCGAGGAAGATCACTGCCGGGTGGTGGGCCAGGGCACAAGCCATGGACAGGCGGCGCCGCATCCCACCCGACAGATCCTGCGCCGGCGTGCCGGTCCGGCCGCGGAGCTCCACCAGCTCGAGGGTTCGGAGAAGTTCGGCTTTGTCGGTCTGGCCGTAGAGCGCCGCGAAGAAGGTGAGGTTTTCCCAGACGGACAACTCCGGGTAGATGCCGTCGGCCTGGGTCATGTAGCCGATCCGCGCCAGGTTCGGGCGCGACGGCATGTCCACCCCCAGGACGCGGGCCGTGCCGCTCGTCGCCGACGCGAGCCCGACCAGAAGCCGGATGAGCGTCGTCTTGCCGGACCCGTTGGGGCCGAGCAGGCCGTAGATCCGGCCCGGCGTAAGGGCCATGTCGATGCCGTCGACGGCGTGGATCGGCCCGAAATCCTTGCGCAGCGCGACTGCCTCGACGGCCGGCGCCGGGGAAGTCGGAGTGACCTTCATCGGGAGACCTCCTGGGTTGCATCGGGTTGCGCTGCGCCCTGCAGGAGCAGGTCCACGTAGGCCTCGACGTTGTCGATCGCCGGATGGATTCCGAGCTCGGCCAGCCCTTCGAAGACCGTCTGGCCGAGCACGATGAGCATGAACACGGGCCCGAACAGGCCCTGGATCAAGAGCGCCGGGTCCATCGGGCGCAGGTTGCCGCGCTGGACCTGAAGCCCGTACCACGCCAGCATCATCGGCACGCCCTGGCCGATCACCTCGGACATGACGACCCGAGCCAGCTCCGGATCCTGCGACGAGTTGGCGGCGAGGTTTCGTATCAGGTCCGCCCGGGAGCGCATGGCCGCGTAGTAGGCCCGGGCGATGACGATCAGACCCTCACGGGCTCCGAGCCCGATCGTCGGCTCGATCTGAGCCCGCATTTCGGCGACCGGGCTGACCCGCCGAGCGACCGCGCGCAGGAGCTCCGCTCGGTCGCTGAAGTGGTGGTACACGGCGCCCTTGGTGAGCCCGGCCTCTGCGGCGATGGCCTCGATGGAGATCGGGCCGCCGCCCGGCCGCGAGAAGAGGCGCTGGCCGGCGTCGACAAGCCGGTCTCGCGTCGGCTCGTCCTGCGGGGAGGCGGCGTCCAGACCCTCCGCCGCGAGCGTGGCGCGCAGGCCCTTGAGCCCGCCGAAGTAGTGATGGACGGTCTGGCGCGATACCCCCGCGTCGGCCGCGACCTCCTGGACCGAGAGCGCTGCGGGATCGGCCAGAATCCGGCGCCGGGCGGCGTCGAGGATGAGATCGCGTGTTGACTGGTCAGACATGCGTACCAGTATGTATGTCGTGTCAAGAGCTGGTCCGGACTCGGAGCGCTCGCATATTCGCCGCCGCATGAGGCCGCAACCGCGTCCGGCGACCGATCGGGGGCGGTTCGCCGCGTCACCGGCAACGTACAATCGTTGCCCCTTGAGGCGACCGAGGGAGTAGAGTCTGGACTACCTTTCGGACCGAAGCGGGTGGAGGCTAGTCACTGAGTGGGGCACGAATGAAGCGCGACGCTTCCTTCAAATCATTTCTCGACGCCTACCCGCCCACACCCGGTCAATCGCGTCCGGTCGACGGCGTGTCCCTGGCCGAGTCCATCG
Organism: uncultured Anaerolineaceae bacterium; assembly: GCA_964529245.1. Lineage (GTDB taxonomy): Bacteria > Chloroflexota > Limnocylindria > Limnocylindrales > CSP1-4 > Fen-1039. Next base: position 10,570 of record CAZGUS010000014.1, read on the forward strand.
AGGAGCGGTTCGGAATCGCCGTTCCCGGGGCCCTCCAGCTGTTCTGGCTGCGCGTCGGAGCGGGCGCGTTCGGCGGCGGCGAGATCTACGTCTTCGGCGACGCCGGCTCCGCGCTGCCCGGCCCGGAAGTGCTCCAGTGGAACGCCGAGCCGTGGTGGCGTTCGGTGTACCCCACGCCCAAGGATGGCGGCCCGTTCTTTTTCGGCCAGACGGCCTTCGGCGATCAGCTCGGGTTCCGATGGCAGGGCAGCGTCGCCCTCCCGGAGCTGTTCATGCCGGACACGATGGAAGTGTTCCTCCTGGGCCAGGACATCGACGAGCTGCTGGGTGAGCTGCTCGTCGCTCCGGGCGCGCTGTGCGATTCGGAGCGTCTGGCCCGGGCGGCCAAGCAGTGCGGCCCGCTGCCTCCCGGCCAGCACTACGCCCCGGACGTTTCGCCGCTCCACGGCGGCACCGACGAGTCGTTCCACGTGGTCACCGCGGAAGACCATCTGGCGGTCGCGATCTCGGGCTGGGAGGCGATGCAGGCGCGCAATCGCTCCGCCGGAGCCGTCGGCGTCAGGTTCAGCGCCAACCGGGCGTAGTTCTACTCGGCAGGTTTGCGCGGCCGCCGACCGAGACAGGGCGAGTCCATCGCGATCTCGAGCCGGAACGATCGCTGCGTCGCCGGCGCCCTCGGCTATAGTCGGCGGGTGAACCTGCCGTTCGAGCCGCCGATCGAGCCGATGCTGGCCAAGCTCGCCGATGAGATCCCGACCGGAGCCGGCTGGCAGTACGAGCCCAAGTGGGACGGCTTCCGGGCCCTGGTCTTCCGCGACGGCGACGAAGTGTTCATCCAGAGCCGCGACCTCAAGCCGCTGGACCGCTACTTCCCCGAGCTCCCGCCGGCGCTGCGCGCCAACCTGCCGGAGCGCTGCGTCCTGGACGGCGAAGTCGTCATCGCCGGCCCCGACGGCCTCGACTTCGAATCACTGCTGCTGCGAATCCACCCAGCGGCCTCGCGGGTGAAGCTTCTGGCGGCGGAGACCCCCGCCAGCTACGTTGCCTGGGACCTGCTCGCCTTCGACGACCGGGATCTGCGCGCCGCCCCCCAGGGGGAACGCCGCCAGCTGCTCGAAGTCGCGCTGCGCGACGCCGCGCCGCCGATCCACCTGACCCCGGCGACGCACGATCCGGTGATCGCCACCGATTGGTTCCACCGTTTCGAGGGCGCAGGCCTGGACGGAGTAGTGGCCAAGCGGCTGACGGACGGCTACCAGCCGGGCAAGCGCGGCTGGGCCAAGATCAAGCACGCCCGAACCGCGGACTGCGTCGTCGCCGGCTTCCGCTGGCATAAGAACGGGCCGGGCACGATGGTCGGCTCGCTCTTGCTCGGTCTGTTCGACGACGCCGGCAAGCTCAACCACGTCGGCATCACCGCCAGCTTCACCACGGAGAAGCGCGTGGCCCTCGTGGCCGAGCTCGCGCCGCTGCGCGAGGACGCCCTCGCCGGCCACCCCTGGGCGGAGTGGGCCGAATGGGAAGCCGCGGCGCGGGAGTCGGGCCAGCGCATGCCGGGGGCCACGAGTCGCTGGAACCGCGACCGAGATCTGACGTGGGAGCCGCTTCGGGCCGAACGCGTCTGCGAGGTCGCCTACGACCACCTCCAGGGCGACCGCTTCCGCCACGCCACGACATTCCTGCGCTGGCGCCCCGACAAGCGCCCCTCGGATTGCCGCTACGACCAGCTCGAGTCGACGGCGCCGTTCGAGCTCCAGGAGATCTTCGGCCGCTAGACTGCGCAGTCAGGATCGGCGGAGGTCGGCGCGAGAATCGGCCGGCAGCACCTGGGGGCGTGGCTAGAATGACCGCTAAAGGTGGCCCTGGCGAGTGATGGGTGCTCCGGAGAGACCAGGGTCAGCCAGCCGATCGTGTCCAGGTGCCTGGCCGAGGGACTCGACCGGCCGCGGGATCGCTCGTTACCGGATATGCGTCGTGCGTTGGTGCGGAGAGGTGCGCGTCCCATGCAATCTCACGTTTCGCTCGCGGCTCGAAATCTGGCGGGTCGTTCACTCTCACGAAGCCACTCCGCCGACCGCCGGTCGCGGCGGGTGATCGTCCGGGCTCTGGCGTTGGGCGCGGCGGCGGCTCTGACCGTCGCCCTCATGCCCTTGTCCGCGTTGGCGGCCACGACGAAGCCACATGTCGTTCCTGCCGTTGCTGCCGGCGGCGACTGGGCTCAGTTCCGCGACGGCCCGACGCATGTGGGCTACGACACCCAGGAGGACACCATCTCCACGTCGAACGTGGGCGCGCTGGCAATGGCGTGGACGGGCAAGACGGGGAATGCCATCACATCCTCGCCGGCAGTGGCCGGTGGCGTCGTCTACGTCGGATCGACAGACGGCAAGCTGTATGCCTACGCGGTCGGCTGTGGCAGCGGTGGCCGGGCCTGTGACCCGCTCTGGACCGGCGCGGCCGGCACGGCCATTTCCTACTCCTCGCCCGCGGTCGCGAACGGCGTGGTCTACATAGGGTCCTGGCAGGGGAACCTCTACGCCTTCGACGCGGCGGGAGTGACCGGCTGCGGCGGCACTCCGAAGACATGCACGCCGCTCTGGACCGCCTCCATGGTGGGCGCCAGCATCGCGTCTTCGCCCACGATCGCTGCCGGCGTCGTGTACGTCGGCGGCACGAACGACAAGCTCTACGCCTTCGACGCGGCAGGCGTCACGGGCTGCAGCGGCGCTCCAAAGACCTGCGCACCGCTGTGGAGTGCCACAACCGGCGGCTGGATCGAGGACTCGCCCGCGGTCGCCAACGGCGTGGTCTACGTCGGCTCCTACGATGACAAGCTCTACGCCTTCGACGCGGCGGGAGTCACGGGCTGCAGCGGCAGTCCCAAGACCTGCTCGCCGATCTGGACTGGAGCCACCGGCGGCAGGCTGGTCTCCTCGCCGGCGGTCGCCAACGGCGTGGTCTACGTAGGGTCTTACGAGGACAACAAGCTGTATGCGTTCGCGGTCGGCTGCAACCACGGCGGCGGGGCCTGCGCACCGCTGTGGACTGCCACAACGGGCGGCTGGATCGAATCCTCGCCCGCGGTTGCCGACGGCGTGGTCTACATCGGTTCCGGCGACGATCTTCTATACGCGTTCGACGCCGCCGGGTCGACACGCTGCGGCGGCAGCCCCAAGACCTGCGCGCCGCTCTGGACGGGCGCTACCGGCAGCTTTGTCAGCTCCTCGCCAGCTGTCGCGAACGGCGTCGTCTACGTCGGCTCCTACGATCACGATCTGTATGCGTTCGCCGTCGGCTGCGGTAGCGGCGGCAGTTCGTGCTCGCCGCTCTGGACCGGCGCAACCGGCGACAACGTCTATTCCTCGCCCGCGGTCGCCAACGGCGTGGTCTACGTCGCCTCCTGGGATGACAAGCTGTACGCCTTCGCCATCGCCGGCGACTGGCCGCAGTTCCACAACACGGTGAGCCGCCGGGGAGACAACGTAGAGGAATACGCACTCTCTGCGCCCAACGTCCCCGCGCTGGGCATGGCCTGGAAAGGCGCCGTCGGCGCCCACGTCGAATCCTCGCCCGCGGTTGCGAACGGCGTGGTGTACGTCGGGACTTACGACTCCGGCAAGCTCTATGCCTATGCGGTGGGCTGCGCAAGTGGCGGCGGAACCTGCCAGCCGCTCTGGACTGCCGCGACCGGCAACTGGTGGATCACTTCAGCTCCCGCGGTCGCCAACGGCGTCGTCTACGTCGGGGGCAGCGACGGAATGCTGTACGCCTTCGACGCGGCCGGAGTCACGGGCTGCAGCGGCAGCCCCAGGACCTGCGCACCGCTCTGGACCGGCGCGACCGGCGAAGCCATAACCTCGTCGCCGGCCGTCTCGAATGGCGTGGTCTACGTCGGGTCCGATGACGGCAAGCTGTACGCCTTCGACGCAGCCGGCGTGACCGGATGCACCGGCAATCCCAAGACTTGCTCGCCGATCTGGACGGGCACCACCGGCGCCGCAATCCGGTCCGTGCCGGCGGTCGCGCAGGGCGTCGTCTACGTCGGTTCGGAGAACGGCATGCTGTTTGCATTCGACGCGGCAGGGGTCAAAGGCTGCGGTGGCAGCCCCAAAGCCTGCATGCCGCTCTGGACCGGCGCAACCGGGAACGCCATCTATTCCTCGCCCGCGGTCGCCGACGGCGTCGTCTACGTCGGCTCCAACGACCATAAGCTATATGCCTTCGACGCGGCCGGGGTCACCGGCTGCAGCGGCAGCCCCAAAGCCTGCCTGCCGCTCTGGACCGGCGCAACCGGCGGCCAGGTCTATTCCTCGCCCGCGGTCGCCAACGGCGTCGTCTACGTCGGGTCCATGGACGACAGCCTGTATGCCTTCGACGCGGCCGGAGCGACCCGTTGCAGCGGCAGCCCCAGGACATGCCTGCCGCTGTGGACGGCCCTCACCCAGGGCTCCATCGAATCCTCGCCCGCGGTCGCCAACGGCGTCGTCTACGTCGGGTCCGACGACGACAACGTGTATGCATACGCCGTGGGATGCGGCAATGGTGGCGGGTCTTGCGCGTCGATCTGGAAGTACACAACGGGCGGCGTGGTGTACTCCTCGCCGGCGATCTCGAACGGCGTGGTCTATGTCGGATCGAGGGACGACAACCTGTACGCCTTCGCTCTGCCGGCCGGTGTCAACCAGGCAGCCGCGACATTCCACGCCAGCGATCCTGCCCGAGTGCTCGACAGCCGACCCACGGGCTCCGGCCATACGAACATCGGCCTATCCGGCAAGTTCCACGCCGGCGCGGTCCGGACATTCCGCGTATCGGGAGTGGTCGGGGTCGGCGCCAGCACGGTCGCCGTGCCGACCAACGCCACCGCGGTGACCGGCAACCTGACCATCGTGGGTGAGACGGCCGATGGTCTCGTGGCCCTTGGCCCGAGCATGACCCCGACCGGCGACGTCACCACGATCAACTTCGTCGTCGGCGACACCAGGGCCAACAACGTGACGCTGGGCCTTGGACCGAACGGCACGCTCTCCGCGGTCTATCGCTCGGCCGGCGCCACGCTCGATCTCATCTTCGATGTGACGGGCTACTTCACCCCCGATGCGACCGGCGCCACCTACAGCACGGTTGCCCCGGGCCGTGTCCTCGATACCCGCAAGACCGGCTCGGGCCACACCAATATCGGCCTGGCCGGTAAGTTCACCACCAAGACCGTCCGAACCTTCAAGGTTGCCGGCGTCAAGGCCCTGGGCTGGGCGTCGGCCCTGGTCCCCGCGGGTGCGACCGCGGTCACCGGCAACCTGACCGTGACCAACGCCACGAGCATCGGGTATGTCTCCGTCGGCCCGACGATAGCGTCGGTACCCAAGACCTCGACCCTCAATGTCGCGGCAGGAGCCAACATCGCCAACGGCGTTACGGTCGCTCTCAACGGCGGCAATCTGCAGGCCGTATGGGACGGCACCGCCGGCTCGAGCGCCGATGTCATCTTCGATGTCACGGGCTTCTTCACCACGGCCCAGACCGGTCTCAAGTTCTACCCGATCGTGCCCGTCCGCGATCTCGACACATCCACCGGCGTGGGCTTCTCGTTCGCCTTCGTCAGCGGCCAACCAGAAAGTCTGACTGTCGCCGGGTACGGTGGGGTTGGCGCAAACGCCGCCGGCATCGCGGGCAATCTCACCATCCTCAATCCTTCGAGCAACGGCTACGCCTTCATCAGTCCAACCACCGTTGCCACACCGACCAGCTCCACGATCAACGTCAGCGCCAACAAGGCCGGCGCCAACGGCTTCGATGTCGCTCTCTCGGCGGGGAGTCTCGCGATCATCTGGGTCGGCAGCGTCGGCTCAACCGCCGACGTCGCCCTCGACATCACCGGCTACTGGAAGTAGCGGGCGGGGGCGAAGGGGCCCCCGGGCGCCGGGCGCGGGGCGTGCCTGCGACCTTCAGCGCGGTGACCAGCGGCGAGTGCGGGCGCACAGGGCCGTCCCGAGGCGGGCCGGTCAGCGCGCCGCCCAGGGATCGTAGTCGGCGTCCAGCGGCTCCTGCGCGGGCCGCTCGGCCGCGGGAATGTGCTCGAGGTTGACCCGGATGCGGTACCACAGCGTGAAGCGGCCGCGCATCGAATCGACCAGCAGGTCGGAGGGCTCAAGATGGGCGACGACTCCCGCATGGCGAGACTTCCAGCGCTCGAATCCGGCCAGTGCCGCCTCCTTCGTCGCCGCACGCGCGATCTCGATCAGAGGCTTGACGGAGGTCCGGCGGCCGGTCGGCGATATCTTGCGAGATCTCGGAGCCACGGTCACGGCCTCGCCGTCGCCGTTGGCCGGCCTGCGGGCCCGAGACGGAGCGACCCGGGGCGGCTCGCCGGGAGCCTTGGCGTAGTTGGGCGGCCACGGCGCATCGCCCTGCCCGGCCTTCGCCTGCCGCGCCGACAGTTCGAGAAGCTGCTCGAGCGACCCGACGGCCTGATCGATGCCCGCCGCCGGATCCCCGATCCGCGCGAACCGGCCGGGCACCGTGGCGATGGTGAAGTCGCCCAGCTCGCATTCGGGCAACTCGGCCCATGTCACCGGCGCCGAAACCCGGGCCTCGGGCACCGGCCGGACTGAATACGCCGACGCCACCGTTCGATCCTTGGCGTTCTGGTTGTAGTCGATGAAGACGCCGTGCCGCTCTTCCTTCCACCACTTGCTGGTGGCGATCTGCGGAGCGCGCCGCTCGACCTCGCGCGCCAGCGCCAGCGCCGCCCGCCGGACCTCGTCGAACGACCAGCGACGCTCGATCCGAACGTTGACGTGGATGCCTCGCGAGCCGGAGGTCTTGGGCCAGCCCACCAAGCCGTGATCCACCAGAACCTCGCCGGCCACGACGGCCACCCGCTGGATGTCGTTCCAGGGCACGCCGGGCACCGGGTCCAGGTCCACGCGCAGCTCATCCGGATGGTCGAGGTCGTCGGCGCGGACGGCGTGTGGGTTCAGGTCCAGGCAGCCGAGGTTGGCGATCCAGGCCAGCCCGGCGGCGTCGTCGATGACGATCTCGTCCGCCGTTCGACCCGATGGAAACGTCAACTCGACCGTGCGGACCCATTCGGGCCGGGATTCTGGCGCTCGCTTCTGGAAGAAGAACTCGCCTTCGGCGCCGTTGACGTAGCGCTTGAGCGCCATCGGTCGGCCGCCGGCGCCCCGCAGCGCGCCGTCCGCGACCGCGATGAAGTAGGCGACGAGATCGCGCTTGGTGTAGCCGGGTCCGGTGAAGAACACCTTGTCCGGGTTGCTGATCGCGACCTGCCTGCCGGAGACCTCGACGATCTCGTTGCGGGTTGGCATGGCGGAACGATAGCGCCTCGATGCGAGGTTGCCGCCTAGCCGAGGGGCCGGCTGCGCTCCATGAGCTCGGCCAGCGTCTCGAGCTCGACCGTCGTGAACGACTCCAGGAAGTAGCGCCGGACGGCGTCCAGATGACCCGGAGTAGCCGCCTCCAGCCGGTCGAGACCGGTGGCCGTCAGAACGGCGAAGTAGCCGCGCGCGTCAGAATCGCACTTGACCCGGCTGACCAGGCCGTCGGCGATGAGCCTGTCGACCAGGCGGGTTATCCCGGCCCGGCTCAGCAGAACCCGATCCGCCAGCTCGTTCATTCGCAGGCGCCGTCCGTCCGCTATCGCAAGCTGGAAGAGGACGTCGAATTCGGCCAGAGGGAGGGCGTTGCGCGCGAGGAGGTCCGCCTCCAGCCGCCTGGTGACGCGGGCGTGACGCGCCAGGAATGCCCGCCAGGCGCGTGATTCGAGAGGATCGAGGCCCGCGGCCAGCATCGCCTCCGGCACGCCGCTGACAGCTGCCGCACCCGAACCGTCGGGCGGGCCGAAGCCCTCGGGGTCGACGACTCGCTGATCCATCAAGAGCTCCTATCCATTACCTGCTTGCACATCGTTGCGTCTTCAACTACTCTAGCACTTAGTTGCTTAGTGAACGATCCGCGACGGGGTCCACGAGAGCAAACACCACAAGGAGTTACGAGATGAGCAACTGGGAATTGGACCCAGCCCATTCGCAGATCGAGTTCGCCGTCAAGCACATGATGGTTACGACGGTCCGCGGCCAGTTCCGCAAGTTCGCGCTGACCGTGGACTTCGACGAGGCCAACCCGGAACGCTCGAAGGTCGAGGCCCATATTGACGCCTCGAGCATAGACACGGGCATGGAGGCTCGCGATGCGCACCTGCGGAGCGCGGATTTCTTCGACGCGACCGTCTATCCGGAACTCGTGTTCCGTAGCGCGCACATCGAGCGCGACGGCGAGGGCTACAGGATCACTGGCGATCTGACGATCCGGGGCGAAACGCGGCCCGTCACGCTCGCGGCCGAGATCGGCGGCGTCGTCCCGAACATGCAGGGCGGGCGCAGGGCGGGCTTCTCCGCGTCGACGAAGATCAGCCGCAAGGATTGGGGCCTCACCTGGAACGGCGTCCTCGAGAGCGGCGGAGTCCTCGTCGGCGACGACGTCAAGATCTCGATCGAAGTGGCCGCCGTCCAGGCGGAGGTTGCACCCCGTCTCGTCGGCGCCAGCGCCGCCTGAGGTATTCGACAAAGAGAGCGGCCGCCGGGAAACCCGGCGGCCGTTTTGATTCTCGGCGGCGACGGCCGCCCGGCACATGTTCGCGTCCGCCGCCCATCGCGTCCGGCGGAAAGGCTCGTCGAAGGCGGCCGGACAGTCCGGCGTCTCGACGTTTCCCACACGCGTTAGAATCCGAGGGCGCACCCGTCGGTGCTCGAGCTACGAGGATCAGCCGTGACAGATAGCCGCGCGAACGCGCTCGAATCCGAAGCGCACCGCGCCCTGGTTCTTCACGACCGGCAGCTCGTCGTCGACCTCATCGAGCTGACCCTCAACCACGGTCTCTTCGTCGTTCGGGCCGCGCACAACCTGGCCGAGGCTGAGACGATCCTGGCCGAGTGGCAGCCGCACATGACCGTGATCGACATGGACCACGACGACAGCACGGCGCTGCTCGCGCGGCTGGGCGCCTCGAACACGCTGCGGCGGAGCGTGACGCCGGTCCTGGGCCTCACCCGGCGAGGCGATCTACAGACAAAGCTCAAGGCTTTCGACCTGGGGGTCGACGACATCCTGACGGTGCCGTTCTCGCCGGAGGAGCTGCTCGCTCGCTCGATCGTCATCACGCGCCGGGCGACCGGGCACGAGCGTCCGATCGTTCCGACGATCAAGCTCGGCGAGATCGAGGTCGACATCCTCAACCGGCAGGTGCACGCCGGCGATTCGGTGATCCACCTCAGCGGTATCGAACAGAGCCTGCTGTACCTGCTCGCCAGCCGCAGCGGTCAGGTCGTGACCAGGGAGGAGATCCTGGACGCCATCTGGGGCACCGACTTCGTGGCCGAGAGCAACATCGTGGACCGCCACATCCGGTCCCTGCGGATCAAGCTGCAGAACGGCTACAAGCAGCCCCGCTTCATCGCCACCGTCCCCGGCCAGGGCTACCGGTTCATCCCCACGTTCTCGAACCGGGGCTGGGGCGCCGAAACGAGCCCGGACGAACCTCGGCGCCGCTAGTCCACGCCCGGGTGGCCACGGCCGCTGAGCGACCGACGAAACGCGCCGCTCCGGCCTGGCGAGTCCGGTTTACGATGCGCTGGACATGGGACGACCCCACGTCGATGGGCCATCGCTGGCAGATAAGGGGGATTGCGGTGAAACGTCAATCGGCGCTCCCGATCGCGCTGCTCGTCCTGGCGGCGGGCCTCGCCGCCTGCGCGGGCGGCACCGCAACTCCGTCGCCGTCGCCCACCCCGGCGCCCACGGCGTCGCCGACCGCGGTTCAAGCGATCCCGACCCCGGCGACAACCCCGTCTCCGACCGTGACGCCCGCTCCCACTCCGACCGCGACGCCCGCGCCGCCGGCGGCGCCGACGGCCGTGAAGATCGGCGATCTGCCGCAACCCGCGAAGTGCCCGGCCGCCTACAGCGTGTCGTGCTTCGAGTACAAGGTGACCTGGACCGAGGCCAACCCGGCCGACGTCACGATCAAGATCTATGCCGTGACGAAGTGCCTGTCCAAGCCGCACTGCACGCTCGCGGCGACCAAGATCCCGGCAGCCGATCTCGTGCTGGTGAGCAGCTCGGCCGCTTCCAAGGGTTCAGTCACCTTCATCGTGGGCGACGGCGAATCCCAGGGCGACGGCTGGGTGGTGACCGGCGGCAAGCAACTGCCGATCTGGAGCGTGGTGGTGCAGGCCAGCAGCGCCTCCGGAACGTCGCCCATCGTGATCGCCTGGACTTCGTAGGTCCAGAGCGTTGGGGCGGCCGGGCCGCGGCTGTCTGAGGTAACGCGCGCCGACCCACTTCGCTCTAGCCTGTCTGTCGAGGGCCGCTCCTTGCGTCGGGCGCGGGCCGGTCCCAGTTCTGCGTCAGCAGGACCTCCTCGTCTCCCGAACCGATGACGCCGACGATCGCCTCGGCCACGTACTCGGCCGTGTGCGGCGTCGGGCCCCACGATCCGCCGCCGACACGGCCGCCCGCCGCAAGCGATTGGTGGAACTCGGTGGCGGTCACGGCTGGGTATACGACCGACACGACGATTCCGTCGGGCTCCAGCTCGCGTCGGGCGACCTGAGAGAGCATGTTGAGCGCGGCCTTTGTCGCCGCGTAAGCGCCGACGCCGGGGAGAACCATCCGCGATGTCATGGAGCTGACGTTCACGATGGCGCCACCGCCCTGCTTGCGCATCGCCGGTATCACCGCCTGCATGGCCAGGAGCGGCGCGTAGAAGTTGAGCTGGGTGATGGCGGCGACGTCCTCGAGCCGGACCTGCTCGACCGGCAGGTGCAGGCCCTGGCCGGCGTTGTTGACCAGAACGTCCACGCGTCCGAAGCGTTCGAGCGCCGTCTCGACGAGCCGGACGATCTGCGCCGGGTCGCGCATGTCGGTCGATACCGCCAGCGCGTCGGGCAGTTCACGGGCCAGGGCTTCGATGCGGTCCGTCCGGCGCGCCGCCAGCACCACCTTCGCGCCGCGTCCGGCTGCGGCCCGCGCCGTTGCCGCGCCGATGCCCGAAGAGGCACCCGTGACGATGACGACCGCGCCGTCGAGCTCCATCGGGCCATTCCTCCTGCCGTTGGACATCGAGGGCCCCTGTCATGGGGCCCTTCCGACGGCTTCCCGCCGCCGGCGCAAGTCTAGGTCGGGACGCCGCTCGGGGCTCCCGGAGTCATCGAACCGGCTGCGCCGCGTCCGCCGCCGTGCCGAAACCCGCCGCCGGCGTGGTCGGAACGGCCAGCGAGTCCGCCAACCGGCGCGTGCCGAAGGAGGCCGGCAGAACCGTCAGGCAGCCGGACAGCACGATCGCCGCCGCGACCGCCGGCGAGAGCGCACCGGTGCTGAGCCCGAGCGAGGCGGCCGCGGCCGGCAGACCGAGTTGGGCGGCGGCGGCCAGACCGAAGCCACTCCACGGCGGCGGCGCCACGACCCGGCTTGCGGCCAGGTGGATCGCGAGACCGGCCGCTGCCATCGCGAGGGCGAGCATCACTGCCGTGGGATTCCCGGCCAGCGACCGGAAGTCGAGCTGAGAGCCAAGGAGAACGAAGAAGGCCGGCACGAAGAAGCCCTCGGCGATGCCCGAAAGCTGGAGCTCGAGGCGGGTGGGCTCGCGAACCCGGGCCAGGATGAGTCCCGCCCCAAAGCCGGCAAGCAGGGTCGAGCCGCCGGTCCGGACGGCGATCAGCGACAGGATGACCAGGATCAGGAGCGTCACCCGCAGCTGGAGCGCCCAACCACGCGTCTGCGAGCGGTCCCGCAGCATCATGGCCCTGGGCGAACGGCTTATCCGCTGGCCGAACCACAAGGCCCCGAACGTGCACACGAGTATCAGCGCGTCGCCGCCGAGCGCCGCGGGGATCTTCTCCGCGCCGATCAGCGTGAGCGGCATCAGCAACACGGTGATGGCGTCGGCCAGGGGGATCCAGACGAGCAGCAGGCCGACTCCGGGACCGATCAGGCCGCGCTCCTGGAGGATCGGAAATGCCACCGCGGCGGAGCTGCCGGCCAGCAGCACCGGAAACAGGAATGGCGGCGCGCCGGGCTCGATGACGGCACCGATGGCCAGCCCGACCGGAACCGCCAGGATGGCCACCACTGCGGCCGCGATCACCCCTCCGCGCGCGCCGGCGCGAAGGCCCGGGGAGTCCAGGTCGACGTGGGACCCGGCGACCATCATCAGCATCGCGAAGCCGAGGCCGTACAGCAGGGCGTTGGCCGGAGTGGACGGATCGACCAGGTCGAGGCCCGTCCGGCCCAGCACGATGCCGGCGAACAACTCGCCGATCACGGCCGGGATGAGCGGCCGCCGGCCGGCCGCCAGGAGCGGCCCGGCGAGTCCGGCGACGATGATGACGAGGAGAGAGTCAAACATCAGCGGTCGCGACGTCGAGGCACATGGCCGCGATGGTCGTGCCCGGATCGAGTCCCGTCAAGAAGCTGTGCTCGTCGGGTCGTCGCCCGGACGACCGGCCCGAAGACGAGCGGCCGCCCGGGACTGTCGAGGGCGCCGCAGATCAAGCACCGATCGGCGACTTGTCCCAGTCGATGGCGACTTCCTGGTTCTTGTTGGCCTCGTTGACCGCGACCGCGAGCGTCACCCCGGGAGCCACCGCAGCCAGCTTCGCCAGTGGCACCCGATGACCGAACACGGCCGGGAACGGCGCCTGTCCGGCCAGCGTGACCTCGACCGTGAAGATCCACATCGGGTCGTCCAGCCGCGACGGATCGGCAGCGGGGTTGATGTCTCGAACGGTCTTGCCCAATGGCATGGCCGTGGTGATGACCGCCGTGCCGTGCGTCCCGGTCGCCAGGAGCTGGTCGGCGCTGCCTCTGATCGTGTTGACGGTGCCGCTGCGAACGCCGGTCGCCACCGCCGCGACTTCGCCCGCGGCCGGCTGTCCGCTGGCGTCGAAGTCCATCCTGAAGCTGCCGGGCGGGACCGGCGCCGCGGGCGCCGCGCCCCCGATGCGGGTGAAGTCGGGCGAGACGTTCATCGGGTTCTGTGGATCGACCATTACGCCGAGGCGCGCCCCGGGCAGAACCATCGGGATGTACAGCCGCGGAACGGCGGCCTTGACGGTGACCTGGTACGGAGCGCCGGCGCCGCCGATCGGCGTGACCTGCAGACCCAGCTGGTAGACGGGCGCCTCGGGTCCGGCCGACGGCGACGAGATAGTCGTGCCCGTGTCGGCGATGCTCTCGATCATCGCGTCGCTGGCCACGCCGTTCTTCACGGGGCCAGAGATTCCGGTCATCTTGCGCATCAAGAAGTCCACCGAGGGTCTCCTTCTGGGCACACGCCCCGCCAACTCCTATTCCGTGCGCTGGCGAGGTCGACGGCGGCACCAACAATACAAAGTCGAGCAATGAATTTGGTCCGAATGTCGATTGGCTCACCCAGGGAGACAGCCGCCCGTCAGCCTCGCGAAGTCGCCCGGCTCGATCGGTGCCCGGAGGCACCGGCCGCGAGTCGGGCTACGTCGCGCTGAGCAGATCCGGGCGGACGCATCGAGCTAAGGGTTCGCACTTCGCCGAAGAACCGGAACGGCGGCTACTTCACGGGCGCGACGATTACCCATCTTCCGTACCACTCGCGCTCGCCGATCTGGCCGTCGATCGGATCCCGATAGGGCGAGTCGGTCTGCAGGTACGGCCCGAAGCGCGACCAGGTGAAGCCCCAGCGCCACCGCGCGTACGTGATGTACTTGTCGCGGTAGCGGGCCGAGCGCCATGGATCGGAGAGGAAGACGCCGACGACGCGGAAGTTCGACGAGCCTGTGCTTGGATCGTCGCCGACGACTTTGTAGCCGGTCACGAACTCGGCATGGGCCCCGAGCTGGCTGACGACCCCGACCGGCTTGCGATAGAGCGCGAGGGCCGACACGACGGCCTTCTCGGCCGCGTCGATCGACGAATACGCGAAGTCCTGGTACACGCCCGCATCGATGCTGCCCCAGCCGAAGAAGTTGAGGGCGTTGCGCCAACCGTGCGGATCCGAGCCGGCCGACTTCTTGAGCATCGTCATGTGCAGCCGCTCGTAGGCGAAGATCGACTCCTGCTTCGTGAAGGAGAGGGTCGGCAGCCATTGGATGCTGGTAGCGAAGTCGTTGTAGGAAATGGTGTTGAGCATCGATAGCGCAGCCGCCGCGGTGCAGGCCGTGAGGTCGGGGTTCTGCCAGCGCTCCGCCCGTGGGTCGTAGAGGTCGAAAGTCCAGGTGTCCGTTCCGGTCGAAACGACCGTCGCGCCATCCGTCGCCGCCTCGAGCGCCAGCGCGCTCGCGATCAAAGGCGGCGTGGTCGACCCGGGCGTGCCGGCGAGGGTGGCTGCAGGCACGACGCCGGCGGCCGGAGTCGTGCCCGGCTGACTGCCCGGAGCCACTGCGGCAGTCGGGGCCGCGGTTGTGTCGACGCCGGCCGGCGACGCAATGGCCACATCCGACACGGGCGCGGATGTCAGGGGCTCGGGCACGGCCAGGGCCGCGATCAGTGCGATGGACGCGAGGAAGAGACTCGCGAGCGCGAGTCCCAGGCGATGTCGGACCCAGACGAGTGGGCCGCTCTCGCTCAAGTGCTCCCAGACCTCAGCAATGGTCCAGCCGGCTTGGCTCTTGCGATGACTATGAGGCCGGCGAGGCCGGTCACCAATTACCAGTGGGTGCGGTCCCAACGAGCGGGCGCCGTCGGTCTAGATGCTCTCGTGGCGTTCCCGCGGCCCGTTCTCGACCGCCGCCGGGCGGACGCAGGAGCTCAAGCCGCGTCGGAACTGCGGGCCGAGTCCCGGCCCGCGCACCGCGGCGGCGGATCGGGATCCGCTTTTCAGACTAGTTGCAGCATCTCGACCAAGACTCTGGAGAAGGCGGCTCTTCCGACTGAGGAAGGAGTCCGTCGGCTGGCGACACGGACTGGAGTTCCGTCCCCGCTCATGACAACCCCGCAGGATCTGCCTGCTTCGCCGTCCGGTCGATTGCGGCGCCTGAGAGTCCCCGGCCTCAGGACCAGGCTTAGTCGGGGCGTTCCGTTCGCCTCGGGACTCGTGGCCGCCCTGATCGCCGTGGCCCTGTACGGGGTTCTCGTGCCGGCGCCGAAGCCGCTCGACCAGCAGGACGTCAGCAAGAGCATCGTTTCGGCGCTTGCCTCGCTGACCCCCGGACCTGTCGATTCGCAGATCGCATATCAGGCCGTGGCCCCCTCGCTCGTGGTGATCCAGACGGTGGACGCGACCGGCACATCTGCCCCGGTCAGCACCCCGACACCCGGCGGGACCGGCTCGCCCGGCGGCACGCCCTCGCCCAGCGGCGTTGTGCCCGCCGCGGACGGTACGCTGGGGAGCGGTGTGATCGTTGACTCCGCGGGCGACATCCTCACCTGTCTGCACGTCGTCGCCGGCGCCGCGTCGATCCAGGTGACGTTCGCGGACGGCACGACGTCATCGGCCACGATCCTGTCCTCGCAGCCGACCGACGACATCGCCGTCCTGCAGGCGGCCCAGCTCCCCGCCACCATCGTGCCCGCCGTTCTGGGCAATCCCCGGAGTGTCACGGTCGGGAGTGAGGCCTTCGTCGTCGGTAATCCCTTCGGCCTCTACGGCTCGATGAGCGCCGGCGTCATCTCCGGCCTGAACCGGTCGTATCAGCTACCCAACAACGGTCCGCAGCTGACCGGCCTGATCCAGATCGACGCCGCCGTCAACCCCGGCAACTCGGGCGGCCCGCTGGTGAACCGCGCCGGTCAGGTGATCGGCATCGTCGACGCGCTGGTCAATCCCACGAACCAGGGCGTGTTCATCGGCATCGGCCTGGCGGTCCCGATCAACGTCGCCGGCGGGACCGCGGGGCTGCCGCCGGACTGACAACCAGCCGGCGGCCGACCGCGGAAGAACGCGACCGCGGCCCGCAAGCCGGACCGGCGCCCGCGAGGACGCAATCGAGGTGCATCAGGTGAAGACATTGAACGAGCAGCCCGGTTCCGCGGCCGCTGCGTCCGACGCCCCGACCCTGCCGATGGAGCGCCTGCTCTACGAGGTCAAGAAGGTCATCGTCGGCCAGGACCACCTCCTCGAGCGGATGGCCGTCGCGCTCCTGGCGCGAGGTCATCTGCTGGTCGAAGGCGTTCCTGGCCTGGCCAAGACGATGGCCATCAAGACTCTCGCCGGCGCCATCGGCGGCGACTTCAAGCGCATCCAGTTCACGCCCGACCTCGTGCCGGCCGATCTGGTCGGGACTCGCATCTACAACCAGAAGACCGGCGAGTTCAACACGTCCCTCGGCCCGGTGTTCACCAATCTGCTGCTCGCCGACGAGATCAACCGGGCTCCGGCCAAGGTCCAGAGCGCCCTCCTCGAGGTGATGCAGGAACGCCAGGTCACGATCGGCCACGAGACCCACAAAGTGCCCGACCCGTTCCTGGTCCTCGCTACCCAGAACCCCATCGAGACCGAAGGGACGTACGCACTGCCGGAGGCGCAGGTCGACCGCTTCATGCTCAAGGTCCTGGTCGGTTACCCGAGCGCGACCGAGGAGTTCGTGATCGTCGAGCGGATGACCGGTCGCCTCGATCCCGTGGCGCAGGTGCTTTCGACGGCGAGCCTCATCGAGCTGCAGCAAGCCACCGATCGCGTCTACGTCGACCCGGCGCTGATGGAGTACGCCGTCCGCCTGGCCACGTCCACCCGCGCCCCCAGGACGCACGGCATGCCGGAGCTCGAGAAGTACATTACCTACGGCGCCAGCCCGCGCGCCTCGATCAACCTGATCCTCACCGCCCGGGCGCTGGCCTTCGTTCGCGGCCGCGATTACGCGCTGCCCCAGGACGTCCAGGACATGGTCCGCGACGTGATGCGCCACCGGCTGGTCCTCTCGTTCGAGGCTCTGTCGGACAACGTGTCCGCCGACGACGTGCTGACGACGGTCATCAAGCGGATTCCGGTGCCGGTGGTGCCGATGAGGGAGCGTTCCAACGTCCGCGCCGACGCCTGAAGCCTTCCCCTGGACCGCCTCCAGGTGGCACGACGAGGAGCCCCTCGACGAAGGGCCCCAGGAGGACCTGCGTCGCGTGCGAGCCGTCTCGGCGCCCGAGAAGATCCTCCAGCGCCTCGACTGGAAGGTCGTCCGCCGCCTGGACGGCGTGCTCCAGGGCGACTATCGCAGCCTCTTCCGCGGCAACGGCATCGACCTGGTGGACCTGCGCGAATACCAGCCCGGCGACGACGTCCGGGCGATCGACTGGAACGTCACCGCGCGGATGGACACGCCCTACGTCCGCGAGTACGTGGAGGATCGCGAGATCACGGCCTGGTTCCTGCTGGATCTCAGTCCCTCGGTCGACTTCGGCACGGTGGATTCGGAGCGCGTGAAGCGAACGGTCCTGACCGATTTCGTGGCCACGCTGGCGCGGCTGCTGACCCGGCGCGGCAACCGGGTGGGCGCGATCTTCTACGGGAGCTCGGTCGAGCGGATAGTCCCGGCGAGGGGCGGGCGCGACCAGGTGCTGCGTTTGATCGGCGATCTGCTCGAATCGCCGCGGCCGTCGAACGCGCCGTTCACCGATCTTTCGCCGCTCCTGGACGCAGGCCAGCGGACGATCAAACGCCGCTCGCTGGTGTTCATCGTGTCCGACTTCATCAGCGTGCCCGGATGGGAGCGGCCCTTGAGCCTGCTCAACCGGCGCCACGAAGTCGTCGCCGTCCGCCTCCTCGATCCGCGCGAGATCGAGCTGCCCGACGTCGGCGCGCTGATCATGGAGGACGCCGAGACCGGCGAGCAGCTCTACGTCGACACTCACGACGCGGCTTTCCGGCGCCGTTTCAAGGACGCGGCCGGGCGCCGCGAAGCCGAGGTCAACGCCGCCTTCGGGCGCGCCGGCGTCGAGGCTATGTCGCTGTCCACAGAGGACGACCTCGTCCGAGCCATCGTGCGCATGGCGACGCTGCGCCGCCGGCGCCGGAGGTAGGCGATGTCGTTCATCTGGCCGCCGATGCTGCTCGCGGTTGGGCTCGTCCCCATCGGCGTTCTTCTCTACTGGGCGCTCGACCGGCGGCGCCACCGAAGGCTCGCGACCCGCGGCGGGTTGGGCCTGGGCCAGGGAACGACTCACCGCCCGACCGGACTGCGGAGCCGGATCCCGGCGGCGCTGATCATCGCCGGCATGGCCGTGATCACAGTAGCCATGGCCCGGCCGCAGGCGGTCATCGACCTGCCCCGTGTCGAGGGTACTGTGATCCTCGCCTTCGACGTCTCGGCCAGCATGGGCGCGACCGATCTCGTGCCGACGCGCATGGATGCCGCCAAGGCGGCGGCCAAGGACTTCGTGGCGCGCCAGCCGGACGGCATCTCGATCGGCGTCGTGGCCTTCAGCGACTCGGGCGTGTCGGTCCAGGCGGCCACCAACGACCAGGCCACGGTCATCGCCGCGATCGACCGCCTGACGCCGGAGCGTGGTACCTCGGTGGCCCAGGGCATCATCGCCTCGCTCAACGCCATTGCGGTGGCGGAGGCCGGGCCGTTCGCCGGCAACTACTACTCCAACCAGAGCCCGGTTCCCACGGCCACGCCGACCCCGACGCCGGTGCCGTCCGGAACTCACGCCCCGGCGGTGATCGTCCTGCTCAGCGACGGCGAGAACAACGAATCGCCCGATCCCATCGCGGCGGCGCAGACGGCCGCCAACATGGGGGTGCGCATCTACACCGTCGGCCTCGGCAGCGCCGCCGGCACGACGCTGAACCTGGACGGCTTCCAGGTCTTCACCCAGCTCGATCAGGCGACCCTCCAGCAGATTTCGCAGACGACCGGCGGCACCTACTACGGCGCCACCGACGCCCAGCAGCTCCGCTCGATCTACGACAACCTCAATACTCAACTCGTCGTTCAGCCCCAGGAGACGGAGATCACCTCGCTCGTCGCCGGCGTCGGACTGCTGATGCTGCTCGCCGGCGGCCTGGTCTCGCTCCTGTGGCTCGGTCGACTGCCATGACGGCGCCGGTGCGCCCGGAGCGCCGGGAAGGACGGGTCTGATGGACTTCGAGTGGTCGACTCTGCTGCTGCTCCTCCTTCTCCTGCCGGTGCCGGTCGCGGTCTACATCTGGAGCCTGCGACGGCGCCGCCGATCCGGCGTGCGCTACTCCAGCCTGGCCCTCGTGCGTGAAGCCGAGCCGGGTCCGTCGCGGCTTCGCCGGCACGTCCCTTTCGCGCTCTTCGTGGCCGCCCTGGCCGCCCTGGTCTTCGCCCTGGCTCGACCCGTGGCCGTCGTCGCGGTGCCGACCAACCAGACGACGATCATCCTCACGATCGACGTCTCGGGCAGCATGTGCTCGTCTGACATCCCGCCCAGCCGCCTGCAAGCCGCCGAGACCGCTGCCGCGTCTTTCATAAACAGCCAGTCTTCGACGACCCGGTTCGGGATCGTCGCCTTCAGCAGCTTCGCGGAAGTGGTCCAGGCGCCGACGAGCGACCGATCCCTCCTCAATCAAGCTCTGAGCAGCCTCGCCACGGGCCGGCGGACGGCGATCGGCGACGGAATCCTGGCCTCGATCGATGCCATCTCCGAGATCGACCCAGCCGTCGCCAGGAGCCAGACGGACTCGTCCACGGGCGTCGCGCCGGCGCCGGTGCCCAAGGGCGACTACGCCCCCGACATCGTCGTTCTGCTGACCGACGGGGCGAACAACGCCGGTACCGATCCGCTCGCCGCCGCCCAGCAGGCGGCCGACCGGGGCGTGCGGGTCTACACCATCGGCTTCGGGACGGCGAACGGCGGAGCCATGAGTCCGACATGCGCGCCCCCGTACGTCGGACGTGAGCCGGGCGGCGGGTTCGGAGGCGGCGGCGGTGGCGGCGGCGCGTTCGGTGGCGGCGGTGGCGGCGGTGGCGGTGGTGGCGGCAACTTTCCGCGCGGCATCGACGAAGCCACACTCAAGCAGATCGCGAGCATCACCGGCGGCACCTACCACCCGGCGTCCACGGCCGTCGAGCTGAACAGCGTCTTCGCGAACCTCCCGACGAACCTGATCACCAAGCACGAGGTGACCGAAGTCAGCTTCGTCTTCGTCGGCGTCGGTGGGTTCATCGCGGCGCTGGCCCTCCTGCTCAACAAGGCCTGGCGACCGCTGCCCTGAGCGGTCGCTGGCCGGGCGCGGCGCGCCGCCACTCCCCGCCGACGAGCCACGCACGGCACCATTCCCCGCCGTCGAGCACGCACGGCGCCACGCCCCGCCGACGACTACGTGCGCCGCCACTCCCCGCCGCCCGCGCCACTTCCCCAACCGCAGCTCTAGAGCCTGCCGGCCGCGATGATTCGTTCCAGGAACTGCTGCGTCCGGGCCTCGCGCGGGTGGCTGAACATGTCCGCCGGCGCCCCCTGCTCGAGGATCGACCCGCCGTCGAGGAAGCACACCTGGTCGGCGATGTCGCGGGCGACGCCCTTCTCGTGAGTGGCGATGACCATCGTCTTG
>CAZGUS010000015.1:0-25316 GCA_964529245.1 uncultured Anaerolineaceae bacterium
CGCTCCAGGGCGGCGGCTCGCTCTTCTAGTTTGGCAGCATCCCACATAGAGTCGAGCTCGGCCATATCCAGGTCGCGCAGCTGGACGTTCCGCTCTCGGGCCATCCGCTCGACGCGACGGAAGCGGGCCCGGAACTTGTCGGAAGCGGCCCGCAGCGCGTCCTCGGCATCCACGCCGTGGCGGCGAGCCAGGTTCGTGACGACCAGCAGCAGGTCTCCGACCTCCTCGCGCTTCTCCTGCGCCGTGGCGGCGGCCTCGAGCTCGGCCAGCTCCTCGTGGACCTTGTCCAGAACGCCGACGATGTCGGCCCAGTCGTAGCCGAGGTGAGCGGCGCGCTCCTGCATCTCCTGAGCTGCAGCCAGAGCGGGCATGGACCTCGAGACGCCGTCGAGGGCGCTCTTGACTTCGGCCGGTCCGGCGGCCGGCTCCGTCGCCTCTTTGGCGGCATCTTGGGCCGCCTCTTGGGCCGCCTGTTCGCGCTCGACTCGCTTGATCTGCTCCCACTGCCGGTTGACGTCGCCGGCCGTGTTCACGTGGGCGTCGCCGAAGACGTGCGGATGGCGGCGGACGAGCTTGCGTCCGATCGAAGCCTGGACGTCGGTCATGTCGAAGACGCCGGCCTCGGCCGCGAGCTGGGCGTGGAGGACGATCTGCAACAGCAGGTCTCCGAGTTCGCCGGCCAGCTCCGGTGTGGCTTCTTCGCTCAGGATGTCGTAGACCTCGTACGCCTCCTCGAGGAGGTGCTTCTTGAGCGAGAGGTGGGTCTGTTCTCGGTCCCACGGGCAGCCGTCCGGGCGGCGCAGCCGATCGGCGATCCAGGGCAGCGACCACGGGCTGCCCGGGGCGAGCTCCGGGGCGACCGGGCCGAGGTACAGCGCTCCGTCGAGCGCATCCGCGGTGAGCTCGCCGACGGTCATCGGATCCGGGACGCCGATCCGGCCTACGACGTGCCCGCTCGGGTACAGGCGAACGAGCAGGGCGAGGGCGCTCCGGTCTGCCGGAGCGTGGCGGCCCGGAATCGGCGGCGGGTCGTCGTCGACTGGCGAGGCGGCGCGCAGGACCTTGAGCGGAACGACCAGCAGCGGCCGCGAAGGTTCGACGGGAAACGAAGCCAGGCGCTCGGGAGCGACTACCTGCAGGCCGGCGGAGGCGTCGAAACCCCAGCGGATGCGGGCTTCGGCGATCAGCGCGTCGAGCACGTTTCCTTCGCCGCGCTTACGTGCCCGTGGGTGTGATAGCCGTCAACCCGGTCGAATCGGTCCAGGTATTGGTCTCGGCCTTGAGCTCGGTCAGCCAGCTCGAGAACACCGATTGCTTGAGCTTGAGCTGCTGTGCCGCGTCGGGCGTGTACTGCGTGTTCTCCGCCAGGACCTTGAAGATGAAGTAGCCGTTGCTGTCGCTGACGACACGGGTTAGACCGCCGATCGGTGCCTGGAAGATTGCCTGTTGCACGTCCGACGGGAGCTGATAGGGCGTGACCCAGCCCAGGTTGCCGCCGGTCGGACCCTCGGGCGCGTCGGAGTACTTGGCGGCCTCGGCGGCGAAGGTGGCGCCGGTGTTGATCCCGAGGACCGCGTCCGCGATGCGCTGGGCCGGACCGGGCCGGAGGCCCTCGAAGTCGACGACGACGTAGCCCAGAGACGACTCCAGAATGGGCGCGAGGAGGCCCGGCGCAAGATCGGGCTTGAAGATGGCCGCCGGCACCGCCGTCATCCCGAGACCGGCCTGGCTGGACGCGCTGCCGGTGAACAGGGTCTGGGGCAGCCACGGGAGATCGCCTCCCTGGCTCGCGGCGTATGGGTCGTCGTTGATGGTCGTGTCCAGGGCCAGCTTGGTGAACTGGGTGATGTCTTTCTGGAGGGTCGCATAAGCGGCGTCGGCGCGAGTCTTGGCCTCGGCCCAGGAGGGATCGCTCGGGTCCAGGCCCGAAAGGGTCGACGAGTCGTGGTTCGGGGTGAAGATCATTTCCTTGATCTTGGCTTCGGGCCCGTCGCCGAGCTGGCTGTACTGGGCCGCGACGTAGATCTCCTGGACCTGGCGGGCCAGCATCGGGCCCGTTACGTACTGGCTCTCGATCGACTTCTGGACCTTCGCTTTCAGCGCTTCCGCCTTGGCGAAGTTGCGATAGTCACCGGCGTTCGAGGCGGCGTCGACGGCGTCTTTCCAGCCCGCGTCGACATAGGGATTGACGATCTGCGTGACCGTGGCGAAGCGCCACACGCCGTCAGTGCCCTGGAACAGGTCGGTTATGTCGTTGACGTTCTTCAGGGCGAAGATCGCCTCGCCGAAGTCGGCGGACTGCCCGAATTGGGACTGGGCCATGATGCCCACGTCGCCGGTGGAGGAGGCGACCCCGCTCGACTGGGCAGCCGTGTTGGCGGAATCCCAGCTCATGGCGCCCGACTTCACCGCATCCAGGTAGCTCTGCGCCAGGATCTTGGCGGTGGCCAGCTGATCGGGAGTTGGGACCGACAAGGGCGGCGTGACGGCCGCAACGACGCCGATGACCTTGACGTGGCGAAGTGCCGGGAGCGTGGCGTCGTCGAGTATCTGGGCATCGATGTCCGCGTCGGACACCGAGATGTTGTGCTTGGCCGCGTATTGAGAGATGGTGAGGTCTTCCTGGAGCTGCGTCAGCGCGTCTGAATACAGCTGGGTGGAAGCCTCGGCAGTCGTGATCGGGCTGGTCACCGTTCCGTAGTCGGTCGTCGACAGCTGACCCTGGTTGCGCATGACGCCGTAGTCCGTGACGAAGCGGTCGTCACGGGCCTTCTCGACGGCGGCTTCCGCTCGGACCTGGTCCTTGCTGATCGCGACGCCGCCGACCGAACCGACGGCAGTGCCGTGGTCCGTATACCAGTTGCCAAAGAGAACTCCGCCGAGAAGGGCCACGGCGAGCACGCTGGCGACGCCGAAGGCGACATTCATGAAGACCGCGCGCCGGGAGTCGACCTGGCGGGTGCGGCGGCGCGTTGGCTTCGAGGCGGGAGGCCGGAAGGTCATCTGGACGTCCTGGTTCTGACTGGTACCGGCGAGGCACGCCGGGGGTGACGAGGCCGTATGCTACCGCATTCCGGCACCCTACCTGCGGGCGGCGGCGCCAGGCACTGACCCGCGGGGATTATCGAGCCTCTGCGCCGAGCCGATCCTGAAAGCGGAGCAGGCCCTCAAGCGCCGCCGGGGCCGGACCGCCGGGCACCGGCAAGTCGATCGACCACGGCATGGTAGGCGATCGCCTGATGCTTCCAGCTCAGTTCCTCGACCCGGGCGGCGGTGCGTCCGACTCTCGCTTCGCGGTCTGCGGCGTCGTCCACCAGGTGCCCGATCACGCCGGCCAGCGACTCCGGATCGCCCGGCTCGTACAGCGAGAGAGTGTCTTTCCCGAAGTACAGCTCGACCGTGGGGAGCCGGGTCGCGGCGACGGGTTTCTCCATCGCTCCGTACTCGAGGACCTTCGTGGAGAGGCTGACCTCCGAGTAGCTGTCGAGGCGCGTCGCCGCGATCCCGATATCGGCGCCGGCCACGGCGGCCGCGACCGTATCGATCGGTATTCGGCCGGGCATCTCGAGGCGATCCGCGATACCCAGCTCCTCGGCGAGCGCTCGGAGCGAGTCCTCGGCGTCGCCGCGACCATAGAACGTGGCCACGACCGGAAGGGAGGGGCGGTCGCGTCGCAGCGCGGCCACCGCGCGCAACACCACGTCCAGCTCGTACGTGGGCGTGATTGCGCCGGCGTAGACCAGGCGGAGCACGCCGTCGGCCATGAACGGACGGCGCGGATGGGCCGCCGGCGAGAAGAGCCGCAGATCCGGGCTGTTCATCACGACCGTGAGTCGGGCGGGGTCGGCGCCGCGCCGGCGGAGGCGCTCCGCAAGCGGTTCGTTGACGGTCAGCAGCTCGTTCGCCATGCCGATGGACAGACGCTCCTGCAGCAGCAGCAGCTTGTACGAGATCGGGTTCGCGGCCTTCGGAAAGCGGCCGCGGAAGAACTCCGGCATCGCTTCGTGGAGGTCGAGAAGGACAGGCACGCCGACCATCTTGAGCGGCAGCGCGGCGAAGACCAGGTAGTCGGGCAGGGTGTGGACCTGGACCATGCCGTAGTGACGGCGGCGCTGTGCCGCCGCGGCCGCGAACATCGCCCGCACCAGGAAGACGCCGTATTCCATGAGGTAAACGGGCAGACCGGCGCCCTGGTGGCGCCGGACGGGGAGCCGGCGCACGTTCACGCCTTCGATCACGGCGGTCTTCGGATCGCCCGGATGCTGCAGGCCGATCACGTCGACTTCCCAGCCCGCCGCGACC
This sequence comes from uncultured Anaerolineaceae bacterium, assembly GCA_964529245.1. Classification (GTDB taxonomy): domain Bacteria; phylum Chloroflexota; class Limnocylindria; order Limnocylindrales; family CSP1-4; genus Fen-1039. The sequence continues at coordinate 4,303 of CAZGUS010000015.1, forward strand.
AGCGACTCGGCTTCGCGGCGGACGCGGGGGTCTTCCTCGTAGTAGGCGTGGACGATCATGCAGATCGGGCGGCGCTTGCTCGGAACTCTCACGTCCCCACCTCGACGGGGCTCTCCGCCGACGCCAGTGCGGCCGAGATGCGCGCTCCGGCGCCGGCCGGCATGAGCCGCAGGTTTGCGGCGCGGTCCGCCGCCTGCCGGGCGGAACTCTCCTGCGGTGCGCGCGCCGCAAGCTCCCGAACGGCAGCCGACCGATCGAGACCGACGAGCACGGCCGAGCTGTCGGCCCCGCCGACGGTCTCGACCCATTCGGTCGTGTCGCGGAGAACCAGGCACGGCACGCCCAGCCAGGCCGACTCGCGCTGGATCCCGCCCGAGTCCGTGAGGACCGCGGCGGCGTGCAGCTGCAGCGCCAGGGACGTGCGGTAGCCCTGCGGCTCGATGACGATGACATTGGGCGGGAGGACGAGGCCGGCGGTCTCGATCGCGACCCTTGTTCCCGGATGGAGCGCCAGAACCAGCGGCCGCTCCGGCGTGGCCACCGCGCCGAAGAGCATGGCCCAGGCCGCGATTGCCTCGGGGCTGCGGTTCTCGGCCCGATGCACCGTGGCGAAGAGGAAGCGGCCCGTGGAGATGGTCAGGTTCAGGCGCCCGGCAACCGCGTCCAGCACCGCCGGCCCCCGAACCTCGGCTGATACCCGGGCCGCCAGGTCCAGCATCAGGTCGCCGACCTCGTATACGCCGCCGGTGATCCCCTCCGCCGCCAGATTGGCCACGCCGGCCGGAGTCGGCGCGAAAAGCCAGGTCGACAGATGGTCCGCCACCACGCGGTTGAGCTCCTCGGGCATGCGCCGGTCGAAGCTGCGCAGGCCGGCCTCGATGTGGGCCACCGGAATGCCCAGCTTCGCCGCCGCCAGCGCCCCGGCCAGCGTGGAATTGGTGTCGCCGTAGACGACGACCGCATCCGGGGCTTCGGCCCGCAGGAGCGGCTCGAGGGCGATCAGCATCCGGCCGGTCTGGTCTCCGTGCCCGCCGCCGCCGACCCCGAGGCTGTAGTCCGGCTGATTCAGCCCCAGCTCGGCGAAGAAGTTGCCGGCCATCGCGTCGTCGTAGTGCTGGCCCGTGTCCACGAAGATGTCCTGGTGGTCGCGTCGCAGTTCCGGCTGGAGCGCCGCCGCCTTGATGAGCTGCGGCCGCGTTCCGACGACGCTGACGATGCGCACCGTCGGGGCCTCAGGGCTGGGCGGCGGCTCTACGCCGCGTGGCGGCCTGGACCCCGATCCCGAAATACCGAACCGCGTCCGGCAGGTCTATCTCGCGCAGGCTGTTGCGTCCATCGAACAGGATCTCGAGGCTCGGGAAGAGCGAGAAGTCCAGCGACCGCCAGAGCTTGTCGCCGGTCTGGGTGACGATGGCCCGGAACGGCGCGGCGTCGCCCCAGTGGTACGGCTTCGCGCAGCAGCGCTCGAGTTCCGCGTCCGAGAGGAGCGGATCGTAGGCCCACACGTCGGCGCCGTGGAAACCGAGCCGGTCGATCAGGGGCAGAGCCCGCGAGTAGGCGAGTTCCTTGACGTTCTCGCGGTACGTGAGGCCGAGGACCAGGATCGGGGCGTCGTCGAGGCCGCCGAGCTGCGTCTCGAGCGTCTTGATGACCGACCCGAGCACGCCGTCGTTCGTCCGCCGCGCCGTGGCCACGACCTCCAGGTCCGGCGCGCGGCTCAGGAGGAGGTGCGGATAGACCGGAATGCAGTGACCCCCGACGCCGATCCCGGGCTGGTGGATGTGCGAGTACGGCTGGCTGTTGGCGGCGGCGATGACTTCCTGGATGTCCACTCCGGCGCGGTCGGCGAAGCGCGCGAACTCGTTGGCCAGGGCGATGTTGACGTCGCGGTAGGTCGTGTCGGCCAGCTTGCTGAACTCGGCGGCTTCCGCGCCGCTCATGGCCACGATCTCCGCGTCGAGAACGGAGTCGTAGAACACGGCCGCGCGCCTCGTCGACTCCGGGCCGATGCCGCCCACGAGCTTCGGGTAAGTGGCCAGGTTGGCGAAGACGGCGCCCGAATAGAGCCGCTCGGGCGAGAAGGCGACGAACAGATCCCGCTCGCCGTGCAGGTCGGCGGCGGCCTCGAGGCGCGGCAGGAAGCGGCCCCTCGTGTCCCCGACGGGGAGCGTGGTCTCGAAGATGACGGTCAGACCGGCATGAACGCCGCCGAGGATCGATTCGACGGCCGAATCCATGAAGCGGTAGTCCGGCTGGTGGGCGTCGTCGAGCATGACCGGCACGATCAGCACCGCCACGTCCGCTGCCCGGACGGCTGCGGCGGCATCGGTGGTGGCGCGCAGGCGGCCCGCGGCGTGGACTTCCGCCACTCCCTCGGCCAGGCCGGGTTCCTCCGTCACGTGCGAGCGACCGGCGTTGATCGCGGCGACCACATCGGGGATTACGTCCACGGCGGTGACGTCCCAGCCGTGGCGGGCGAACTGGACGGCCAGGGGCAGGCCCATCTTGCCCGCTCCCACGACGACGGCACGCCCGACGGTGCCCGGCTCGCCCGTCCAGGGCGCGACGGCCCGGGGCTTGCCGTGGATGCAGGGATTGGTCGGGGGCGTGATGGCGCCGCCCATGAAACTCGGGACGCGCGAGGGACTCGACACGATTGTCATTCGGCGTTCAGCCTCGAAGGTAGATCGGACAGATCGATCGGGCGGCGCTCGGCCGCCGAAGTCAGCAGGGCATTTGCAAGGCCGACCGCCCACAGCCCGTCTTCGCCTGGAACGTACGGCCGGTCGCCCGTGCGCAGCACGCGGACGAATTCGTCGAGTTGGGCCCGCAGCGGCTCCACGCTGACCACGGGTATCTCCGCCACTTCGCCGGTGAAGGTCGTGGCGTAGCCGGCGATCATCAGGGGCCGCTCGACGTTGGATCGGGTGAACGTCAGCCGCTGCGTCAGGTAGTCCAGCTCGAACATGCCTTCTTCGCCGACGGCCATCAGGCTGCGGCGCTTGGCCGGGGTGAGCCAGTCGACGTCGAGGAAGCCGGTTGCGCCCGACGGAAAGTGCATCAGGCCGAAGGTCAGGTCCTCGTGAGTGGCGTGGATCCGCTGAGCGGTCTCGGCGTAGACGCGGATCGGGCGTTCGCCCGCGATCCAGGAGAGCATGTCCACGTCGTGAGTGCCCAGGTCCACCGTGACGCCGACGTCGCGGATGCGGGCCGGGAAGGGCCCGGCGCGGCGGCTCGTGATGGCGTAGATGGTCGACAGCCAGCCGGCGCGGAGGAGGCGGCCCATCTCCAGGACCGCCGGGTTGTAGCGCTCGACGTGGCCGACCTGGACCTGGACGCCGCGCTTGCGAGCGGCGGTGACGATGGCGATGGCGTCGTCCACGGTGGCGGCGAGCGGCTTCTCCACGAGGATCGGCAGGCCCCGTTCGATGGCGGCCAGGGCGAGGGCGGCGTGGTTCGTGGTCGGCGCCGCCACTACGACCCCGTCGAGGTCCGCCTCCGCGATCATGGCCACTGGATCGGCGAAGCCCCTGGCGCCCGTCTGCTCGACGGCGGCCGACAGGGCCTCCGGCGTGGGGTCGGCCACCGCCGCGAGAACCGTCTCGGGGTGGTTCGAGATGACCCGCAGGTGGTTGCGGCCCATCGAGCCCAACCCGGCCAGGCCGAGCCGCAGGGGCGTGCTCACGGTCTGCGCTCTCCCGCCGCCGAGGCGTGGCGTCCGATCGATGCCTGCAGCGCTTCGATGACCTGGCCCTGCTCTGCCTCGGTTAGCCCCGGGTACATCGGCAGCGACATGCTGGTCGCCGCGGCCGTGTCGGTCACCGGCAGGTCCGCCTCGATGCCCAGCTCCAGCACGTAGGTCGCCTTGTGGCAGGGGATCGGGTAGTAGATGCCGCAGCTGACTCCGGCTTGCTTCATCTCCTCCACGATCTCGTCGCGAGCCGGACCGACGCCGATGGTGTACTGGTGATAGACGTGCGTTCGGCCCTCGGGGCAAACCGGCAGCTGGATCGGCAGGTCCGCGAACGCTTCGTCGTAACGCTTCGCGATCGCCTGGCGGCGGGCCGTGTTTCGCTCGAGCTTGTCGAGCTGCACCAGCCCGATGGCGGCGGCTATGTCCGTCATCCGGAAGTTGTAGCCGAGGATCTCGTGGTGGTAGCGCTGCTTCATGCCCTGGTTGCGGTACAGCCTGATCCAGTCGGCCAGGCGGTCGTCGTTGGTGTTGATGAAGCCGCCCTCGGCGGTGGTCATGTTCTTCGTGCCGTAGAGGCTGAAGGCCGCCGTGCCGAAGCTGCCGGCGCGCCGGCCGCGGTAGAGCGCTCCGTGGGCCTGGCACGCATCCTCGACGACCACCAGCCCGTGGCGGTCCGCGATGGCCTGGATGGCGTCCATGTCCGCGATCACGCCGAAAAGGCTGACCGGGCAGATGGCTCGCGTTCGGGGCGTGATGGCGGCCTCGATCCGGCCGGCGTCCATCAGATAGGTGTCCGGCTCGATGTCGACGAAGACCGGCAGGGCACCCGTGAAGAGGATCGCGCTGACCGTCGCGTTGAACGTGTGCGAAACGGTGATGACCTCGTCGCCCGGCTCCAGACCGAGGCCGGCCCAGATCGACATCAGGGCGACGGTGCCGTTGGCCATTGCCAGGGCATGCTTGCTGCCGCAGAACTGCGCCCACCGCTCCTCGAGCTCGGCGACTTTGCGACCACCGGCGATCATGCCGCTGGCCAGGACTTCGGCGACGGCGGCCGTCTCCTCGGGGCCGAGATCGGGGCGAGCGGGCGGGATCATGATCGGACTCCTCGGTTCGAAGCGGGCGTCTCTTCGAGCGCACCGCTTTGTGGATTGAACGCATATCGCCGGCCGCAACGCGCGCAGCCCAGCGACGCGTCGCGGGTCGGATTGGGAGTGGCGTGGCGGCCGGTCTCGTCGTCCAGGCGGGCGCCGCAGGCGCACACCCAGCCCAGGCGGCGCGCCGGATTGCCGGCCACGAGGGCGAAGTCGGGGACGTCGCGGGTGACGATGGCTCCGGCGCCCACGGTTGCGAAGCGCCCCACCCTGGTGCCGGCGACCACGACGGCGCCCGCCCCGATCGAGCAGCCGTCCGAGAGAACGATCGGGCTGACGGTCCAGTCGTCGCCGCGCGCCAGCTCGCCGGTGGCGGTGATGGCCCGCGGATAGCGATCGTTGGTCAGGATGGCGCCGGGGCCGATGAAGACGCCGTTGCCGACCGACACGCCGTGATACACGAGTGCGCCGTTCTGGACCTTGACCCGATCGCCCAGGTGCACGCCCTCGTCGATGAAAGCATCCCGGCCGATGACGCATTCCGCGCCCAGGCTGGCTCCGGTTCGAAGCACCGCTCGGTTCCAGACGCTCGTCCGAGGCCCCACCGAAACGTCGGCTTCGATGTCCACGGACGCATGCACCCGAGCAGTGGGATCGATCACGAAGAACTCCTGTGACAGGACGGAGATCCACTGAGGGATCTCCCGGACGCCGCTCAGCAGGCGACTGAGTATACCGGACGGCCTCCGGGCGAGCCGGAAGCGAGCGACCACGAGCCCCGGCTTTTCCACCGAGCCGCGGAAAAGCCGCCCGCCTCAGGTCCGCTTGCGGTGTGACAGCAGCCCGATTCCAAGGGCCAGGACGGCTCCCAACACGAGCGCGCCGCGCCAGTCGAGGACCGTCCGGACGTCGCCGTCGACCCGGCGTGCCAGCAGGACGAACGTCCCCGACTGCCGCTCGAGAGTCACGTTGCCGGCAACGATCGTCCGGGCGCCGCCCTTGCTGATGTGGACGTCGCGCGCCAGGATGGTATGGGCGTAGCCCTGCTTGAGCTCCATCTTCCCGGCGACAGCCAGACCGACGGCACCGAGTTCGACCGAGAGGCGTTCGGCGTGGGCGACTCCGACGCCACCCAGGCGAACGGCGATGTCGTCGGCTTGGGCGCGGCCGATGCCGCCCATCTCGACGGTCACGTCCTCCGCCGACGCGGCCCCGATGCCGCCCTGGCGGACGTGGATCGAGTCCGCCTCGACTTCGGCCGCGCCGGACTGGGTCAGGTAGACCGTGGCGGCGCGGACCGGCGACGGTGTCGAGGGCGCGGAGGCGACCGGCCCGGCCGGCGACGCCGGTGCAAGGGCGACCTCGGCCTTTGGCGCGGCCGCCTTGCGTGCGGCACCCTGTGGCGCGGCGGCCTTGCGCGCGGCCGGCTTGGGCGCGGCAGCCTTGGTTTCGGCCGAATCGGCGGCGGCGACCTTGCGTCCTGGGCGCGGCGCGGCCTTCAGCTTGTCGGCGGGTTTCTCACTCGGCTGGTCGTTCATCGCAATCCTCTCAGGCGCGCGCCGGTCGCAGGTTCCGACCGATCCGGCCGCAGCTTCCGATTCAGCCTACAGCGACTGGCCGCGACCCGCGAGCCTGCCAGCGGCGACGCCTCGGCCGTCCCGAAAGTCAGCGGTAGTAGCCCAGTATGTCGACGACGACCTGGGCGCTCGATCCCTTGCTGCCGCCGAACGTCACCGCCAGGCTCCCACCGGGCCCGAGAAGACTGACGAACCCGTTGGCGCGGTTGTCGCCGACCGGGAAGTTGAGGGTCGATGTCGACGTGGACCTGGCCGGCCCGGCCGACAGCCAGCCGGCGGATGTCTGGGCGGTGACCGTCAAATTGCCGACGACGGCCACGGCGATGGCATGCACGGACGCCTGCCCGCTCACCGCGAAGGGCGCCGTGGCTCCGGTCTTGAGCGGCCCCTTGAACCCCAGCGCGGTGCGGCTGTCGACGACCCGGCCGGGCGCCAACGGAACGAACGTCGCTCCCGACATCCCGGGCACGAAGTAGCCGGTCACGTCGAAGATGAACTGCGCCGTGGTCCTGGCCTTGCCGACGTACTCGACCTGCAGCTTCCCGCCGGACAGAGGGACGGTCACGTTGTTCGCCCGCGTATCCCGGAGGGGGAAGTTGAGAGTCGAGGAGGTCGGCGCCGAGCCCGCCACGAGCGTCGGCGCTACCGTGACGTAGCCGGAGCCGGTCTGCCCGGTCACCGTGGCGTTGCCCGTCACGGCGATCGCATTGGCCGGCACGGTGGCCAGACCGGCGACGTTGAACGTCACGACCTTGCCGGCGCCGAGGGGCGCGGTGATCCCCTGTTTGACGCGGCTATCGACGACCCGCGTCGGAGTCGTCGGGAAGAAGGTCGCGCCGTTCGCATCCCGGACGAAGTACCCGGTCAGGTCGAAGATGAGGTGGACCGAGCCCTTGCCGGTTGAGCTGGAATACAGGGCGCTCAGGCTGCCATCGGACGCCAGACCGAGGGTGACGCCATTGGCCCGGCTGTCGCCGGTCTTGAAGTTGATCGTCGAGGAGGCCCCAATCGAGGAGCCGAGGCTCACGAACCCCGGGACGGTCGCCTGGGTGACTGTGAGGTTGCCGGTGACGGCCATGGCGTTCGCCGGCACGCCGGGGACGACGCCGGCGAGGGTGAACGACCTGGTCTTGCCGGCCGCGAACGCGCCCGTCAGGCCGATGGCGGCTCGTGTGTCCAGCACTCGAGTCGGAGCCAGCGGGTAGTAAGTGCCGCTCGGAGTGGTGTCGATGACGGCCGCGAGCTGGCCCATCTGCCAGGTCCCGAAAGGCGCCGCCGACGGTGCGTAGAAGGTCGTGCCGCTCTTGGCGCCCGAGACCTGGATGAGGTACTGGCCGTCCGGCAGAGTGGAACCGCCGACCGCGCCGCTCCAGGTGTACGACTGCTGTCCGGCGCCGAGGGCGCCGAGATCGATGGTCCCGGCGACGGTCTCATCGGCCCGGTAGATCGTCAGCTTGACGTCGTCGAAGGCCGTCGTGTCGACCCAGGACAGCGGCAGCGTGTCGTGGATCCCGTCGCCGTCGGGGGAAAAGACCTTGCCGCGATCGATGCCGGTGCCGGATGGCATCTGACCCGCCACGCCGACCGAGTAACCGGCGATCCCGGCCGCCACGGCGGTGGAGTTGGGCGGAGTGATGGGCACGACGTACTTCGTGGTCGCGTTCGAGACCTCGACCCACGGCCCGGGGAAGAGCGGCGCCACGGCGTTGACCGCGGCATACGGGCCGGTGACCTGATACCAGGTGGTGCCGTCGCCGGGGAGGTACGGCCCGCCGATGACCTGCAGGACCGTGCCCTTGGGCACGTTTACAAGAACCGTGGATGTCGAGGACGGCGTCTCCATCTCGTTCTCCGACGCGGCTGTGACCGAGACGAAGCTGTTGATGGCGAACGAGGGCGAGGCCGCATAGGTAGAGGTGACGTCCCACGGTCCAACGTTGCCCACGCCGTCGGTGGCCCTCACACGGAACGAGTAGTTGTGGCCCGACGAGCCCTGGAAGTCGTCGCCGGTCTCGGTGACGCCGGTGAGCCAGTCGGCGAAGGGGCCGCCGTCGGTCGAGACCTGGACGTCATAGCTGGAGATGCCGTTCCAGTCGTCCTGGCCTGTCCAGCTGACGGGGAAACCCTCGCTGGTCTCGGTCGCCGGCAGGTTCACGATGCCGACTTTGGGCGGGGTCTTGTCGTCGAGGAACTTGGCCGCGATCAGGTTGGCCATCTCCGGATGACCGGCGTCGTACCCGAGGGCCCAGATGCCCATGCCGCGCAGGTTCCAGTAGTTGATCATGTCGTACTTCACGCCCAGCGACTGGGCGTCGTCGTAGTAGAGCTCGCGCCAGACCTGGATGCCCCCTGTCGGGCAGGTGAGCTGGTAGGTCGTCCAGGCCGACTGCTCGATCGAGTCGTAGTTGCGCCCGTTGGTCGCGGCCAGCGACGCCGCCTGGGCGAAGAAGACCGACGTCGGCGCGATGCACGAGCTTGCCACCACCGTGCCGTTGGGCGCGTTGGTGGTCGTTGTCCAGGCGATGCCGTAGTACGGCAGGCCGAGGATGATCTTGGAGACCGAGGTCCGTTTCTTCCAGGCGTTCACGACGCTGGTGAGGTCGTATACGGGCTTGGGGCTGGTCAGCGGGTCGATCGAGCCGGCCTGGCTCGAACTGCCGGTCCGGAAGTCGTAGCCCATGATGAAGACGGCGTCGGCGGCTCCGGCGGCTGTCAGACCTGCCACGTCGTAGTAGCCGGTGGCTCCCGTGCCGCAGAAGGTCAATTCATAGCCCGCGTGCTGCGCGTCGAGGTCGGCTCGCAGCGTCTGGACGAAGATGCGGTAGTCGCCTTCCTGTGAGGATGCGATCGGCTCGAAATCGAGGTTCACGCCGTCGGCGCCGCGCTGGACAACGGCGGCGGTGATCTGGGCGGCGGCGTTGTTGCGATTGGTGGCGTTCCCCAGCAGCTGGACCTGCTCGTTGGTCTCCGAGGTCGTCCAAGCGAACTCCTCGATGGTCAGCGCGACGCGGGTGCCGTGAGCGTGCGCGTTGTTGATGACGTTCGTCATCCAGGAGCTCGTCCAGCCGGACCAGTTCGACCCGGTCTTCTGGAGGTTGCCGGTGCCGTCGACGCCGACGCCGAAATAGGCGACCGTGGACAGGAGGTCGTAGTTGAGCGTCGGTCCGGCTACCGATTCCCAGTACGGCAGGAAGCCGTAGACCTCGCGGCGCAGGACGTTGTCGGCGGGGACCGCCGGACCCGACGCGGGGCTGGCCGACGATGCATCGACCTTGCTGCCCGAGGGGACGGTGACGGGCGCGACGACGTCGTTGGTGGCCCAGACCGAGCCGGTCGGGCTCGCCGCCATCGAGCGGCCGGTGGCGGTCCCGGCCGGCAGAGCCACCGGCAGACCGCCGTCGACTGCGGTCGTGTCACCGGCGCGCGGACGGTACGGAACCGTGACCGCGTCGCCGGGGACGAAGGTATTGGGGTCGTTCCGATGCGCGAGCGCTTCCTGGTACTGGATCGAAGTGGCCCCCGGCGCCGCCACCGTCCCATCGCTGGACGCGCCGGCACCGGAATCAGCGGCGGCCGTGAGAGGCCCGCCGGGCATTCCCGGGCCGAGTGCCATAGCGGCGCCGATCGCGCAGGCCAGCGCCGCGGACGCGAATCGTCCGGCCGGCCGGCCGGCGTGGTGGCAGTCGTCCGACCGCAACAGAGCCGAGTGGTTGATCATCCCGACCTCATCCGATGCCGGGTCTCCGTCACCGCGCTTCCGCGTCATCGTGGAGCCCCGGTCTGGCTGCGCCCGTGCGCCCGGCAACGGGCGCCCCGAATCGGCTCAACGGTAGGGTCCGAACGCCGCCTGCGCCTATTGCTCCATCGTCCCCCCGGCGCAATGGTACCGTCGAGTCGGGTGCGGTGCGGTTTGATGGCGCGCCGGCACGATCGCGCGGCAGCGCCGGGCGCCCGGCGATGGCCCGCAGGATGGCCCGTGAACGGTCCACCGACTGGTTCCTACGCCCTTGAGCTCCGCCGATCAGCTGCCGTAGTAGCCCGTGACGTCGAGCAGAAGCTGGGTCGTGTGACCGGCCGAAGTCACGTAGATCACGCCAACGCTGCCGTTCGATGCCAGCGGGACTGTGACTCCGTTGGCCCGGTCGTCACCGTGGGGGAAGCTCAGATTCGAGAATTCCGTCGTCGCGTCGATGGTCGGGCCGGTGGCCGCGAAGCCGCTGCCCGTCTGCTCGGTGACCGTCATGTTCGCCGTGATGGCGACGGTGCCGCTCGGAGCGACGCCGGGCCCGGTGACCTGCAGCGTCTTGGCGACGTTGGCCGAGAACGGCCCGGTCACGCCGGTATTGGAGCGTGAGTCCAGGATTCGGACGGGCTGCATCGTGTGGAGCAGGGCCCCGCCGGACTTGGTGAAGTAGCCCGAGATGTCCAGCACCATGTCGACCGTCGGGCCGACGGCGCCGCTGATGTAGACCGCCGAAACGGTCCCATCCGCGTTCACCGGCACTACGACGTTGTTGGCCCGGATGTCGCCGCGCGGGAAGTTGATGGTCGACGAAGTCGGCGTGTCGGTGGGGTCCGGCCCCAGCGTCACGAAACCGCTGGCGGTCGGCTTGATCACGGTTAGGTTCCCGGTGATGGCGACGATGCCGGAGCTCGGCAGCCCCTGCACGCCGTCGATCTGGATCTTGCGGTGCGTGCCTTCGACCAATGGAGTTCCGGTGCGGGTGTCCAGGATGCGGTGCGGTCCGTAGGCCACATAGCCCGCGCCGCTGGAGCCGGCCAGGAAATAGCCCGTCACGTCGATGATCAAATGGACCACGCTGCCTGCCGAGGCCCCGTACCAGGCCGCGACCGTACCCTGAGGCGAGAGCGCGACGGTGACGCCGTTGGCCCGGTCGTCGCCTTTGGGGAAGTTGATGGTCGAAGAAGTGGGCGCCGCGTCGATGCTCGGCCCGATGTAGATCCAACCGAGGGCAGATTGATTGGCGATGGTCACGTTGGCGGTGATGGCGATCGCGTTCGACGGGACCGGCGTGCTGCCGTCGATTTGCTTGCCGGCGATCTGGAACGTATATGCGCCGCGGGCGGTCAGGGTTCCGAGCGGTCCCGCTCCGCTACCCATGCCGATCGGTCGGGTATCGACCACGCGCGTCAGGGGGATCGGGTAGTAGGACCCGCTCTGGCTGACGAATGGCGCGGCCTGGCCGTTGATGATGGAGTCCGTGGTCGTAGACGGGATCGAGACCATCGAGCGGTAGTAGACCTCTTGGCCGCCGGCAGCCGGGTTGGCGACGTCGGGGTCCAGCTCCGAGGTGTACCCGGCGCTACGGGTGCTGGTGTAGCTGATGACGTTGTTGTTGAAGGTCCGAGAGCCCTTCCACATCGCGTCGACCGTCGTGTGGCCGTTGAAGACGGTGTCGATGTAGTAGTTCAGGTCGTCGAGGCCTTCGGCGATGACCGTCTTCGCGCCGCCGCGAATGAATCCTGAGCCGTAGCCGTCCACGCGGGTTTTGGCCGTGCTCAGAGCCGGGTTCGCATATCCGCTCTCACTGTTGCCGGAGGCGTAGCACAGGTGGTTGAGCAGGACCAGAGCGTCGGGGGCCAGCTGCAGCTGGGCCATGTAGTTCTCGCCGTAGTAGGTCGTCACGGTGCTGCTCGAGCCGGCGACGGCGTTCAGGCCCATGCCGTTGTCCTTGTTGGGCTGCTCGTAGCTCACGTACGGATTCGGGTAACCGTTGCCGTGGCCCATGTAGACGAGGATGTTCGCGCCCTTGGCCGCGGCCTGGACGGCGCTCCACGTGGCGTTGGGCGAGTAGACCTTGGTGATGCTGATGGCGCGCCCGGCTGAGGCCGCCGCGTTCTGGAACTCGAGGGCGGCGTTGTTCGCGTCGTCGATGTAATGAGCGGTAACGCTCTGAGTCTGGCCTACGACCAGCACGATCTTCGTCACGTGAGCCGCCGCGGTTACCTTGCTTGAAGTCGTGACCAGGCCGGTGGCGGCAACGAGCAGACCTATCGCGAGCGCAAGGGTGAGCTTTCGCACTGCGCTGTCTCCCTTCGGGCCCACCGTGTCGTAACGGGAACGCGACCCGCCGAGGCGGACTGGATGGGCCGAGTAGTAGTTGTTCTACAAGCCTGTGCCGCTATGGCGGCGGCGGCAATCGTGCCTTGGTCCCAGGGCGGGGTGGTCCCAATGGCCGGACTGTGGTGAGCTTCCGACCAACGGAGGGCGCCCTGATGTTGACTCAGGCGGGTCATGATAGGCACACGATCGCGCTCGCGTCACCCATCGAGTGCCTTATCGAAACCTTAACCAAAGGCCGCCGCCCGGCAACCGAAGGCCGCCGCCGCCCGATCAGCGGCTCTGGGCGCCGCGCAGACGATCGACCAGTTCACGAAGAGTCGGATTGGCGCGGTAGCGGTCGGACAGGATCGGACGGCCGTCGGGCGTCCCGGCCACTGCCGGCCAGGGAACGCCGACCGCGGGATCGTCCCAGGCGAAACCGAGCTCGTCGCTGCCGTCGTACTCATTGGTGACGAGATACAGGAGCGAAAGCGGCTCCAGCGCCAGAAAGCCGTGGGCTACGCCCGTCGGGATGGTCACGGTCCCGCCTTCGCCAAGCTCCCTCGTCTCCACGAGGGCGTGGGCAGAGGGTTCGGCCACGACCGGCCTCACGTCCACCAGGGCGACGAGCGCACGGCCGCCGACGACGGTCCAGTAGTCGAGCTGGCGACGGTGGTAGTGAAGTCCGCGCAGGACGCCGGCTGCGGACGTCGAGAGGTTGGCCTGGACGAAGCGGGCGTCGCGCAGGCCGGTGGCATCGATCCCCAGTTGGCCGAAAGCCGAGGCGCGCCACAGCTCGGCAAAGGTCCCGCGTCGATCGCCGATGCGCTCGAGCTTCCCATAGCGAACGCCGGCCAGGCGCGATGCGGCTTCCTCGTGGTCCATCGTCACGGCTCCTGTGTCATAGCCCGGATTGTCGCGTACTGGGCCAGCGCTTCTTGCCAGTTCCTCAGCTGGCCGCCGGGGAGCGGCGTCGGCTCGAGAACGCCCCAGGGCGGCGGCGTCGAGGGTCGCGGCCACGCGCTCATAGGTACGTCGCGGGTCGCCACTCCGACCCCGGCGAGGCGCAGGACTTCGCGCGCCCATTCGGCCCGCGACGCGTGCCCGTCGTTGACGACGTGGTGGATTCCGCCCACCGCGCTCCAGCCGCTCTTCAACGCGAGATCGACGAGACTCACGATCGCCGCCGCCAGGTCCGGGGCGTACGTCGGGCAGCCGAATTCGTCCGAAACCAGGTCCAGGGCCCGGCCCGCTGCCGCCGACCGCTTCGCCGCGGCCAGGATCTTCGTCGGAAAGTCGGCGCCGGGCGGTCCGAAGAGCCAGGCCGTCCGCACGATCGCCAGCGGGGGAGTGGCGGTCGCTCGGGCCTCGGGCGCCGCGGTCGAGGCCGCCTCGAAGTCGCTTCCGGTGGCCCCGAACGCCGCCCGGGCCAGCCGCTCGCCGGCCAGCTTCGCAATGCCGTAGGCGTTGGCCGGTCCGGGCCGGTCCGTGGCGGCGTACGGGCGGCCGTCGGTTCGCAGCCCGTCGAAGACCTCGTTGGTAGAAACCGCGATCAGGGCCGACCCGCTTGCGGCGCAGGCCTGAGCCATCTCGCCGGTGGCGGTCCCGTTTCGACGCAGGGCCCGGCCGGGGTCGCGGGCACAACCGTCGACGTCCGTCCAGGCCGCCGCGTGGATGACGAGGTCCGGGTGGTGGAGGCGGACCAATCGCATGGCCGATTCGGGGTCGTCAAGGTCGTGTTCCGGCAGATCCCAGGCCAGGACTTCGTCGACCAGGGGCGAGTCGGACAGGCGGCCGGCGAGTGCCGTCCCGAGCCGGCCGCCCGCGCCGGTGACAGCGACGCGCATCAGGGCCGTCCTTCCGGCGCCGTCACCCGGCGTCCCGAGAGCCGGCCAATCGGGCCGCGTACTGGCGTCGGTAATACTCGTCCCAGCCGCCGGACTTGATCGCCCGCCACCAGGTTTCGTTGGCGAGATACCACTTGACCGTCGAAGCCAGACCCTCCTCGATGGGCATCTCGTTCTTCCAGCCCAGGGCTGCCAGTCGGGCGCCGTCCATGGCATAGCGGCGATCGTGGCCCGGCCGATCCTCGACCTGCCGGACCAGCGACCACGGCTTGCCGAGCAGCTCGAGAAGCGTCGCCACGACCTGGCGGTTGGTTCTCTCGTTGCCGCCGGGGATGTTGTAGGTCTCGCCCGCCAGGCCGTGGTCAAGGACATGGCCGATCGCCCCGGCGTGGTCCCGCACGAACAGCCAGTCGCGGCGCTGCAGCCCATCGCCGTAGAGCGGCAGCTGCTGGTCGTCGATGGCATTGGTGATGAACAGTGGGATCAGCTTCTCGGGATGGTGGTACGGGCCGTACGTGTTCGCGCCGCGTGTCGTAACGACGTCCAGGCCGTACGTGGCAAAGCACGAATGGACGAGCAGCTCTCCCGAGGCCTTGGCCGCGGAGTAAGGCGAGCGCGGGTCGAGGCGGTCCTGCTCGCGGCTCTGGCCCGACTCGACCGAGCCGTAGACCTCGTCGGTCGAAACCTGCAGGAAGCGCGGAGCGGCAGCGCGATCGCCCCCGGCGGCGCGGTCCGCCTCGGCGCGGCACGCTTCGAGCAGAACGTGGACGCCCAGCACGTCCGTCCGCAGGAAGGCCTCGGGATCGAGGATGGAGCGGTCGACGTGGGACTCGGCGGCGAAGTTGACGACGGCGTCGGCCTGCGCTACCAGCGGCGCCACGACGGCCGGGTCGGCGATGTCGCCTCGGACGAACCGGAACCTGGCCGACTGCTCCGGGTCGGTTTCGACCGCGGCGAGGTTGGCGCGATTGCCGGCGTAGGTCAGCTTGTCCAGCACGACGATCTGCGTCCCGTCGCGGCGGGCCAGCCGGTCGCGGACGAAGCACGAGCCGATGAAGCCCGCCCCGCCAGTGACGAGGAGCCGGGGGAAGCGCGGGGACGGGTGCCCGGTCACGAGATCGGGCGCGCCGGCGGCGCCGGCAAGCGGCCGGCGCGAGATTCCTGCTCGGCCAGCTCCGCCGCGCGCAGGAGCGACGTCACCGTCCCGGCGTCGGTCCAGAGGCCCTCGAACCGGCGGGCGAAGAGCCTGTCGGGCAGGTAGTGGTTGAGCAGGTCGGTGATCTCGAGCTCGCCGCGGCGCGACGGGACCAGGTGGTCCACGACGCCGAACGCGTCGGGCCGCAGGAAGTACACGCCGATCGGGATGAGGTTGCTCTTGGGCCGGGCCGGCTTCTCTTCAAAACCGACGACGTTGCCCTGTGCGTCCAGCTCCGCGACGCCGAAGCGCTCGGGATCGGCGACCTCGTAGAGGAGGGTGCCGGCGCCGCAAGGCCCGGCCTCGAACTCGCGGGCGGTGTCCGCCAGCGGCGGACCGAGCAGGACGTTGTCCCCGAGGACGCAGCAGAAAGCGTCGTCGCCGACGAAATCGCGAGCCAGGCCGACGGCGTGGGCGATGCCCTGCGCCCCGCGCTGATAGCGGTACGTGAGATTCAGCCCGAAGTGCTCGCCGTCCGCCAGCAGCTCCACGACGTCACCGACGCTCTTGCCGCCGACGACGACCATGACTTCGCGGATGCCCATGCCGGCCAGCGTCGCGATCGGGTAATAGATCATCGGCCGGTCGTAGATCGGCAGCAGATGCTTGTTGGTGACGATGGTCAGCGGGAAGAGGCGGGTGGCCGTGCCGCCCGCCAGCACGAGGCCTTTCACAGCGACTCCGGCGGCATCTTGGGCCAGAGCGTAGCAGGTTCAGCCTCGCCGTCGCGGGCCGTGATCAGTGCGGCGGGGGCGTGACGAGCCCCGGGGGCGGCGTTGGCGTGGGTCCCGGAGTAGGCGTGATCCTCGGCGGGGCGATTGTCGGCTGAGCCGTGGGCCCGGCGCTACCCGATGACGACGGGCTCGGGCTGGACAGCGGCGCCGGGCTGGCGAAGCCGCCCTGGTAGTTCGAGATCACGAGCATCCACTCGATGTCGCCCAGATCCGCGGCCGGCTGCAGGATGGCCGACTGGACGACCTGATTGGGGTCGCGCGAGACGCTGATGATCGTGCCGATGAGCAAGCCGGGAGGGTACGGCGACTTCACGTCACCGCCCGGGTCCACCAGGCCTGCCGTCACGACGGCCATGCCCTTCGTCAGTGTCTCGGTGGAGGCGACGTATGACATCTGCAGGAGACCGCCCACCTGGCCCTGAACCGTCCCGACCGCGTTCGCGTCCGCGTTGGGTCCGGACTCGCGGCCGATCACGACGGCCGAGGTGTCGTTGACCAGTAGAACCGTGGACTCGTACGTCAGCACCGGGGCGAGGATCCTGCCCATCACGGCGCCGCCGTCGTCCACGACGACCTGCCCGGCGACGATTCCGTCGGCCAGGCCCTTGTTGATGATGAACGTCTTGTGGCCGATGTCCGTCAGGTTCTTCTGCAGGACCATGGCGATGATGGTCTGGTACTGCGAGTCCTGCTGCGCCTGCGAGATCAGCGTCCAGTCCCTGTTGAGCTCCGAGACTGCCTGGGAGCGGTCCAACTGGTTCTGCAGCTGGTGGACCTGCTCGCGAAGCTGGTCGTTCTGGGTGCGCAGGTCGTTGAACTGGGTCAGCGCGGAGAAGTAGGAGGAAAGAGTGTCGGCGCTTTGGTTCAGGGCGCCCTCGACCGGGGAGAGGATGTAGCTCGTGTCCGACTGGAGCGTGGCCGCGAAGTGGCTGCCGGATGCGCCCATCATGCCCACGCTCAGGGTCACGAGCAGGCCGAAGACGACCCATTGGGCGCGGGGCAGGCGGGATCCGGATGGGGCGTTCATCTGGCCGGCCGGGCCGAGCGACCGCTCAGCGCGGCGGGCGGGCGTACGTGTCCGCCACCAGCACTTCTTCCATGATGTCGAGCTCCTCCAGGACCACGCCCGTGCCGCGCACGACGCACGTCAGCGGATCGTTGGCGACGTGGACCGGCATCTGAGTGGCTTCGGCGACGCGATGGTCCAGGCCCTGCAGCAGCGCGCCGCCGCCTGCCAGCACGATGCCCTGGTCCATGATGTCGGCGATCAGTTCCGGCGGCGTCTCCTCGATCGTGTCCTTGATCGTCTCCACGATCAGCGCCAGCGACGGTTCGATGGCTTCGCGGATCTGCTCGCCGCCGACCTCGACGCTGCGCGGCAGGCCCGTCAGCAGGTCGCGGCCGCGGAGGGTTACGCGCTGCGTGTCCCATTCGCCGGGCGCGGCCGACCCGATGGCGATCTTGATGTCCTCGGCCGACCGTTCTCCCAGGAACAGGTTGTACTCGCGCCGGGCATACCCGACGATGTCGATGTCCATCTCGTCGCCGCCGACCCGGATGCTGCGGCTGATGACGATGCCGCCGAGGCTGATGACGGCCACTTCCGTGGTGCCGCCGCCGATGTCGATGATCATGCTGCCCGTCGGCTCGTTGATCGGCAGGCCGGCGCCGATCGCGGCGGCCATCGGCTCCTCGATCAAGCCGGCCCAGCGGGCTCCGGCGTTCATCGCGGCATCGCGCACGGCGCGCTTCTCGACTTCGGTCACGCCGGACGGGATGCCGAGCAGCATGCGCGGCCGGGGCACCATGCCGACACGGTCGTGAACCTTGCGCACGAAGTACGCGATCATCTGCTGGGTGACGTCGAAGTCGCTGATCACGCCGTCGCGCAGGGGTCGAACGGCGATGATGCTCGCCGGAGTTCGACCGACCATGCGCTTGGCCTCGGCGCCGACCGCCAGGACCCGCTTGGTCTTGGCCTCCATCGCGACGACGCTGGGCTCACTGATGACGATGCCGCGATCGCGGACATGGACGAGGGTGTTGGCTGTGCCGAGGTCGATCCCGATGTCGCGCGAGAACAGGCCTAGCAGACTGTGGACGCCAAACATGATTCGAGGCTGTTCCTTCCTCGTTGTGCTGGTCCCCTGAGACGGGGAGCGGGGATGCCAGCCTGACTGATCCAGTGTTCGAGAGGGTGGCGTCGCCTCGGACTCTGGTCGCCTCCATCGAGGGTGCGGGACCGTAGATCCGCCCGCTTGGACCCTGGGAAGCCCGTGCAGTATACCCGCATGAGTGGCGCGGGGGTCCAACGGCGGGTGGGCGACACGCCCGCGACCGGCCCGGAGTGGCGCGCCCCGGGCCGAGCCGGTCGAATGCGCCCTGGCCGCGACCGCGGTTTCGCGGTCGCCTCGACGGTGTCACGCGAAGCTACGACGGGCGATCGAAGGCGATGCCGCGGTCGCGCAGGGAGACGAAGCCGTCGCCGGCGACGATGAGGTGGTCCAGCAGCTGGATGTCGAGCAGGCGGCCCGCGGCCAGCGCCTCGGCCGTGAGCCGGAGGTCGTCGGGGCTCGGCGTCGGGTCGCCGGAAGGGTGGTTGTGGACGAGGATCAAGCCCGCGGCGTTGAGCCGGACGGCGTCGCGGAAGAGCTCGCCGACCCGGACCAGGCTCGACGAGACGTTGCCCTGGTACACGGTCACGAGCCGCAGCACGGCGTTGCGTGTGTTCATCAGCACGACACGAAGCTCCTCGCGCTCCAGGAATCCCATCTGCGGCACGAGCCGCTCGCCGACGTCGCGGGGCGCGCGCACGGTCCAGCGGCCCTGAGGCCAGTCCGTGACGACGCGCCGCCCCAGCTCGAAAGCTGCGGCCAGCTGGGCGGCGCGGACGGGGCCGACTCCGGGCACCGCCACCAGCTCGACGTCCGTGGCGCGCGCCAGTCCGACGAGCCCCTCGTGCCGGCGCAGCGCGTCCGAGGCCGCGTCGACGGCCGTGGCGCCGCGAGTTCCGGATCCCCACAGGACGCCGATCAGCTCGGCCGCGCTGAGGGCTGCCGGTCCGTGCATCGCCAGCCGTTCGCGGGGCCGCTCTCTGGCGGGCACCAGGTCGATCCTCGAGATCGGCACTTCGGCGGCACGAACGCTGCGTCCGGGGTAGCTGCGACGCCGTACCTCGGCCGTCGGCGGCGCCGACTCACCCTGTTCCACTTTCGACGTCCTGCTTGTCGGGCGGAGCGGGCCTGGTTCACCGCTCCCGGAGCCCAACGACGGGAGCCCGCCGATTCCCCCCGCCATCGGGCTCCGGGAACCAGACGAGGCTAGACCGACCCGCTTATCTGCGGACCAACTGAGGCTAAACGAGGCGGCCGGGTCGGCCGATCAAAGGTCAGGGCCGCCCGCGACCGCGTCGACCATGGCGATCGCCGGTTCAATCGGGAGCCCGGTTAGTGGAGCGTGCTTGCCCACCACACGAGCAGCACCAGCAGCCCGTTGTAGGTTCCATGAAGGGCGACCGAGGCGAAGATCGAGTGCCTCCTGGTGTAGACCCAGGCCAGCAGCAGTGCCACCGGGATCCGAGAGGCCACCGCCAGGATGGCCGCCCGAATGAACACGTCCGAGTTCACGGCGCCGATGAGATTGATCAGGTGGATGAAGGCGAAGAAGATGGCCGCCCGAATGATCGCGTCGTTTCGCTTGAGCGAACGGGCCCAGGCGTTGGTGGCGAAGCCTCGGAAGAAGATCTCCTCGCCGATCGGCGCGACGACGGCCAGCGACACCAAAGTGATCAGCAGATCCCAGCCCGGGAATAGCGTGGGGATCGGTTCGGACACGTCGGTGTTCTGGACACCGAGGATGGCAACCAGGATCGCGCTGAAGATCAGCGTCACCACGAGCCCCGGAATAGCCAGGCCGAGCCCGAGCATCATGTCCGCGCCGGCCGTCCTGACGCCGGAGCCGATCGGCCGCGGCGTCGCGCCGGCGTAGGCGTTGGGGAATGTCCAGTCGCTGGGATCGGGTGCGAGATGACGCGGCCGAACGACGTCCCGCCATGAAAGCGCCCCGGTCCGGACCGCGACCACCTGGACGAGCAGCGCGTAGCAGCCAAGGTTGAGCAGCAGGATCAGCAGTGTCTCGACCGAAGTCGCCAGGTCTATGCCGAGGACGTCGACGACGGCCACCAGGACGAGTTCCGCGGCGAGCGAAAGAGACAGCCACGCGAGCACGACGATGAACGGCGACGGCCCGAAGTAGTCCTGCCAGCCGTCGGCGCGACGCTGGCTGCCCTGCGCAAGAGACGCCGCCACGAGCCCGACCGAAAGGAGGACGAGGGCCAGTTCCAGCACAGAGTCGGCGGCGAGGCCCGACATGCCGTGCGTCAACCCGAGGCTCCGCCCCGCGATCAGTGCGATCAAGGTGAACGAGCCCAGCAGAGTGACCAGCCAGCCGGCCGCGTACTTGCGCGGGGCCGCCCGACCCTGGAGCGAGAGGATCTTTCGGCTCGGCCTCGGCGGATGCAGGCGGCCGGGTGCCTGTGGCGTGGGCGGGGACCAGTAGCCCCAGGGCAGGTATGGGTACTGGTAGGCCTGGGCGCCGGGGGAATAGCCCCAGGCGCCGTATGCCTGTTGCGGGTTGGCCCACCCAACTGTCGGCTGGAAGTATTGGGGCTGCGGCCAGCCGTAGCCGGGCGGCATCGGATATTGGGGCTGTGCCTGGTATCCCGTCGGCCAGCCGTAGTTCTGCGGCGCGTATCCCTGCGGCGCGTATCCCTGCGGCGCGTATCCCTGCGGCGCGTATCCCTGCGGCGCG
>CAZGUS010000015.1:25416-29703 GCA_964529245.1 uncultured Anaerolineaceae bacterium
TATCCCTGCGGCGTCTGGTATGCGGGAGGCGCGGCGACGTATCCCGGCGGCCAGCCGTAGCCCGGCGGCCCATAGGCATAGCCGGGCCAGTAGCCGGGCGGCGGCGCGGCGGCGGCCGATTGAGGAAATCCGGGTCCGGCGGCCCAACTCGGTCCGCCGTAGGCCCCCAGCCCCGACCACCCGGCGTTCCACGCGGGAGGCCGTGAGGCGTCGACCGGCCATTTGGCGGCGTCGTCGGGTTCTGGTCTGCGCGACGCTCTCGGCGGAGGCCCGGCCCGGCGGACGGCCCTTCCGGCGAGCCTGTCACGCAGTGTGGGAGTCCTGGGCGGTTCCACTGGCCACGGCGGAGCGGCGGCCGGCGAACCCACGGGCGGCCGCGAACCGGGCGGCCGCGAACCTGGGGGCTGCGAACCTGGGGGCTGCCCGGCACCCGACCACTGGGAACCGGCCGGCGCGTCGCTCGACGAGTCGTCTGGCGGCTGGTCGAGCGGCATCGGCGGGCGGGCTCGTCAGTGCCGGCTCAGCCGTCAGCGGCCGAGAAAGGACTTGCCGGGAGTTGCAATCGCAGCCGTGCGGGGCACGACGTCGCCCACCGGCGCGACGATCGGGGCGTGCGCGGGAGCCTGGAATGTCGCCGCCTCGGGCGCACGCTCGGTAGCCGGCCGTTCGAAGTCCTTGCCGCACCAGGCGCAGAGGGACCAGTCGAGGCCGACCAGGCGATCGCAGTTGGGGCAGACCCTCTTGAGTCTCTGGCGGCACCAGGGGCAGATGATCCACTCGGCGTCGACGCGGCGGTCACATCCCCGGCAGGTCTTGATGGCCTCGACCTCTGCCAGGAGTGCTTCTTCCGCGAGATTTCGCTCGTACACGTCGCCCAGCCGCTCAGGGGGACGAACGACTCGATAGACCACGACGCCGAGGGGGAAGAGGAACGGCAGGAACAGGATGATGAGGCCGGTCGCGAGGAACGGCAGCACCGGGTTCTCGGTGCGATCCCGCATGTCTCGGAATGCCCAGTACGCCGCCGCGATCCAGAGCAGGATCATGTAGAAGAACACGGCGTAGAGGACCAACTGCACGACCGCGTTCGCGAAGAACGCGCTCATCGCACCGCCCAGTGCGCCCATCGGGTCAGTCATTCAGAGTGATCCGCTTTCTCCGATCCGCCCTTCGAGGCGTCCGATCGAACCGAGAAGGGGCCTTTGAAGTCTACCAGGGTCGAGACCTACGACCTCGGTTATGCGGGCCTGTGACGGTCAGCGGCCGGGCCCGGTGACGGACCCGGGATGGTGCTGTCCCATGTCCGTTAGGCGTGTGGATGGTCACTCGCGGCGCTGTCCGGCCGGGAAGAAGAGACCCACGATCGACCCGGCGATCAGCAGGGCGGCGCCCAGCACGAGAAGCGCGATTCCGCCGCCGCATCCCCAGGGCAGGGTCTGGTAAAGCAGACCTACGCCGAGCAGCAGCCCACCCAGGAACATCGGGATCGCCGCTTCGGTCAGCCGCCTGATCGTCGGTGCCAGCCCGGGCATGAGTTCCTCGAGTTTGTCGGTCGCGAGGATCGCGGCCAGCAGCACCACGACGATTGCGAAGAGCGGCCAGCCGGCGGCGGAGTCCAACGCCCCCGAGCCGGGATTGAGGCCGACGGTGCCGACGCCGAGGCCGTTCTGGCCCGCCCAGGGCAGGAAGAAGCTGACCAGCGCGAATGCGCCCCCGAGCGCCGTCAGGCCGGTGGCCGCCAGCTCGGCCTTGGGCTCGGCGGCGATGGAACGGAGAGTGGCCTTCATCTGTTGCGAAGCGGTGAGCGGCACGACCGGCGCCGCGGGCCGATCCCGGGCCGGGGCTGCAGCGGGCCCATCCGCGCGGCCCGCGACGTTCATCGCGGCGCCCGAGACCTGAGCCGGGCCGGGCACGATGGTGGCGGGCGGTGTGGCGGAGGGTCTGCCGGCCCCTATCGACCCGAGTGTTCGGTTGGTGGCGGACGGTGCCAGGATCCGATCCGAGGTCTCGGTGCGGTCCGGGGCCGGCTGCGCCTCCGGCGGCTCCGGCACAAGCGGGTTGGAAATGGGCTCCGGCCCGGCTTCGGCGTCCGCGGCCGCGTTCACCGCAGCCACCTTCTCCGCGGCCGCCCTGGCGGCCGCCTCCCGCGCCGCCGCCGCGGCTCTGGCAGCCGCGTCCCCAGCAGAGCTGCGTCGCGCTTCGGCCGAGTCGACCGGCAGCCATTCCGTAGCCGGCGCCTGTGCGTCGAGCTCCGGCGCGGGCGCGCCTTCGAGGTCCGCGGCCGCGGGATCGATCTGGGAGGGAGCCATGCCGAGAGCAATCAGCCTCGGATCCTCGAACTCGACTGCCTCCGCCGTTTCCACCGAGTCGGTCGCGGTCGTGTGCAGCGCGGCACCGCAACTGGGGCAGAAGGCGTGGCCGGGCACGATGGGGGATGAGCAGCTCTTGCAGACCGTGATATCGACCATGCCGGGCTCCGCTTCGGGCAGGAGATGCGGGAAGGACCGCAGCGGCGAGGTTCCCGCGCGGTCGAGGGTCCGGTCAATCACCCGATCTCTCTGCCCGCGCGACCGATAGTCCCAACCCGCTGCGCTATTCGACGTCTTCGGCGGGCGGCGCATCAACGTGCAGCGCGTCCGCGACCTCGTTGGTGAAGGCCGCGCTCCGCCATGCCGAGGTCACCGCGGTGATCGCCAGCGCCGCGACCCAGGCCGCCGCCAGGGCCACGGCTGCCAGCGCGAAGACGACCGGTCGGAAATCGCGAGCCGTGCTGAGGTCCCCAACGCCGAGCTTGACGGCGATCGGATCCGGATTTCTGGCCGCGATCCGGCACCAGTCGAAGGCCGTCGAGGTCGCGACCAGCGCCAGCCCGATGACCGCCGCGCTCGCGACGTACGAAACGATTGCCGTCAGGAGCGTCGATAGCGGCCGGCGAACCGTCTGCGCCGCGGCGCCGAGGATCGACCAAAACGCCCCGCGACCGGCCAGAAGCTCACGCCTGACGGCGATCGCGGCGACCGTCTCGGAAGCCAGCCACACGACGGTCACGACGGCCACGGCGTCGCCGGCGGCGAGTACGACTCTCAGGGGAAGCGGTGTCGCCAGGTTGCTCGGCGTCGTCAACTCGTTGTAGGTAGCGTCGAAGATACGGGTCGAGGCCCACGCAAAGGCGACAAGCACGGGCACCAGGCAGATCATCCGGATCGCCGCGAGCCGCATGAGCGTCGTGGTCCGCGGCAGCGTGACGCCGCCACGACTGTGTCCCCGGCCGGAATCCAGCGCCATCTGGACGAGCCAGATGTCGGTGAGCGAGCCGATCACGCTCGCCGCCGCCAGCCACACGACCGCGGCCACGACGGCAAGCACGATCAGCTCGATCAGCCAGGGTGTCGGCTGGCCGGCGATCGAGATGGCGTCCACGCCGGTCACCCCGGCGATGCCGATGACCGAAGGCAGGATGACGCTGGGCAGCGCCAGCAGGACGATCCCGCCGCGCAGCAGGAAGCCCGCCAGCGCCACAATCGCCGCCGCGCCGTCCGTGAGGCCGAAGACGAGGGCTCGTGCCAGACGGCCGGCCCGGCCGTACCGTCGCGTCACGAGCCCTTCGTCGGGCTCGGTCACTCAGCTACTTCCCGGTCGGCGCGGGCGTGCCCACCACGGTCTGAAGCTGCGAGAGGATCTGGCCGACGATGTTCATCTCTGACTGATACGTGGCCAGATCGCCGTTGCGGAGGGCCTGCTGGGCCAGGTTGTAGTGCTGGTTGGCCTCCGCGATGAGCTGCTGGGCGGTGCCGCTCAGGGTCACGCTCGGGCCCGCCGTCGGTGCGCCGCCGCTCTGCGTCGGGGCGATGCTCGGGCTGGGCGACGATCCCGACGACGTTCCCGGCGAGGCAGAGCTGCCCGGGGATTGGCCGTTGCCGCTGACCAGCGCCGTGAGCGCTTCCTGGAGCGTGTCGCCCCAGACGATCTGACTCGGCGTGGCGACGATCACTTTCTGTAGCACCGGCAGCGGGTTGCTGTTCGACGACATGTAGACCGGTTGCACATACAGGATCGAATCCTGCAGCGGGACGACGAGCAGGTTGCCCATGATCACGGTGCTGCCCTGTTGCGACCAGAGCGTTACCTGTTGGCTGATCACGGGGTTCTGGAGTATCAGGGCGCTCATCTGCGCCGGCCCGTAGATCGTGGAGCTGCTCGGGAAGTCGTACACGGTCACCTGGCCATAGGACGCCGGGTCGTTGTGCGCGGCTACCCAGGAGATCATGTTCGGCCGGCCGTTCGGAA
>CAZGUS010000016.1:0-29103 GCA_964529245.1 uncultured Anaerolineaceae bacterium
AGGGCACGGATCCGCCAGTACGTCGCGATGTCGTCTTCTCGGGCGCCGATCCGCTCGAGAGCCTCGCGAGCCGAGCCTGGCGTTTCGGCCGAGCCGTCGATCGACTGCCACTGCCTCCGCTCGGCGTCGAACGCGTAGCACGCGACCTCGGCAGCTGGCACGAACCGGCGCTGGCTCGCGCGCCGCGACCTGGACAACAACCAGGGCAGGAATAGGAAGGCGACGACGCACCACCAGAATAGGATGGGTACCTCCACGGATAAGTCGCTGACAAGGAAGAGGACCGCAACGGCGATGGCACAGAACCCAAAGACTGGGGCGGAGCCAGAGGTAATTACGCGAGACCGCTCCGTCCTGAATTGTTCGACGAGCGGACTCTCATCGGGCGGCACCGACACCATTCCCCTGGCCGGGCTTGCCGGAATCCAAGTGCCAGACTGCGGGATCCAGGGCGGAGTCCCTCGTCTCCAGACGTAGATAGCCGCCCGCGCTTCAATCACGGCACCGCAGAGCAACCCGAAGAATGCAACCTCTTGGACGATCCCACGACCCGGCGCAAGCCAGGCGACGCCCACGATCACCAGACAAACCGCGACTGCGAAGGCCAGGAGACGCGGCCGCGCCGGAAACAACCTTGCCGGACGTTCCGCTCGAGTCAGGTGCGCGTAGCTGATCCGGCCAAGGGTCTGGCGGGCATGAATCAGGGGCGGGAAGATGTCCGCTCCGCGCTCGCACCGACGCCGCATCTCCTCGAGATCCAGCCGTGCCAGCCCTTCCGCGCGGTCGGTTGTATCGGAGATCGCATCGGCTGCGGATCGAGCCGGCTCCGAATCCCAGACGCCGGTGCTCCGGTAGTCCAGCTCGGCGACCTGCAGCGCCTTGCGTGCAATCATCGCCTGAGACACGGGCTGCCAGCCGGCCAGCGCGGTGGATGCCCCGACCAGATCGCCGCTCCACAGCCTGTAGTTCGCGGTCAAGGCGCGCTCGAAGTCGCCCGCAGAGCCCTCAAGCCTCCGCATCGCCTCGCCGGGTGTCGCCGGAAGAACAGGATGCCCGTCGATCTCGAGCCAGCGGAGTCGCGCTCGATCGACCGACCAGGCGGCTACCTCGTTGCCCGCCCGGATCCTCCGGCCGGACAGGGCCAAGATCGCCTGTCGCACTGGCAAACTCGCTACCACGACCGCCACTAGCAACGCCGCGGCCAGCCGGGCGTCGCTCGGCGAGGTCATCACCCAGGTGCCATGGGCGAGCGACAGCGCCAGCGCGGCCACGGCCACGGGGAGCCCAACCAAGCTCGCCAACCGCAGGCCGTGCCGACGCTCCTGGGCGAACTGGAGCCGGTAGGCCGCCTCCGATTTCGGCGCGGCCATGGGCAGCTGCGGTTGAATCTCCTCGCCCTGGCTACCTTCGTCCGCCCTATCCAAGCTCGACTCCTCCAGTTGCCAACCAGTCGATTTCCCGACTCGCCTGACCACCGAATGATGACGGGCCGGCGCGCCTGGCGCGCGCTTGCATTCCGACTGAGGTCGGAGGGGATTCTGAGGAACCGGAACGCGCCGGGCGGCGAGTGGTGCGGCGCCGGGCGGCGAGACAGCGGCGGGGCGGCAGCGGCGGGACGGCGGCGGGAAGCGGCGGGCGGCCCGCGATCTGCCCTGCGCCCGCTCCCCTCCCCCTTGCGCCTCCGGGCCGCTACCATCCGCGTAGGAGGTGCGGCGTGATCTGGTTCACCGTTCAGCTGGACGACAAGCCCGGGGCCCTGGCGCGAATGGCCGCGGCTCTCGGCGGCAAGGGCATCAACATCACCGCCATCGTCGGGATCGCGGAGGACACGGACGGCGCGCTGATGCTGACGACGAGCGACGCGGCCGGGACGCGCGCGGCGTTCGACGGCCTCAAGCTCGCGTTCGAAGAGCACGACGACGAGGCCGGCCTCACGCTCGACGACATGTCGCGTGCGACCGGGCTCGGCGACCACGGCAAGAGCGTCGGAGGCTGACGATGGCGCGTGCGGAGCACCTGGCCCCGACCGTCGCCGTCCGCGTCGACTATGTCGATCGCCCGGCCGCGATCGCCGAGATCGCCACGCACGTGGCCGCGGCCGGCGGCACCGTCCGGACTCTGAGCACCGTTCGCCGCTGGACCGATGGCGAGGCCGGTCCGCTGGTCGAGATCGAGCTCGAGGTCGAGGGCCTGCCCGACGATCGCGTGTCCGCAATCCTCGACGAGCTGCCGAACCTGCGCGGGTGCCGGCGCACCAAGTCCCTGGACAAGGTCTTCGGCAAGCGGCTCATCGTCATCGGCGGAGGGGCGCAGATCGCCCAGGCCGTGCTCGGCGCCGTCAGCGAGGCCGATCGCCACAACCTCCGCGGCGAGAAGATCAGCGTCGACACGATCCCGCTCGTCGGTGAGGAGAACCTGGCTTCGGCCGTCCGAGCCGTGGCCGACCTCGACCGCGCCCGCGCGTTGCTGCTCGCCGGTTCGATCATGGGCGGCGACATCACCAAGGCCGTGCAGGAGCTGCAGGCGCTCGGGATCCCCGTCATCGCCCTGAACATGGTCGGCAGCGTGACCGACGTGGCGGACCTGGTGGTCACGGACCCCGTCCAGGCCGGCACGATGGCGGTCATGGGCATCGCCGACACCGCCAAGTTCGATTTCGCCCGCCAGAAGGGCCGGCGCTACTAGCCGGCAGCCGGCCCGACGGTCGACCCGCCGCCACTCGGAGGCGCCGAATGCGCATCGCGACCTGGAACGTCAACTCGCTCAAGGCCCGTTTGCCGCGGGTCGAGGAGTGGCTTGCCCAGCGCGCCCCCGACGTGCTGCTGATGCAGGAGACCAAGCTCGCCGACGAGGCCGCGCCGGACATGCCCTTCCAGATGGCCGGCTACGAGCTCGCCCATCACGGAGAGGGGCGCTGGAACGGCGTCGCCATCGCCAGCCGGGTCGGCATAGCCGACGTCGTCACCAACTTCGGCGACGGGCCGGTCCGCCGCTCGCCCGGACCCGAAGGCACGACTGCCATCGCCGCCGCACTCGAGGCCGAGGCTTCGGTCGCTCCCGGCGACGAGGCCCGAATGATCTCGGCGGTATGCGGCGGCGTGCGCGTCGTCAGCGTCTACGCTCCCAACGGTCGAGCCCTCGACACGCCGTTCTATCGAGCCAAGCTGGCCTGGTTCGACCGCCTGGCCCGGTGGCTGCGCGAGACGCAGGATCCGGCCGACGCGCTGGTGATCGGCGGCGACTTCAACGTTGCGCCCGAAGACGACGACGTCTACGACCCGAGCGACTTCGCCGGCGCCACGCACGTCTCCGCCTCCGAACGAGAGGCCGTCGCCGCCCTGCGCGACTGGGGCCTGGTCGACGCCTACCGGCTTCACCACCCCGAGCCGGGCAAGTTCAGCTGGTGGGACTACCGCGCCGGCAACTTCCACAAGGGCCTCGGGATGCGCATCGACCTCCTGTACGCGACCCGCTCGGTGGCGGCCCGCTGCGTCGCCGCCGAGATCGACCGCGACGCCCGCAAGGGCCAGCTCCCATCCGACCACGCCCCGGTTTACATCGACCTCACCGACTGACCGGCCGCGCGACGTCGTCTGCCGTGGGGCCCGCTTGCCGCTACTTCCCGACGATGATCAGCGCGGCGGTCAGCGCCTTGAACGTCTCCAGGCTCATCCCGGTGCCGGTCGCCTCCCAGGACGGAGACCCGCCGAAATCGACGTACAACCCATAGTCGGCCCCGGCTGGAGCCAGGACGAGCTGGCCCTCCAGCTGGCCGAACGGGCCGGTACCTTCATCCGTGGCCGGCACGCAGGCGCTCTTCTGCGGGCCGCTGCAGATGTCGCCCTCGGACAGCGTCAGCGTCTCTCCGTTCGGTCCGGCGTAGGTGACGGTCATTGACGTGGCGGCCGCCTGCGGGTCGCTGCGCGACGCCACCGTCCATCCTTCTGGCAGGACGGCGCAGTAGACGTCGTAGCTCGCCGTGACGCTGGCGGCTTTGAAGAAGCCGGCGTCGTCGATCGTCCCGGTGCAGTCCGTGGCCTGGTGCCAGTCGCTCGGCTCTGCGGTTGGCGTCGGAACGACCACGATCCTGCCGCCGTGCGCGATCGTCGGATGCGGCCACGTGCCGCCGTCCACGAGATCTCGCGACCCGACGGGCTGGTCGAGGTGGACGACGTAAGGAGGCGCCGGGGTCGAGGGGACTGTGAGCTGGCACGTCTGCGGACCGAGAAGGCTCCGCACAAAGGCGGTGACCATCACCGCAGTCTGGCTGTAATCGACGTGGGTGACGATTCGACCCTGCGGACCGATGCCGCTGCTGCAGGCAGTCTCGGCGACGTCGATGTCGATCTCGGTAGCGTCGGCGGAATAGGGCACGGACTCGTCGAGGCTCCACGTTCCGGTGGTGTATCCCGGGGGAGCCACGGCCATCAGCACGCAGTTGCCCGACCCGGCCACCTGCCAGCCGTCCGCTGCTATTGCGCCGGAGAGAGTCATGCCCTTCTGAACGGTGACTTCGGCGTAGGACGTACTGGTCGGTAGCGGAGCGACGAACATCACGCTGGCGTCCGATTCGGACACGACGACCCAGCCGGACTTCGGGAGACCGCGCTCCTGGGCAAGGTCCGCACGCAACGCGGCCGCCGGTCCCGTGGCGGCAGTCTCCGCGTATGGCGCGGCAGATGCCAGCACGGAGGGCGCGAATTCGAGGCCCTGGCCCCAACAACCGACAAGCCCGGTCGGCTGAGCGGGGGTCGGGCTGGCGGACGTGCCGGGCCCGAGCGGCAAGCCGACCCGGATCAGGGCGCCGGCCAGCACGAGGACGGCTCCGACGCCGGCCAGGGCTCGCAGCCCGTTCGCTCGAGATATGGGTCTGATCACAGGCCGGACACGCTGAACGCCGTCCAGCTGCGCCGGCGAGGCCAACGGCTCGGTGTATTCCCGCTCGTCTGAAGGGCGGCGCCGCAGCGCCGCCTGGATCTCTTCGTCGCGATTCATAGCTCGTCCTCGACGCACAGCCGCCGCCGCAGCGCCGCCAGCCCGGTGGACGCGTGGCCTCGCGCGGCGCTCGGTGTTATTCCCAATGCCAGGCCGATCCGCTCGTACGGGAGGTCGGCCCGATAGCGCAGGTAAAGGACGGCGCGCTGGCGCTCCGGCAGCCGATCGACCGCCTGCCAGACCGCATCGACTTCGATCGCCTGCGCCGGATCGCCGTCCCGTCGAGCGGCGGTGGAGCCGCCCAGTCCGCCGAGCCGGCTCGCCACCGCTGCCACCCGGCGGCTCAGGCGGTGGCTGTCCATGCCCAGCCGGTACAGGACGCGAAAGACCCAGGCGTCCGGATCCGCGATCTCCGTGCCCGAGTCCAGCTCACGCCACAGCCGCAGCATCGCCTCCTGGACTGCGTCGGACGCCTCTTCATCGCCGAGCCCGATCCGCCGCGCCAGGCCGAACATCTGCTGGGCCCGCCTCTGGTACAGGAGGCGCACGGTGCGCTCGGGTGCGGAATCCGACATCGACAACGGCGCCATGGAAACGTCAGGCATCAAGCGGTCGGTCATCACACCCTACAGACGCCGGACCGGCCCCAAACGCTCGGGCGAAATTCGGGCGGCGGGCGGCGGGCATGCGCGGCGGGCGGCGGCCGTCACCCGAAGGTGCCGCGGAAGAACGTGTCGCGGTCGCGGATCCGGCCGATCCCGATCATCCGGCCGTCGACGTCCTCGAGGACGAATTCGTAGCTGCCGTAGGCCGTGGTCGACGGCTCGCGGACTATTCGGGCGCCCTTCGCCTTCAGCTCGTCGTAGATCGAATCGACGCCCTCGACGGTGTCCGGGTCCAGGTACAAGTCGAAGCCGGCGCCGTGGCGTGCGGTGTTGGATTGGACCTCGCCGTGCCGGGCCTGCACCAGGACGATCTCGACGTCGTCGCGGTAGATGGTTGCGAAGGCCTCCTCGGCGTCGTAGTGCTCGACGACCGTGAAGCCGAAGACATCGCGGTAGTAGGCGGCAGTTCTGCGAATGTCCGGCGTCACGAAGACGGCGGCAGCGTTTACCAACCTGGCCCTGCTCAACGGTCGCCTCCCTGGCCCGAATAGTGACAAACCGGCCCGGCCGATCCGGCAAACGACAACGGCCTGCGCGACTCGCGCACACCCAACCCGAATGGATGGCAGTATGCGCGTATGGAAATCCGCTTCCTCGGCGCTGCCAACACCGTTACCGGATCCCAATTCCTCCTCATTACCGATCGAGCCCATGTGCTCATCGACTGCGGCATGTTCCAGGGCGGCCCGCACGAGGTCGTCCGCAACCGCGTCCCGCCGGCCTACGACCCCGCCGACCTGGACGCGATCGTCCTTACGCACGCCCACCTGGACCATTGCGGCCTCATTCCGCATGTCGTGGCCGAGGGATTCAAGGGACCCATCTACGCGACGAAGGGAACCATCGAACTGGCCAGCCTGGTGCTGCTCGATTCGGGCCACCTGCAGGAGGAATACGCCCAGCGGCAGGCCCACTGGGCGGCCAAGCACCCTGACAAGGCCGCCGCCGAAGAGCAGAAGGAACTCGCCGACATCGCGGCACAGGAGCAGCTCGCGGAGCAGGAGGACGCGGCGACCGCGACCGCCGGCCTCCGTCCGGGCGACGTCACACCGGACGGCCACGTCGTGGCCTCGGGCCTGGATGAACTCGCCCTGCACGACGAGCAGGCCCTCGGCACGCGCCTGGGATATCCGCCCGTCGGCCACGCCAACTACGCGGCCTCCATGGCAGGCAATCCGGCGCAGCCCAATCTCGTCGTCGAGGAACCGCTCTACGACACCGCCCAGGCCCAGGCCGCTCTGGCGTCGTTCAAGGCCGTGGACTACGAGGCCGCCGTCGCCGTCGCGCCCGGCGTCAGCGCCGTCTTCCACGACGCGGGGCACATCCTCGGCTCCTCAATCGTAGAGCTGCACGTCGACGCTCAGGGCGGCACCCCGGCCCGGACCCTGGTCTTCTCCGGCGACCTGGGCCGCACCGCCGCCCCGATTCTGCGCGACCCGACCGTCATCAAGGCCGCCGACTACGTGTTCGTCGAGTCGACCTACGGAGGCCGCACCCACGAGCCGGAGGACGAGTCTCTCGACCAGCTCGCGCAGGCCGTCAACGACGTCATCGCCCAGAAGGGCGTGCTCCTCATCCCGTCTTTCGCCATCGGCCGAACGCAGGAGGTCGTCTGGGCACTCCAGCACCTGCTCGACGCCGGCCGGATCCCGAAGATCAAGCTCTATCTCGACTCGCCCATGGCGTCCAAGGCGACCACGATCTACCGCGAGCACCGCGACTACTACGACACCGAGACGCTGGCGCTGCTGGACAAGGGCGAAGGCCCGATCGACTTCCCCGACGAGAAGGAGACGCCGCTGGCGACCGACTCCGAGAAGATCGACCGGTCGCCGCGCCCGTATGTCCTGGTCGCGTCGAACGGCATGCTCACCGGCGGCCGCGTCCTGGGCCACCTGCGGACTCTCATCGGCGACACCAAGGCGATGATCCTGTTCGTGGGCTACCAGGGCGAGGGCACCCTCGGGGCTCGCCTCCAGGCCGGCATCAAAACCGCCCGCCTCGGCGGCCAGGAGTATCAGGTCCGCTGTGGCGTTCGCTCGATCACCGGCTTCTCGGCCCACGCCGACGAACCCGAGATCCTGGCCTGGCTCGGCCACTTTATCGAGGGCCGCAAGGCCGGCGATCCGGGCGTGCCGCGGAACGTGTTCATCGTCCACGGCGACCCGGACGCCCAGCAGGCGATCCAGCCGAAGATCGTGGCCCTTGGCCTGCCCGCGAGCGCGCCCCACTGGCATGAGCACGTCAAGCTCGACTAGCCGGCCGACGCTGGGGTGAACTGATGTCGAAGCGGTCGCGCAAACGCGCGTCGATGAGCGCCGCCCAGTCCTCGACTCGGCCCTCGCCGCCATCGACGCGCCGCGCCGGCGGCGGGATGGACCCGCTGCTCCTATGGACGGCCGTCTTTGGGATCGTGGCCATCCTCGTCGTCGGTGCGGCGGTCGTGTACTCCAACTCCACCAGTGACAGCGCCACCGGCGCGCCGATCGCCCCCAGCGCCATCACGCCGGCCAACATCGCTTCGAGCGGCCGGACGCTTGGCGTCTCGACGGCGCCGGTCACCATCGACATCTACGGCGACTTCCGCTGCTCCGCCTGTTTCGTGTTCACGACCGAGGGCACCGAGAAGAGCCTCATCGACACGTATGTCGCAACGGGCAAAGCCAGATTGGTCTGGCACGACTACCTGACGATCGACGCCGACGGTTCGACGGCTTCACGCGACGCCGCCAACGCAGCCTGGTGCGCCGCCGACCAGGGCCGGTTCTGGACGATGCACGATTGGCTCTACGCCAACCAGTCGCCGGTCGAGGCGGCCTCGGCATTCACCATGGCCAGGCTGTCCGCGATCGGAAAGGCCGCCGGCCTGGACATGACGACCTACCAGACGTGCCTCGACGCGGGCACCCACGACGCCGCGATCGCGGCCGAGCAGACCGACAAGCCGGCGCAGGTGACCGCGACGCCTTCGATCGTCGTCAACGGCAAGTTCGTGCCCGGCGCCACCGCCGACTCGTGGCCGACATACAGCCTCATCAGCGCCGCCATCGAAGCCGCGCTCGCCTCCCCCACTCCGTCGCCGTCGGAGGGCGCCTCGGCTAGCTCGTGAGCTCGACGGTGGCCAGAACCTGGCGGGCCATGCTGTCGGTGGCCACCTCGTGGCCGACGCTTCCGAGGACGATGAACTGGTAGCAACGCCCGGAGTACATGACGACGGTGACGCTGGCGTAGTCCTTCTGCTTGGACCGGTGGACCCCGAACTGCACCGCCGCCTGACCGCCAACGGTCGTGGCCGGCTGGCCTACGACCGGATCGACGAAGCCGGCCTCCACCTGCGTGGCCGCCGCGGAGAGGGACAGCAGCACGTTGTCTTGCCGATATCCAAACGTGTAGGCGGCATCGGCGTAGGTCGTGAGTCCGATGAGGCGGTTGACATCGGACGCCTTCCAATCCGGCGGTAGCCCAAAGGCGAGCTTGTTCGCGGCGTCTACGACCCAGCGCCAGGGGTTCTTTGGCGGAGTGATCGCAACGCCCGACAGCCTCGTGAGCACGAACTCCTCGGCGATGGTGACGTGCGCCTGGACGCCGTCGAGCGGCTGGTCCCAGGTGCCTTCCACCCGCAGCACGACGGGCGTGCCATCGGCCTTGACCCAGAAGACGACCGTTGCCCGGGCGTTGGACACCAGGCCGGTCGCGTCCAGATCGCTGCCCAGCGCGGCGGGATCCGCGACCTCCAGGCGGTGGAGCGAGGCGCCGTTCTTGGTCTCGACCCCGGTGTCGACGAAGAGCCGTTTGGGCGAGAGGAAGATCCGCCAGTCGGCGTCGTCGTCATAGGCCTTGCGCGGCTTCTTGACCCACGGGCCGCCGTTGCTGCGCTCGTAGGCGAAGCTGCCGGCGTAAACGCTGTCGTTGGCGACGGTCTGACCCTGTGCCGTCAGCTTCGTCGTGTCGGCCTCGTCGCCCGCTCTATAGGACAGCGAACCGGTGAGCGTGAAATCCAGGGCCAAACCTTCGCCGGTGGCCGACTCCGAGCCGGTCCCGGTGGCCTGGAACTCGAATGTCTTGGCGGCCAGGCGAGCCTGCAACCTGGCGGCCAGCGGGGAGAGCGTCGCCGCCGCCGACGGCCGGGGCGCCAGCGAGGGCTGCAGGGTCGGCGTCGACAGTGCTCCGGAGCCGACGCTCGGCGTAGCCGCTCCGCTCGCTGCCGGCGACGCCGAGCTCAGCAGGCCGGACGGCAGGTGCATGCCCACCGCGGCGGCCACGAGCACGGCCGCGGTCAACCACAGGCCGATCTCGGCGACTGTGGCCAGCGGGCCTCGGGTTGTGCGCATCGATAGCCTCCACCCCTGCTGTCACCGGCCGCTCCATTGTCCCCGTGGGGCGGTTCGCCGACGGCACTAGGATAGCTACCTCAGGGTCGACCGCGCGCCCTTACGACGCAACGCCCCCGGCCGCTCCCGTGCTGCCCGGGGCGTACAGCGCCACTCCGGCCTTGCAGGCAGGGCACGTCTCGGGGCCCGGATCGTAGGTGGGAAGCTGGAGCTGCCACAGGGCGCGGAGCGGGTAGCTCCGCCCCGTCACCGGAGAGCTGAGCGCGGCCAGCCCGCCGGATCGATCCGCCATCACGACGCACGCGACGATCTCGCCGCCCATGGCCTCGACCGCGGGGATCATCGCCAGCAGCGAGCCGCCGGTGGTCAGAATGTCGTCGACGAGCAGCACCCGCTCGCCCGGGGAGATGGTGAAGCCGCGCCGGAACTCGCGCCGCGTGGCCCCGCCGGCGTCCTTCACCTCTTCGGCGAAGATGGCCCGCACACCCAGCTGCCGCCCGGTCTCGAACGCGAGCACGATCCCGCCGGTCGTCGGTCCGGCGACCAGATCGACCACGGGCGCCCCATCCACGTCGCAATATCGGGCCGCCCAGAAGCCGCACAGCTCGCTGGTGGCCGCGGGATCCTGAAGAACCAGGAACTTCTCCAGATACCGCTCCGAGTGCTTGCCGCTCTTGAGCAGGAAGTGACCTTCCTTGAGCGCCCCGGAACTGCGGAACAGCTCCTCCGTCCGCGCCGCGACGGCCTTCGCCGCGGCAAGCTCGACTGCCGGTCGAATCGTTGTCATCGGCGGCTCCTCATCACGGCCTGTACTCCGCGCCCCTGGCGGACGGCGCCCCGGCCCGCTTCGGCAGAGCCGTCCCGACGAACGACGCATACGACGAGAGGCCGCGCCGCACGCACTCCGCTCGCAGCTCGTCGCCGAGGCGGACGGGCAGTTCCGGGTCGGCGAAGATGGCCGTGCCGATCTGGACCGCGACGGCGCCGCAGGCCATGAAGTCCAGCACGTCGGCCAGCGCGGTCACTCCGCCGATGGCCACGATCGGGATCGACACGACCTGCGCAACCTCGTACACGATGCGCAGCGCCACCGGCTTGATTGCCGGTCCGCTGAGCCCGCCGTACGTGTTGCCGAGGAAGGCGCGCGTCCGGTCGGCCGAGACGGCCAGCCCCGAGAGCGTGTTGATGGCCGTGATCGCGTCGGCGCCGGCCTCTTCGATCGCTTTGGCGATAGGCCGGACGTCGGCCACGTTGGGCGATAGCTTGACCAGGAGCGGCAGGTCGGTCGCCCGCCGGACCGCGGCGGTGACGGCTCGGGCGGCGTCGCGGTCTATCGCGAACTGCAGCCCGCCTTTGCCGACGTTGGGACAGCTTATGTTGAGCTCTATGCCGGCCACGCCGGGCACGCCGTCGAGGCGGCGCGCGACCTCGACGTAGTCTTCGATCGACTCGCCGGCGACGTTTACGATGACCGGCACCTGCCAGCCCTGCCACACCGGGCCGTACTTCTCGATGACGGCGTCGACGCCGGGGTTCTGGAGGCCGATCGAGTTGAGCATTCCGCCGGGCGTCTCGGTGACCCGGGGCGGCTGGTTGCCGGCTCGCGGCCGCAGCGTCGTGCCTTTGCAGCAGATCGCGCCGATGCGCTGGACGTCGACGACCTCGCCGTATTCGACGCCGTAACCGAAGGTGCCCGAGGCGACCATGATCGGGTTCTGGAGCATCAGACCGCCGTGCTCCGGGGCGAGATCGACCGTGAGATCGATCCTGTCGAGGGCGGCCTGCTCAGCCAGCGTCGGCCGGGCCGCCGCCGGCGCGCCCAGATCCGCGACCGCGGCATTGCCGGTCTCGACCCGCGGCCTGCCCATGTCGGGGACCTTGATTCGATCGACGTCGGCGATTGCGCTCTTGATCTTGCGCACCGTGGGCGTCCGCTTGGACCTGTTGGAGTCCTTCCCGACGCGCATGTCGCCGAAGGTGATGACGGTCCGCTTGGCTTTCATCGAACCGACCTCATGCGCTGGGCCATGCGATCTCCTCGGCGGCGAAGACGGGTCCCTCGCGGCAAACGCGCAGCGGGCCGTCGACGCCCATGACGGTGCAGCCCAGACACGCGCCGACGGCGCAGCCCATCGTCTGCTCCATCGAAACCTGCAGGAAGGATTTGCGCCGGGCGGCGGTCGACCCGGGCGGATCGACCTTGCCCCCGCCGCGCTTTCGGCCGAGCTTGGCCACGCCGAGCCGGGCCCGACGCCCGGCCGCGAGCTGGGCGAGTCGCGCCAGCATGGGGTGCGGGCCGCAGGCGAAGGCCTGGTCGGCCCAGCCCTCGTATTCGGTCACCAGCTCGGTCACGAAGCCGTGGTGGCCGAGGGAGCCGTCGTCGGTGGCGACGACGTACTCCACTTCGTCGGGCAGGAGGCTGGACGGATACACGTGAGCCGCGCTCAGCGCCCCGAACAGGACCACGACCTGGCGGCCGTCCCGGACCGCCTCGTCGGCGAGCATCCGGATCCCCGCCATGCCCAGGCCGCCGGCGATCAGGAGCAGGTGCTGGCTGCGCGGGTCGACCTCGAACGGGCGGCCCAGCGGCCCGAGCATGTCCAGCCGATCGCCCGCTCGAGCGCGGGTCAGCCATTCGGTGCCGCGACCGACCGTTCGGAAATGGAGCGTGACAATTCCGGTGGCCGGATCGGCGGTGTTGATCGAGAACGGACGCCGCAGGACGAGGCCGGAGTAGTCGCCCGTTCGGACGTGGACGAACTGCCCGGCTCGGGTTCCGGCGGCCAGCTCAGGGGCGTGGAACGACTGAATCCACTGGCCCGCCAGAATCTGCCGGCTTTCGACGAGCTCGGCCGAAACCAGGCGCATCGTCACCGGCGGTCGCCGTCCTACTTGTCGCCGTCGGTCGCGCCGGCCTCACCGTCGGCCGGGGCGTCGTCGGCTGCGTGGCCCTCGTCGTCCTCGTGGTCCTTGCCGTCCTCGGCCTCGTCGGCCGGGGCCTCGTCGGCGAGGTCGGGGAAGGCTTCGGCCAGGGCGTCGGCCAGATCGCCGAAGACGTCCGTCGGGTCGTAGTACTTGACGATCTCATCGGGGCTGTCGAGCTTCTGCCACTGGCCCGACTCGACTTCCTCCTCCGCGACCACTTCGGCCGCGAAGGCACCCGTGGACCGGAGCGTGAGGCGCTCGTCTTCGTCGTCGACGACGATCAGGTCGCCCAGGACCGAAGTCAGCGCGGAGGCCGCCGACTCGAACTGCTCGAGGAGGTGGGCCTCGGTCTGCTGGCTGCGTTCCTGGAACGCCAGGGCCAGGTCGTACAGGCGCTCCGCGGCCTCTTCCTCGGTCTCGGGGGCCTCGTCGTCATCGTGCGCAGCGGCCCAGTCGTCGGCGGCCGCCGCGTACGGGTTCTCGGCGCCCAGGGCGACCGTCTCCTCGGGGGCGATATCCGCCGAGCGGAGCATCTCGCCTGCGCCGGTCGGCTCGGGTGCCATGCCGGCCTCGAGCTTGGTGGCCTCGGCGAACGCCGCGAAGATATCGGCCAGGTTGTACAGCTCGACGAGCTCGGCAGCCGATTCGATCGTCTCGGTGTCGTTGACCCATTTGCCGGTGGCTTCGTCCTGATAGCGGTTCCGGCTGCGGAACGTCATGTCCTCGGCGATGGCGAGGTAGTCCACTTCGTCATCGATCAGGACCACGCCGCCGAGCTCTCGGATGCGGGCTTCGTTGCCGTCGAGGAAACGGCCCAGCTGCGCCGAGGCCGATGCCAGGAAGTCGGTTCGCTCGAGAGCGGCGTCCGCAGCGAGTTCGCCGAGCAGATCGTTACGACTCGTATCCATCGCGGTCGTCTCCCTATCCCTTGAACTCGAGGTCCGGGCCGATGCGCTCCCGGAGGAACATCGAATGATGTCGTTCGAACATCCACTCGCCGGCGCGGTGGCCGATGGCGCGAGCCGCTTCGTCGCGTTCGAGCTTGTCCAGAGTCCCGTAGTCGGGCAGGTCCAGCAGGATCACGTTGTCGAAGTCCCAGCCATGGGCGACGTTGTACCAGCCCATGAACTTGATCCCGAACTTCTCCTCGTACTGCTTCATCTGGCGAGGCAGCATCGTCTTCATGAAGAACTTGAAGAAGGGGTCGCGTCCTCGGCGGACGGAGAAGAAGGTCGCAAGGACTGGCACTGGCTGCTCGTTCTCCTCACTATTGCGCGCCGACCGTCGTCCGGTGTCGATCGGGATTGTCCCGGCCGGCGGACGCGCGGACTCCTATTCTCGCACGAGTCGGGCCGGCGCCGGCAGCGCCGGTCGCGAGGGTCGCGGCCGGCCCGGCCGGCTACTTGTCGACGGCCTCGGAATCGGCGTAGGCGAGCCGCCCGGCGGCGATCGTGAGCAGCACTCGGCCCGATAGCTCTCGGCCGATGAGCGGCGAGTTCTTGCCCCTGGAGCGGAGCGATTCCGCTGTCACGGTCCAGCGGTCGGCCCGGTCGAACACGACCAGGTCGGCGGGCGCGCCCTCGACGAGCCCTCTCTTGCGGGCGGCGGCGGTTCCGGCAACGGCCGGCCAGGCTGCGGCGACGCTCGCCGGCCCGGTGGTGAGCGCGGCGACGGCCCTGCCCAGAGAAAGCCGCCCGGCGTCGACGAGCGCGAGCAGCACGCCCAGTGCCGTCTCGATGCCGCTTATACCGTTAGCGGCCAGGCCGAACTCCACTTCCTTGTCCACCACTGTATGGGGGGCGTGGTCGGTGACGACCGCCGATGCGGTGCCGTCGAGCAGCGCGGCCAGGCAGGCGGCCGCGTCGGCCGGAGTGCGGAGCGGCGGATTGACCCGCAGCGATGTGTTGTACGGCCACGCGGCGAGGACGCCGTCCGACCAGGGGTTGCGTGAAGACCCGTCGGCGCCGAGCGCCTCCCACGACCAGCGCCGAGCGCCGGCGATCCACTCGTCGCTGAAAGCCAGGTGATGCGGCGTGACGTCGCATGTCACCGGCAGTCCGGCGGCCCTGGCCCGCCGGACCAGGTCCAGCGCGGCGGCGGTCGAGAGGTGCGTCAGGTGGAGGCGGGCCCGTGGCTCGTCGCGCAGGGCGTCCGCCAGGACGGCGAGGTCGCGCGAGACGGCGTTCGCTTCGGCCGCGGTCGGCCAGCCGGCCAGCCCCATGACCGACGCGACGTAGCCTTCGTTGGCTTCGGCGCCGCCGGTCAGCGACGCGTCCTCGGGGTGATCGACCACGGGCAGGCCGAGCATGCCCGCGTACAGAAGCGCGCTGCGCAGGAGCTTGGCCGTCCGGACCGGCGACCCGTCGTCTGAGAAGCCGATGACGCCCGCGTCGGCCAGCTCTCCCATGGCCGAGAGCTGCTCGCCAGCCCGTTCGGCCGAGACGGCGCCGAACGCCAGGATCTCGACGGGCGATCCGCCGGCCCGTGCGGCCGACCGGATGCGGGCCAGCACGCCGGGCTCGTCGAGCGCGGGCGACGTGTTGGGCATCAACGCCACGGTGGTGTAGCCGCCGTGAGCCGCGGCGGCGCTGCCGGTGGCGACGGTCTCGGCGTCTTCGAAGCCCGGCTCGCGGAAGTGGGCGTGCAGGTCGAAGAAGCCGGGGGCGACGACGACGCCCTTGTCGTCGACTCCGTCGGCCTCGTCGCCTTCGAGCCAGACGACGGATTCGAGAACGCCGTCGTTGACCACAAGCTCGCCCGGGCCCTCGCGTCCCGAGACGGGGTCGACCAGCCAGGCCTTCTCCAGCTCGAACCTCTCGACCGTGTCGCCGATTCCGAGACCGGCGGAGGTGGCGGCGCCGGCCGGCTTCGACCGCGGGCTCATCGAATGGCCTCGGCGTGACCGGCATCGTGCGGGTGCGCCGCCTCGTGGCCGGCCTCGTGCATCGCCGCGCCCTGGTGTGAGCCCGCCAGCAGGTACAACAGCGCCATCCGCACGGCGACGCCGTTGGCCACCTGCTCGGTGATCACCGAGCGGCCGCTGATTGCGACGTCAGGCGAAATCTCGACGCCTTCGTTCATCGGCCCGGGGTGCATCACGATAGCTTCGGGCCGGGCCAGCGAGACGCGTTCGGCGTTCAGCCCGAAACGAGCGGCGTACTCCCTCATGGACGGCAGCAGGCCGCCTTGCATGCGCTCGCGCTGGATGCGCAGGGCCATCACCACGTCCGCGTCGCGGACCGCGGCGTCTACGTCGCTGGTCACGTGGAAGCTGACGTGGCCCGGCACCGAACCGCCTCGCCAGGCCTCGGCCCAGCGATCCATTCCCCGCAAGAGAGTGGCCGGGCCGCACAGCCAGAGATCCGCTCCGGCAGCGGTCAGCGACCAGATATTCGAGCGCGCCACTCGCGAGTGGAGGATGTCACCGACGATCGCGACCTTGCGACCGCGTAGGTCGCCGCCGGGCAGATGCTGGCGCATCGTATACAGGTCGAGCAACGCCTGGGTCGGGTGAGCGTGCCAGCCGTCGCCGCCGTTCAGGACGTGCCCGCCGAAAATGTCGGCCGCAAGATACGGCGCGCCCGAGACGGAGTGGCGCATCACCAGGATCACGGCCCCGAGTGCCTCCAGCGTCCGGATCGTATCCACCAACGACTCGCCTTTGGTCACCGATGAGGTGGCCGTGGAAACGCTCACGACGTCCGCCGAGAGGTTGCGCGCGGCAGTCTCGAAGGAGACGCGGGTACGTGTCGAGGCCTCGTAGAAGAGCGTCGTCACGCGCCGGCCGTTGAGTGCGGGGACCTTGCGGATCGGGCGGGCGAGGATGCCCTTCATCTCGTCCGTGGTGCGCATGATCAGCTCGATTTCGGGCCAGGTCAGGACGTCAACGTCCAGGAGATGGCGATGGTGCCAGACGACCTCCTGGGTCGGCGCGGGGCCGGCCGCGTGAGCGGCCGCGGCCTCGGTTCCGGCGCTCACGATGCATTCCCGGTGGAGGGCTCGGCGGTCCGGAGCTGCCGCCCGATCGTCACTTCCTCGTGGCCGTCGACATCTTCGACCTGGACCTTGACTATCTCCTCGCGCGACGTGGGCACGTTCTTGCCGACGTGGTCGGCGCGGATGGGGAGCTCGCGGTGGCCGCGGTCGATCAGAACAGCCAGCCGGATAGCCCTGGGCCGCCCGAAATCGATGAGGGCGTCCATCGCGGCGCGGATCGTGCGGCCCGTGTAGAGCACGTCGTCGACGAGGACCACAGTAGTCCCGTTCAGGTCGAACGGCAGGTCCGTGCCTTTGACGATCGGCTGCTGGGCCACGAGCGACAGGTCGTCGCGATAGAAGGTGATGTCCAGGGCCCCGACCGGGAGCCGTACCCCCTCGTGCTCCTCGATGGCGTCGGCGATCCGGCGGGCCAGCGGAACCCCGCGGCGCTGGATGCCGACGAGTGCGAGACCGTCGGTTCCGGCCTGCTTTTCGACGATCTCGTGGGAAATACGAACGACGGCGCGCCGGATCTCGTCCCCGGTCATGATCTGCCGGTCGGTCATCTGTTCTCGCTGCCCCGCATCAGGCGCAGTCCTCCTTCCCGGCCTCACCGTGCCGGTCGTTAAAGGTCCTGCGAAGGATACAGCGCATCGCGCGCCGACGCCGACCCCTTCAGGATTGGGCGGCGCCGACCGCATGTGGCCTCGGCGATGTGCCGTCAGCCCCCGGAGCTATCGGTCGGATTGGGTGCAGGCGCGGTGCCGTCCGACTGGCCGGACCCGAAACTCGGCCCCGGCATGGTGAGCGCGGGCGTCGCGGCGGGACCGGGCGGAATGGCGGGCAGCTGGAAGAGATATGTCATGCCGTCGGCGCCACCCCGGCCGGGCGAGGTGTAGACGAACTGCGAGTCGTCGAACTGGATGTTCGATCGGGCCGACGCCGAGAGCAGAAGACCGCCGACGTTCAGCAGGTTCGAACCGGGAATGACGTTGAACAGCGAAACCTGACCGATGTCGCCGGCCCCCGGGCTTGCCACCCAGATTGCCACGTACTGTCCGGTGGCGTCCCAGCGAACGGACCAGCTGGTTACGGTTCCTCGGGCGGAGTCGACCGGGACGAGTTGCGGCAGAGCGGGGGCGGCGTCCGCCGGCGAAACGGGCTGGCCTGCGGCGACCGCGAACAGGCCCCCGTTTGAGCCATCGGAAAGCGCCAGAGGGCTGGCGCCGTCGGTCGGCTGAGCGGCGCTCGGACTGGGCGTCGGGACGGCGGTCGGCTGGGAAACCGGCTGACCTCCACCGCCGCCGAGCTGGGCGGGGATGAGGTCGAGGTCTGACCAGGTGTCGAAGTAGAAGCCACCCTGGCCGGCGCCGTAGAGCCCGCTCGCCTGGTCGAACGCCACCGTGCCGGACCAGTAGACGACGAAGTGGCCCGTCGGGTCCACGACCGGCATCAGCATCGGGCGATCGATCTGCTCGACCGCGGCCGTCATCGGGTCATACACATACGAGATCGCGATGACGGGCGGCCGCGCCGCAAGGGCCGGCACAGCGGCGGTGCTTGTGGGCTCTGCCGCCGACGAAGAGGCGTCGGGTGTCGGCGTAGGCGCCGAGACGGGCTGTGAGAACTCGCTGACCAGGATCCGCTGCCCGAACCAGCCGGCGAACAGATCGGCGTGGCTGGCGGTGACTGCTTCCGCCTGCGCCCACCCGACTCGCCAGACGAACACGTCGGAGCCTGAGCTCGCGTTGACCGAACGCGCGGAGAATGCTACCCACTGGCCGTTGGCCGAGAACTCGGGGGCGCGTCCAACAACTCTGTAGCCGTCGAGAATCGCCGTCGGCTGGGGGCCGATCGCGGTAGCTGCGGTCGCGACGACCGGCGCCGGAGTCGGGCTTGCGGTCGGCTGCGGCGTATCGCTCGGGCTGGCCTC
The DNA here is from genome assembly GCA_964529245.1 of uncultured Anaerolineaceae bacterium. GTDB lineage: Bacteria > Chloroflexota > Limnocylindria > Limnocylindrales > CSP1-4 > Fen-1039. Next base: position 18,768 of record CAZGUS010000016.1, read on the forward strand.
GGGCTCGACCGACACAGAAGGTGTCGTGACGGCAGCGGTAGTGGCCGCAGCCGTGGCAGCCGCGGTCGTGGGGCGCGGGGTGAGCTGGTCGATGGCGACAGTCTTGGGCGTCGACCCGCCGAGCGGCAGGATCACGACCTTGTTGGAGTTCCAGACGGCGGCGTTGTTCGCGTTCGGGGAAATCACCACGGACACGGCCGTCTTGCTGGTCACCGATCCGAGGACCGTGCCGGCGACGTTCGTGACCGCGCAGCTCTCGGGCGATCCGGTGCAATGGGCGCTGCCGCCCTTGATCTGATAGACGCCATTGTCGGAGGCGACGTAGTAGCTGGTGCCGCCGACGACGGCCAGAGCCGCTTGCCCGCCGCTCGCCGCGGCGCTGGCGATGGCCACATTGGTCGCGCTCGAAGGCGTCACGGGCGGGGCAAACAGGGTGCCCTGGGAGGACAGGCTCAGCGCCACCACCAACACCACGACCGCCACCGCAGTGACAGAGGCGAGGTACGGCCGAGTTCGCACCAGGTCGCGCAGCTGAAGGCCGAGCTGGCTTGCCAGACGCGTCAGGCCGGAGCGACCGGCGCGCTGTCGATCGACGGCGTCCAGGCCGGCCGACGTTCGGGCCCAGAGATCGCGCGGCGGTTCGGGAGCGGCCAGGCCGCGCAGCTCGTTGTGGACGAGGCGGTATTCGTCCGCGACCGATTGGCAGGCGGCGCAGCCTCGCAGGTGGACGGCCAGCCATATCGTATCGGCCGGAGAGAGCTGCTCGTCGAGTTCATACGAGGCGAGCAGGCGGGCGCGCTCATGGGCGCGGGCGACGGCTCGGGCGGCGGCCTTCGCGGCAGCACTCTGATTCTTGTCCATGGCGCTCACCGGTCCGCCCCCTTGGAGTCGTCTATGTGGCGGCGGGGATCGGCGGCCCTGGCCCTCTCGGCAAAGGCGGCGTCGACGGCGGCCTCGTGTTCCTTCTCCAGGCGCTTCTCGTCGGCGAGGGCCTGACGCAGGCTCTCGCGAGCGCGGGTCAGGAGAGCCCGGGCGGCGACGTGGCTGACGCCGAGCGCATCCGCCAGCTCCAGGCCGGTCAGGTCTCCGACTTCGGCCATCAGGAGCGCCGTTCGCTGCCGGTCGGGAATTCGGGCGAGAGCGCGCGCCAGCGGACCGGACAGCCGCATCTCCATCGCCAGATGCTCGGCCGATGGAGCGGCGCCGTGGGACTCAACGGTCAGCGGCATGAAATGGACGATGCGGCGGTGGCGGATCTCGTCGAGGGCGATGCGATGGGCGATCTGGTAGAGCCAGGCGCGGGCCTTGGCCCGGTCTTCCAGGCTCTCGATGGCGCGGTAGGCTCGAATGAAGGTGTCCTGCGCCAGATCGGCCGCAAGGTCCGAGTCCCGCATCATCCGGATCAGGTAGGCGTAGATCTCGCCGTGGTGGCGGGCGAACAGTTCTTCGATGAAGGCGCGGTCGGCAGACCTTTCGGCCGTGGCCGTCACGCCGACCTCCATTCGCCAGGTAGTGGTTTGGAGCGCCAAATCGATCCCGCCGCTGTCCGCGATGCCAGAACATGGAAGCGCGTCGATGCGCGCCAGGCTGCTGTGACGGCGGCACTCCGGCCACTGTGACGCCGTTGCAATCCCCCAGTTCTCATGGCGTTCCTGCGGATTCCCCTTCGGGTCGATGGCGTAGCAACTGCTCGACGGCCTCTTCCGGCGACACCGGATTCACCGGCAGACCCGTGCCGAGCTCGAGGCCGGCGATCTCGCGTAGCCGCGGGTGGATCTCCCAGTGCCAATGGTACGTCGCGTCGACCTTCTCGCGGAGGGGTGCCGTGTGAAGGACGAGGTTGTGGGGCGGTCCATCGAGACGGGCGAGGCGCGCCAGAACCTGGCGCAGGGCCTCTGCCGTGGACGCGACATCGGCGTCCGTGGCGCGGCCGAAGTCCGCGGCATGGTGTCGCGGCACGATCCACACCTCGAACGGCGAGCGCGAGGCAAAAGGGGCGAAGGCCACGCTCTCTGCGTCCTGCCAGATCAGCCGCGTGCCCGTCCTCGACTCCTCGCGCGCGATCCGACAGTACGGACACTCGCCCTCGCGGATCAGAAAGCGAGCGGCGCCGCCGATCTCCTCGGAGACGCGGTGCGGAATCTGCGGCAGGTCGTAGAGGTCCAGGCACAGATGGTTCGTCCGAGCGCCGGCCTGGGCGCCCCAGTTCTGGACAACCTGCAGGTATTCGGTCTGGCCGAGTCGGGCCGCCTCGGCGATCGCTCTGCGCGCTACCGAGAGCATCTCGGCCAGCAGCCCGCTGCCGATGACCTGCAGCGGCCGGTGCTCCCCCGGCGGCGCGACGATCGTCCGCCAGCTGCCAGAAGCCCTGGCCTGCGACAGCGCCACCTGGGCCAGGCTGCGCTCCACCTCTCGCGCTTCTTCGTTGGTGCCGACGACATGGAACGCGTAGTCCTTGAGGATCCTGAGGCGAACGCCGTCCCCCGGCGGCTGAGAGCAGTTCTGGCAGGCCCCGCCGTCGTCGACGAGCTCGGCGCGCAGCGAAAAACGTTCCTGGTGAAACTGGCGGTCGACGACCGTCGCCACCCACCACCCGGTGATGGCATCGCGGCGCAGCTCGAAAAGGCCGGCGCCCATCAGCCGGCCCCCACCGTGGCGGCTGAGCCGACGGACATCCGCCCCTCGAGCAGTGTCTCCAATTCGACACGGGCCCGGGCCGGATCCGCGAGTGGAGGGAGCGTTCCGGCGAGCGGAGCGCCGAGAGCCCGCGCCAGGGCCCGGGCGAATTCGGCGGCCGCACGCCCAACGGATTCGACCGCCGGTTCGTCCGCCTCGCCCAGCTCTCGCGCGATCGACGTGGATTCGACGCCCGGCATGCCGCACGCGTCGATCAGGTCGAAGTCGGCGAGCCGGACGGACACGTTGAGGGCGATGCCGTGATACGTGACGCCGTGTTCCACTCGCACTCCGACCGCGCCGATCTTGCGCGTCCCGCCGCCGCACCAGCAGCCGGGGAACCCATCCCTGGGCCCCGCGTCGACGCCGAACGAGGCGCACGTCTCCGAGAGCGCGGTCTCGAGAGCCCGGACGTAGGTGCGGATGAACAGCCCGCGGTCGGCCAGGCGCACGATCGGGTAGGCGGTGAGCTGACCGGGGCCGTGATATGTCACTTCGCCGCCGCGCTCGGTCTGGAGCAGTTCTATGTTTCGGGCGGCCAGCTCCGCCGGGCCCGCCAGGACATGGCCGGGGTCGGAGTGACGGCCGAGGGTCAGGACCGGCTCGTGCTCGAGGAGGACCAGCTGGTCGCCGACGGCGCCCGCGCCTCGGGCCGAAACGAGGCGGTGCTGCAGGTCCCAGGCGTCGCGATAGCCCGTCCGGCCGAGCCACCAGGCCGTTATCGGCGCGGGGGCGGCGTCGGTCCGATCCGGTGAGTCCTGCGGCCGGCCGTCCGGCGAGTTCGCGGCGCGACGATCCATGATCGCCACGATATCAAACGCGCGCCGCGATGCCGGCCGCGTCGCACGATTGGAGTCCGAAACTCGCGGCTAGATTGCCCGCATGCGGTTGTTCTTCGGGTTGTGCTCCACTTCCGCCAGGCCCAGGACCTCCATCAGCGGCGGCACGTACATGGCGAAGCGGCCCCGCAGGCCTTTCTTGAGGCCGTACCAGCCGCCGACTGGATTGTCGGGCGAGCGCGCCCAAGCCTCGATCGTTCCATCTGCCGCCGGCTTCTGCTCGTCGGCGCTCCCGAGCGGCATCCAGCCGCCGCACGCCTTCAACATCGCGTGCAGGTCGTCGGTGCAGCTGAGCCGGTAGCGCAGGACGGTCGTCCCGACGGTGCAGACGAGGGCCGGCGGATCGGACGTCGGATCGCGGTACATCTGGTACTCAGAGGTTCCGCTCGGCGTCTTGAGCTGCCACGGCTGCTCGCGTGTACCGTTGCCCTGAGTGTCGTTCGGCGCCATCCGGTCGTCCTCCTGTTGCCGGCTGCTGCCGGCGGGCGGGGAGGCCCGATGCCGCTCGGACCAGGCCGTCCGGCCCACCGTAGCGCGCCTCGATCCGGGGCCGAAGCGGCGGGCCGCCGTGTTTCGGCTGGCAGGGCAACGGCGTCGACGCGCGCCCAGGCGAAGCGGCAGAAGTAGATTCGCAAAGGCGGCTGCGCCGGGGCGCGGCGGCTCGATCGGAGGAACATGCAGATCGCACCGGGGATTCGACGCGTCGGCGGCAACAGCATCGTGAACTCGTACCTTGTGGACGACGGCGGCCAGATCACGATCGTGGACGCGGGGGTGTCCGGCCTGTGGTACGACCTCCCGGCCGAGCTCGCCGCCATGGGGCGCACCCTGGCCGATGTCCGGGCGATCGTGCTGACCCACGGCCACGACGACCACACGGGCTACGCCGAACGCGCCCGGAAGGAGCGCGGCTGGCCGGTCAGCGTCCACGAGCTGGATGCGGCGCTCGCGCGCGGCGAGGTGCCGAACCCGGCCCGAGGCGGGGGCCCGATGCGGCCGCTGCCGATCCTGCGGTTCGGCTGGTGGATGCTGCGGCACGGAGCCAGGCCTCACCACCTCGGTGCGGTCGCGACCTTCGGCGACGGGGCGACGCTCGACGTTCCGGGCTCGCCGCGGGTCACCCTGGTTCCGGGCCATACGCCGGGCAGCGCCGCCCTGCATTTTGCCGGTCTGGGTGCGCTCTTCGTCGGCGACGCCATGTGCACCTACGCGGTCACGACCGGACGGACCGGACCGCAGCTCGCGCCCTTCTCCGCGGACGCGGAGCTGGCGCTGGCGAGTCTCTCGCGGATCGAGGACGTCGACGCGAAGCTGGTGCTGCCGGGGCATGGACCCGAATGGACTGGCGGACCGGCGGAGGCCATCCGGCTCGTGCGCTCGAGAAGCCGGCCGATCTGAGTCGCGCCGGCGCGTTGCGGCCGGAGCTTCGCGGCCGCTCGGCGCGCTGCGTGTGGCGCGTGGCGGGCGGCGCCCGGCGAGCATCAGAACGAGACGATCGAACCGGCGCCGTGGCGCTCCCGCCGCCGACCTCGCCACACCGTGACGCGGCCGCGGCCCCGCACCTGCCACGCGCCGTCGCGCCCGACGATAGCCGTCTCCTCGTCGATGCCGACAACGATCGCTCCATTCGGGGCGGCCAGCACAAGCGGTGCCACGAAAGTTTCGGGGATGGCATCGTAGTGGGGCACGACCACGATGTCCGGCACGAGCCCGAGGCCATCCTGCCAGCTCACGGGCAGCTGCAGGAAGCGCCCGCCGCCGACGCGGAGCTGGTGCCCGGCCAGCACCATCGCCCCGGCCGAGCAGCCCGCGATCACCGCCCCCCTGGCGTGGGCTTCGCGCACGACGGCACCCACGGCGCTGTCGCGGAGCATATCCAGCAGGTGGCCCGGCTTGCCGCCGGAGAAGTAGACAAGATCCGCGCCGGCGATGGCCGCGACGAACTCCGGGTCGTCGGCCGAAGACCGGTCACGGATCAGGACGGGCACGGGAACGGCCCCCAGGGCGGTGAAGTGGGCTTCGCCCTGGGCAGCCCAGCGGTTGAATACGACCTCGCCGTCGGGCCACGAGGCTGTCGGCACGATCGCCACACGCGGCCGATCGCGGCCGGTGGCGGCCAGCAGCTCTCGGTCCACGCCGGCCATCGCCGGGGTGAACTCGCCGGAGCCGACGAGCGCGATTACCCCGTTCATGGATTCGAGTCTAGCCGAGCGCCGCCCGCTCACCGATTTGGGCCGGCACGGTTGAGCCCGCCGGTTCGACCGCCGGTTCGACCGCCGGTTCGATGTCGGCTCGCGTGATTCCGGCGGCCATCGCCGCGAACCCTTCGACGGTTGCCGTCGCCGAAGCGGGAACGACCTCGTAGTCGTGGATGTAGCGACGTCCACGCATCCACGAAGCCGCCGCCGCGCCGAGCGACAGCACGACGCAGACGGTGAACGCGATCTGCAGTCCGTCGTGGAACGGGCCGGCCAGCAGCTGAGGGAAGAAGGTCGGACTGAGCAGAGTCGTCTGCGTCGCGGCCGGGAGTGCGGCCAGGACCGAATGCGGGATGAGCGTGGCCATCGGGTTGTAACCGAGGAACGCCGCGAAGAGAGCGCCGACCGGCGGCACTCCGGAGATCTGGGTCGCGACTCCGGATGGTATGCCCGCCGCCGTGAGGTGGCCGTACAGCGCCCCGGGCAGGCTGGCCGACAGCCCCGCGACGACGAGCGTGAAGATGAGGGTCAGGCTCAGGCTCGAGGCGACGTTCTGGAACGTGGCCCGCATGCCCGACGACGCGCCGCGATGCTCCGGCGGAACCGCATTCATGATGGACGCCGTGTTGGGCGAGGCGAAGGCGCCCATGCCCAGCCCCAGGAGGAGGAGCAGCAGCCCGAACGGGGCGTAGTCGAAGTCGGCCGGGAGCGTCAGGAACCCGACGAATGCGGCGGCCGTGATGAGCATCCCGCCCGTCGAGAAGTAGCGTGCCCCGAATCGATCCGACATCCAGCCGCTCAGCGGTCCGGCGATCAGGAACCCGGCCGTCATCGGCAGCATGTAGACGGCCGCCCAGAGCGGAGTCTCTTCGAACGTGTAGCCGTGCAGGGGCAGCCAGATGCCCTGCAGCCAGACGATGAGGATGAGCTGCAGGCCGCCTCGCGCCAGCGACGACAGGAAGCCGGCGATGTTGCCCGCCGTGAACATCCGAATGCGGAATAGCTCGAGCCGGAACATGGGATCCGGCACGCGCCGCTCGACGGCGATGAAGACGACGAGCAGGGCCAGGCCGCCGGCGATTTCGCCGATGACCCACGGGCTGCCCCAGCCCATGCTCGAGCTGCCGTATGGCTGGATGGCGTACGTGAAGCCGACCAGAACGAGCGTGAGCCCGACGGCGAAGAGCACGTTGCCTGGGATGTCGAGCCGCTGATGAGCGCGGATGGTCGCCGTCTCGTGGAGCATCAGGTACGCCCATGCGGTGCCGAAGAGCCCGAACGGCACGCTGAGAAGGAAGACGGCATGCCAGTCGATGCCGGCCAGCACGCCTCCGAGGAGCAGGCCGCCGAAACTGCCAGCAAGCACCCCAATCTGGTTCATGCCCATGGCCAGGCCGCGCTGATCGGGCGGAAAGGCGTCGGTCAGGATGGCCGCGGAGTTGGCGAACAGGAATGCCCCGCCAACGCCCTGGACGATCCGGAAGGCGATGAGTTGCAGGGCGGCGCCGTTGCCCTGGCCCTGCACGAAGAAGCACAGGATCGACCCGAGCGTGAACACCGCGAACCCGGCGTTGTACAGGCGGACGCGCCCATACATGTCGGAGATCCGACCCGCGGTGACCAGGAGTGTGGCGGTAACCAGCGTGTAGCCGACGAGCACCCACAGCAGGTAATCCGATTCGCCCGGCCCGAGCGGGTCGATGCCGATGCCACGGAAGATGGCCGGCAGCGAGATCATCACGACGCTGCCGTTGAGGCCGGCCATGAAGACGCCGAGAGTCGTGTTCGACAGGGCGATCCAGCGGTAGTCGATGTGGGCCAGCCGGCGGGGTCGGTCGGAGTTCGTCATCGGTCGGTCTCGGTGAGTGCGGTGGGAATGGGCTCCGCGTCGCCGGACAGCGATTGGGACGACCCGGCTACGACGCGCTCGAGGAGTTCGGCGAGGGCCTCCTGGGCGGCGGGTTCGAGGGCCCGAAGACGCGCCGCGAGATCGCTCTCGCGCACGAAATCCGTGTCGTCGACGGCCTTCTGGCCGGCCGGCGTCAGACGGACGAGGGTCACTCTGCGGTCGGTCGGGCCGGCCGAGCGCTCCGCCAGACCCGCCCGCTCCAGCCGATCCACGACGTTCGTGATCGTGGAACGCGGGACTCCGAGCTCGTCTCCGTACTGGCTGATCGGAGACTCGCCGAGGCGCGCCAGAACCCGCACGGCGAAGAGGCTGTCGAGGGAGATGCCATGCCTGGCCGCGAGTTCGCGCTGCAACGGCTCCGCCAGCGCGACGGCTCTGAAGTAGGCGCGGATCACCCGCCGCTCATTGGCACTCGCGCTCAAGTCAAAACCACTCCCTGTCTCCGGATAGTCCGAACATTGGGAGGATCTTACACCAAGACCCGGGGCCGAGCGGCCCGGTTGCGGGGAGGCCGCTTCTCCATGTGCGGTCGCGCCGACTGGGGCAGCGAACCCTAAGATGTGTGCGACCACCTTCGGGCGGCCCGCTCCCCGACGAAGACCACGAACGAGGAGCCATAGAGTCGCCCGCACAGGAGGCTCGCATGCCGGACACCGGGGCGCCGGAGCATCGGATCACCAGGCGCCGATTCCTCGTGGCAGCCGGGGCTATCGTCGTCGGCGGGCTGGCCGCTGCGAGCCTGGACCTCCTCGGGACGCTGACTCGCGTCGCCCGCCCCACCCCGTCGGCCGCGCCGACCCCCGAACCCCACCGGGTCTACTTCTCGCGGCCCGACCTCGCGTCGCCGATCATCGAGTCGACCGCGTCCGGTGTCGCCCCGGCGCCGGGCTTCATCTTCCTTACGCCGTCCAACGGCACCGGCCACGACGGCCCGACGATCGTCGACGATGCGGGCGAACTGGTGTGGATGCGCCCCGGCACCGGCAAGGCAATGACCGACCTTCGGGTCTCGAGCTACCGGGGCGAGCCCGTGCTGACCTGGTGGGAGGGGACGAACAACGGCGGCATCGGGTCGGGCGAGCATGTCGTCATCGATGGCTCCTACCGGGAGCTGACGCGGATCCAGGCCGTGAACGGCCGGCAGGCGGACCTCCACGAGCTTCAGCTGACGCCGGCCGGGACGGCCCTCTTCTTCGCCGACACCGGGACCGCGCCCGCCCCGGCGGCCGGCGCCACGCCAGGGTACGCGCAGGTCATGGATTGCGAAGTCCAGGAAATCGACCTCGCAACCGGCAGCCTGCTCTTCGAGTGGCACGCCGCCGACCACATCGCCCTCGACGAGTCGGTCGTCGGCGCCCCGACCGGGGCCAACGCCGTCTACGACTACGTCCACGCCAATTCGATCGATGTCGACACCGACGGCAACCTGATCGTGTCGGCTCGGAACACCTCGGCCATCTACAAGATCGACCGCCGGAGCGGCGCCATCCGCTGGCGCCTCGGGGGCAAGCGCAGCGACTTCGCGATGGGGCCCGGGACGGCCTTCGCCTTTCAGCACGACGCCCGCCGGCAGCCCGACGGGACACTCACTCTCTTCGACGACGGGGCTGGGCCCGGGCCGTCGCGCGCGATCGTGCTGCGCCTCGACGAGACGGCCATGACGGCCACGCTCGTACGTGAATACACCCAGCCGCAGAAGCTGTTCGCCACGAGCCAGGGCAACATGCAGGTGCTGCCGGACGGCCACGTGTTCGTCGGCTGGGGCAGCCTGCCGCATTTCAGCGAGTTCGGCGCCGATGGAACGCTGTTGCTCAATGCGACGTTCACGGCTTCGCAGTCCTATCGCGACTATCGCTTTCCGTGGGTCGGGCGGCCGACGGACACGCCCACGGTATCGCTCCAGAACCACGCCGGGCAGCTCACCCTCTATGCCAGCTGGAACGGCGCGACCGAAGTCGCCGCGTGGGACGTCCTGGCAGGCGCCGGCGCGGCGGCGCTGAGCAAGGTGGCGTCCGCGCCGCGGTCCGGCTTCGAGACGTCGATCAGCCTCACGACAAAGGAACAGTTCGTGGCGGTTCGGGCCCTCGACGCTTCCGGCAATATGCTCGGAACCTCCCCGCTGGCGTCCACGACCTGAGCGCCCGACGGCCGCTCCACGGCCGTCGCGACCGTCGGGGCCGTCGGGGTGTCGCGCGCAGGACGGGCGGAACACGCACCTGCCGGGCGGCTCCCCGTGCGGCACCACCGGCCCGGGCCATTCTCGTCCGGATGGCCCTATTGCACGGGCTGGCCGAACCCTACTCTGGCGGCCATTGCCGTGCGTAACGCGGGCCCTTTCACGCACCCGGCCTGCGAGGACGGCTTCCGTCTGGAGGGTTAGATGACCACCGGACTGGTTACGGCGCTGCCACACTCGGAAGACCAGGACCTGATCGACCGGATCATCGGCGAGCAGGCCGGCCGCCCCGGTCAGCTGCTGGGGATCCTGGAGAAGCTCCAGGACCGCAACCCCCACAAGTTTCTCCCGATGGAGACACTTGAATACGTGGCGGCTCGCACCGGCATCCCGCAGTCGCAGGTCTACAGCGTCGCGACGTTCTTCTCGCTCTTCAACCTCGATCCGCAGGGTACGCACACCGTGGCAATCTGCCGCGGTACTGCCTGCCACACCCGCGGCTCGCGGGCGCTGCTCGAGCGCGTGAAGCTCCAGCTCG
>CAZGUS010000017.1:0-27935 GCA_964529245.1 uncultured Anaerolineaceae bacterium
GATCAGGCCCGGGCCCAGTGGCGTCTCCTGGACGCGCTGGGGATCGGCAAGCTCGCTCTGGCGGTCGGCGGGTCTCTCGGCGGCATGGTCGCGCTCGAGGTCGCCCTGGAGCGGCCGGGCGAGATCAGCCGGGTCGTGCCGATGGCCGCGCCGGCGCGGATCGGCCAGCTCGCCGTCGGCTGGGACCACATCCAGCTCGAGCTGGTCGAGCGGCTCGGCGTGGACGGGCTCGACCTCGCCCGCCAGCTGGCCATCACGACCTACCGCAGCGAGATTGACTTCGAACAGCGCTTCGCCGGGCGCGTCGAGCCCGACGGCACGCCTTCGATCGTGAGCTACCTGCGCCACCAGGGTCGAAAGCTACTCGAACGCTTCGACGAGGACACCTACCGGACGCTCGTCTGGGCAATGGACACGCACGACATCGGTCGCGGCCGCGGCGGTCCGGCGACCGCACTGCAGCGCCTGGCCGCGTACGGAACCCGGCTGACGGGCGTCGGCATAGAGGGCGACATCCTATACGGCACGAACCAGGTCCAGGATCTCGTCGACGCCGCGACCGCCGCCGGCATGGACGCGGCCTATCGCGAGATCCGCTCGACCAAGGGTCACGACGCGTTTCTCGTGGAGTGGGATCAGCTGTCGACGCTTCTGGCGGAGGCGCTGAAGTAGCGAGCGGGACCGGGCTGCTACGGGACCTCGAGCCAGCCTTCGCGCAGGGCTCGCGTCGCGAGCTCGGTTCGCGACTGGAATCCGCACCGCTCGAATAGCCGGCGCAGGTGCGCTTCGACCGTCTTGGAGGCAATCCCGAGCTCGGCTCCGATCTCATCGTTGCTGCGACCGTCGACGACAAGGGCCACGACCTCGCGTTCACGTGAGGTCAGGACCGGCCCCACCGCCGCGGGACGGCGCGCGAACGCCAGGCCGCCGGTCGCGGCCCTGCGAATCGCGTCGATCAACTCGGCGATCGGTGCCGTCTTGACCACGAAACCGGCCGCACCGAGGCGCAGCGCCGCGGCTGAGTACTGCGGGTAGTCGTAGGCGGTCAGGACGACGATCGCCGGCCGGCCTGCGCCGCCGCGCAAGAGCGATAGCCCGCTTTCGGACCCGAGCCGGATGTCCAGCAGGAGAACGTCCACCACGGCGCGATCGAGCAGCGATGCGGCTTCGTCCAGTGACGCCGCCGTGCCGACCATTCGAAGTCCAGGCTGCCCGTCGAGCAAGGCCGCCGTCCCTTCGCGCACGACCGGGTGGTCGTCGACTATGGCGACCCGGATCGCGGCCTCGCTCTCCGTCACTTGCCCTCCTCGGACGATGGCCCCACCTCCGGCCGGATCCGGAACGCCTTGCGTATGGCGGCAACGATAGCTCTCGTGCTCGCGGTCAGGTTGCCACCTTCGCCGGCGGCCGCTTCTGCTCGAGCGCTCGGCTCCCAGACCATGCGCACTCGCGTGCCGCCGCCCGGTCGCCGCCCTATATCGAGGTCGGCGCCGATCGATTCTGCCCGCTGGCGCATGCTCATCAGCCCCAGATGACCCGACCGTTCGGCAGCTTCGGCCGCGCCGGCCGGCACACCCTGCCCCGAGTCGTCGACCTCCAGCTCGGCCCATGAGCCTCCGCCTCGATACCTCACGTTGATCGGCGGAGCGCCGTGGCGCACGGCATTGCCGATAGCCTCCTGGGCCACTCGGAAGAAAGCCAGCTCCGACTCGGCCGGCAGACGCTTCTCGTCCCCGAGCCGATCGAGCGCAACCGGTCCGGCCGGCTCTTCGTATCGTTGGCACAGCCATTCGATCGCCGGGCCGACGCCAAGGTCGTCGAGAACCGGCAGCCTCAAGTCGCCGCAGATGGATCGAAGGCGCTCGGCGACATCGCGGGCCGCGGCGGCATTGGACGTGTCTCCGGCCGCGTCCAGGCGCCGGACCAGCATGGTCAGGTCCTGCAGGGCGTAGTCGTGGATGTCGCCGGCGATGCGGGCACGCTCGGCCTCGGTCGTCCGAACGGTCAGGTCTCGCTGGAACGTCGCCCGGCTCAGCAGCCTCGACATGGGCAGGCGGCCCAGCCGCCAGACGGCGATCGCGCCCAGCCAGAACAGGGTCAGCCAGATCTCGTGGTGAAAGAACAGCAGGCCGGCGCAGGAAGAGGCCGGGGTCAGGGCGATCGCCGCCAGCTCGATGGCCGGCGCCTCGCCAGCCAGCACCTGCGGCCCGGGTTCGGCCAGACGGAGCGCCTGCACGACCCTCGCAAGACCCGGCACCAGGACGATGGCGGCCGAGGATGCGGCGCGCAGCACGGGCAGCATCCATACGCCGGCGTCGCGATCGTAGCTTGGGGTCAGCACCGCAACGGGCACGATCGCGATCGTGGCGAGCACAACGATGCCAGCGATGGTCCGGCGGCGCCTCCGGAGTCCGGCCGTCAGCTGCAGGCCAAGCGGCAGGAGTCCAGCCGCCAGCATCGAACCCTGAACGATGAGGACCGCGACATTCTGGATCTGGTCCAGGCGCATCACCAGCAGCGGCATCGCTGCGGCCACCGGCAGAGTCCAGGCATACGGCACGAGACGCGGGCCTTCCCGGCCACTGCGTAGCCACCACACCCCGAGCAACGTTCCCAGCAAGATCATCCAGAGCAGGAAGTAGTCACCCTGGTTGTCGCTCTGGCTGAACGAGTACCAGCTCTGGGCGACGTTGGACGTGATGACGCAGACATAACCGCTGTCGATATATCGAACATCCAGGCATTGCTGTGAGTCCGCCGGCTCCTGAGAATCCGCCCGGACCTTGAGCTCAGCGGCAACGCCATCCGGAGGAATGGCGTTCAGTTGCACCCCTTGCCATGGCGCGGCTGCCAGGGCCTGCTTCTGAGCATCGGACAGGCCCAGGACGTCCGTCAGGTTGTCCCCATCGCCGACCGTCTCGACGACCCAATCCGTCGGCACGGCCTGCGCGTAGCCGGGCGAGGCGTAATCGACGCTCGCGACCACGACCTGGCCGTCGCGGTAGGCGAGGTTGACGCCGGAGTAGCCGTCGCTGCGGCCCCACGCCAGCGCCACCTCGGCGACGATCGCCACGAGCAGCGCCCCGATGATCCAGTCTCTGCGGCGCATCCCCGTCCTCCGAGCCATCCCCTGCTGCGGCGCATCCTTCGGTCGATGCACCGTCTCGGCCAGACGCTAGCATCGCCGCCGCGTTAGCGAATGTCGGGAAATCCCGCAACGCCTCGGGCGTTTACCCTCGTGACGTGCCCGGTCGCAATCTTCTCGCCGCCGACCCGGGGCAGCGCAATTCGCCGGGCGATGGCAGCGAGCGAGCCGCCCAGCGGCTACCATCTGGCAAGCCGCATGAGGAGGGGGACATGACGCTCGGAACCCAGTCGCTCGCAACGCAGTCGCTGGCCACGCCGCCGCTCACCACGCACGCCGTTTCGAAGCGCTACGGAGGACGATTCCGGCAGGGCCGCTGGGCCCTGAAAGACGTCGATCTGGAGTTGCCGGAGGGCTCCGTCACGGCTCTGGTCGGCCCCAACGGCGCCGGCAAGACGACCCTCATCCGCATCTGCATGGCCTTCGAGCGCCCCAGCTCGGGCAGCGTGGCCGTCGAGGGCGTCGATCCCTGGAAGCATCGCGCCGCGGCGCTCCGCCGCGTCGGCTACGTGCCCCAGACCCCGGCGGTGTATCGCGGCCTCTCGGTCGAAGATCACCTCTTGATGGCCCGCAGCCTCCACTCCGGCTTCGACGCGGCGTACGCCCGGCGACGCCTGGACCAGCTCGGAATACCACTCGACCAGCGCGCCGACACGCTCTCGGGCGGTCAGGCCGCCCAGCTCGGGCTGGCCATCGCCCTTGGGACGCGGGCCGGGCTGCTCCTTCTCGACGAGCCGCTCGCGAACCTCGACCCGCTCGCGCGCCGCGAGTTCATTCACGTCCTGCTCGAAGCGATGCGGTCGGACGGCTCGACCGCGCTGCTCTCCTCGCACATCGTCACCGACGTCGAGGAAGCGTGCGACCGGCTGACGATCCTCGGCGGCGGCAAGGTCCTGCTCGACTGCCCGCTCGAGGTCGCGCGTCGCGGCCATCACATGACCGAGGGCGAATCGGAGTCCGCGCCGGAGGGCGCGACGGAGGTCGGCTCGTTCGCCGGAAGAGGCGGCAAGCGCCAGACGCTGTGGCGGCTGGCCGAACCCTCGAACGACTCGGACCCGGATGCCGCGGCACCGTCGTCCGACCTTGCGGGCGAGACTAGCCTCGAAGACGTGGTCCTCGGCTATCTGGCGGCCGGGCGCGGCAGCGCCGGCCTGCGGCTCGACTGAAGTGGGACGGACGTGATCACCCGCATTCGCCTGACGCTCAAGCAAAGCCGCTTCGAAGTCGCGGCCGCAATCATCCTGTGCATCGGCGTGGCCGTGGCCGCAATCGTCGAGGCGCTCAGGCTCAACTCCGTCAACCTGCCCGCCGGTTGCTATCCCTACTCCGCCGTCGGCGGCTTCCAGCCCGGTATGACCCTGGCTTGCTTCTCGGCGTCGAGCCAGTGGCTGGCCATCCACGACAGCTTCGACGTGCGGCTCATCTCTTCGCTCCCGCAGGTGCTGCCCTTCGTCGTCGGCATCATGCTGGGCGCGCCGCTGGTAGCGCGCGAGATCGAGCACGGCACGGCGCCCCTATCGTGGGCGCTGGCCGGATCTCGGCGGCGCTGGCTGGCGGCCCGAATCGGCGCGGTCGTGCTGCTCATCGTCCCGCTGCTGCTCATGCTGGGTCTGGCCTCGGACTTCCTCGCGGGTGCGACAGTACCGGGCCTCAACCCCTGGGCCGACTTCGGCAACTACATGGGCCGCGGCATTCCGCTCGTGTTCTGGGGATTGGCCGCCTTCGCCGGAACGGCCGCTCTTGGGACCCTGTTCGGGCGGACGGCGCCGGCCATGCTCCTGGCCGTCGTGATCTGCGTGCTCGTTCGCGGAACGTGGGATCCGGGCATGAACCGCACCGTTCTGCCGCCGCTGTCCCAGGTGCTCGCGACCCAGGCGGAAATAGCCAGCGGCACTCCGTGGGGGGAAGAAACCAACAGCGCGCTCATCGTCTATACGGACATGTACCTGGACGGCAAACCATGGTCAGGAGACATCAACGCCTGGTACCAGGCGAACACGACGACCACCGTGGATTCGAACGGCAACGTAATCGAGTCGATGGGTCCGACCGACCCCAGCCAGATGCCCACCGACGTTCCTTTCGGTATTCCCGGCGGTGAGTACTGGCCGATCGTGGCCCTCGAGTGCGGGATCCTGTTTCTGGGGTCGCTCCTGTGCGCGGGCGTTGCCCTGTTCCGAGTGGACGGCCGCCGGCCCTACTAGAGCGGGCGGATCGGGGCGGCGGGGCGGCGTGGCGGCGGCGGGGCCGACCCCGGGCCCGGGGCGGCTAACGCGCCGCGGCGGGCGGGGCGCGACGCCGCGCGGCCAGGGCACGAGGGGCGCCCGGCCAGCCGAATCCGCGCTGGATGCTGTGGTGCATAAGTGCGCTATGCACGCTGAATATGGTGCGCAAGACTTGCGCATCGGCGCGTTCTTGTGCATAATCCGCCAGAAATGTACGTCCAGATGCTCGCCAAGTCCAAGTCGAAGCGTTGGCGGCCCTGCTGCGAGGCTCGGCCCTAAGGCTCGGCGACGTTCGTGGAGAACCGCGGAGCCAGGGCGAGGCTCCGAGGGCCGCGACACCGCAATGGTGTTGGCGGCCTTTTTGTTTGTCCGAGGCAATTCGACGGAGGTCAGGGTAATGCTCAGCATCGTCGCCGGGGATGGCGCAATGGGTCGGGCGGTTGCGGCCGCGCTCGCCGGACGCGGCACGCCGCCGACGGCGATCCTGGGCCTGCCCGCCGATCCGATCGCAGGCCATGAGCCCGGCCGATTCCTCGGCGCCGAGGTGATGTTCGACTTCAGCCAGGGCGATGCCGTCCTGCCCAACGTCCGCGCGGCCCTGGCAGGCGGAGTTCGCCGCTTCGTCATCGGCACCACCAGCTGGGCGGACGACCGACCCGAAGTGGCCGGCCTCCTGGCCGAATGCGAGGCCAGCGCCGTTGCCTCGAGCTCCTTCAGCCTGGGCGTGATGCTGTTCGCCCGCCTCGTCGGGGAGGCCGCCCGGCTCTTCGGCCCGTTCGCCGACTACGACCCGTACATCGTCGAGTGGCACCGCCGCACCAAGACGGACCGCCCCTCCGGCACGGCCCTGGACCTCTCGCGGCGGCTCATCGCCGCCCATCCTCGCAAGACGCGCGTGGCCCAGCAGACGGCCCTCGGCGCACCGGCGCCCGAGGAGCTGGACGTGGCCGTGATCCGGGCCGGGGCCGCCCCGGGCATGCACCTCGTGGGCTTCGACGCCCCCGGCGAGAGCCTGGAAATGCGTCTCACCGCGAGAGACCGCTCGGCCTACGCGGCCGGCGCGGTCACGGCCGCCGAATGGCTGCTGGCGGAGCCGCGAGCACCCGGCTTCCACCCATTCGATCGCGTCGTCGACGACATAATCGCCGCCGCGAAACCCGGGACGCACCTGCCGGCCGCGGACGCCGCGGGAGCCGTGGCTTAGTCCGATGACACCATCCCAACCCAGCCCAGGCAATCGCGCCGCAGGCGCCACCGAGGAGACACTGATGCCGGCCAACCGCATGCTCAGGGGGGCCTTCACGGCCCTCGTCACGCCATTCCAAGCCGACGGCTCGATCGAGGAGGCGACCTTCCGGGCCCTGGTCCGCCGCCAGATAGACTCCGGCGTCCACGGCCTGGTGGCCTGCGGGACGACCGGCGAGACGCCGACACTCAGCCACGAAGAAGACGAGTGGGTGATCGGGACGACGCTCGAAGTCGCCGCCGAGCGCCCGAGCCGCGACCGCCTCCGGATCGTCGCCGGGACCGGCTCCAACAGCACCGCGACCGCGATCAGATCGACACGCCGCGCGGCGGCCATGGGCGTCGACGCCGCCCTCGTCGTCGCGCCGTACTACAACAAGCCCGACCAGCGGATGCTCGAGGCGCACTTCCGCGCGGTGGCCGAGGAAGGCGATCTGCCGATCATCGTCTACAACGTACCCGGCCGGACCGGTGTCAACGTCGAGGCGGCGACGCTCCTGCGCCTGGCCGAGCATCCGCGGATCGTGGCCGTCAAGGAAGCCTCGGCCAACATGGATCAGATCGCGACGATCCTGCGCGACCGGCCGGCCGGCTTCGCCGTTCTCGCCGGCGACGACACCTGGACGCTGCCGATGCTGGCCATGGGCGGCGACGGGGTGATCTGCACCTGCGCCAACGAGATCCCCGGCCCGATGGCGGAGATGTGCGACGCGGCGTTCGCCGGCGATTGGGACACTGCGCGCCGGATACACGAGCGCTGGCTGCCGCTGATGAAGGCCAACTTTGCGGGCGGCCCGAACCCGGTGCCGGTCAAGGCGGCGCTGGCCATGATGGGCCTGACGACGGACGCGGTGAGGCTTCCTCTCCTGCCGCTTGACGACGCGTTCCGCGCCCGGTTGCGCCTGATCCTGGAGACGACCGGCGCGATGGAGCTCGGCGCGGACGTCACGACCAGGGGTTCGACAGGAGGCTCGAGGCGCGCCGCGTCCCGGCCGGCCATCGAACGGGCCACCGCGACGGCCCACGCGTGACTTCGACCCAGACGCCGACATCGGTCCAGGCCATGATGACGCCGTGAACGACAAGACTCCCACCGACCGCCCGGACCCGGTCATCGCCGACCTGGACTCCGGCCGGGTTCGAGCGGCCCATCCCGATGCGGCCGCTGCCGGCGGCTGGCGCGCCGATTCGGCCGTGCAATCGGCGATCCTCGGACTCTTCGCCGACCGCGAGACAAGGACCTGGGATCTCGGCGGCGCGTTCCGATTCCGCGACCGCGTGGGCCTGCCCGTCAAGGACCTGCTCGCGTCGCCCGAGGCCCGCGCGGCCCAGGCGGCGGGCAAGCCCTGGCGCATCGTTCCGGGCGGAACGACCGTGCGGGCCGGCGTCTATCTGGCGCCGGGCGTGACGATCATGCCGCCCTCGTATGTGAATGTAGGCGTGTGGATCGGCGAGGGAACTATGGTCGATTCGCACGTCCTGGTGGGGTCGTGCGCGCAGATCGGGTCACGCGTCCATCTCTCGGCCGCGGTCCAGATCGGCGGCGTCCTCGAGCCGGCCGGCCACCGCCCCGTCATCGTCGAGGACGAGGTATTCGTCGGCGCTCAGTCGGCGCTGCTGGAAGGCGTGCTGGTGAAGCGCGCCGCGGTGATCGGCGCGGGTGTCATCCTTACCGGCACGAGCCGCCTGTACGACCTGGTCCACGATCGTGTCCTGGTCGGGACCCTGGAGGAGCCGCTCGTGGTGCCGGCCGGCGCGGTCGTCGTGCCGGGCGTCCGCCAGGCCCGCGGCGAGTTCGCCGCGGCAAACGGCATCGGCCTGTCGACCGCGGTCGTGGTCAAATACCGGGACGAGCGCACGGACGCCCGTGTCGCGCTGCAGGAGGCGTTGCGGTGACTTCTGAGGAGCAGGCGGCCGAACAGGCGGCCGCGACGGCAGGCGAAGCTTCGGTCGAACCTTCGGTCGAGCCGGCCGTCGAACCTTCGGTCGAGACTGCCGCCGAGCCGTCGGGAGAAGGCCGGCCGGTCGAACAGGCGGCCGAACCTGCGGTCGAGGCGGCCGTCGCGCCCGAGGCGCCCCCGATCGACGGCCTGCTGCGAAACGGCCTGCTGGCCGGCATCCCGCCGCTGGCGCTGGCGACCGACTTCGGCACGCCTCTCTACGTCTACGACCTCGATCTCGTCGGCCGCCGCATCGACGCCCTGGGCGCCGTGCTGCCGTTCGGCTTCCGGCTCGCGTTCGCCGTCAAGAGCAATCCCGCGCTCGGCGTGCTGGCCCACGTCGCGGGCTGCTGCATCGGCGCCGACGTCGCGTCCGGCGGAGAGCTGGAGGCGGCGCTTCGGGCCGGCTTCGCGCCCGTCACGATCGCCATGACCGGACCGGGCAAGCGCGACGACGAGCTGGGCGCCGCCGTTGCCGCGGGGATCGGCGCCGTCACCGTGGAGTCGCCCGGCGAGCTGGGCCGCCTCGATGCCATCGCCGCGCGGCTGCGCCGCCGTCAGCCGATCCTGCTCCGGCTCGCCGTCGCCGACGACGCCCGGTTCGAGCGCGTCCGCCTCATCGGCGGCGCCCACGGCAAGTTCGGCATGCCGCTGCCGGATCTCAAGGAAGCGGCCGTTCGGGCCGCCGCCTCCCCGAACCTCGAGCTGCTCGGCGTCCACGCGTTCGGGGCGTCCAACGTGCTGGATGCGAACCGGCTCGCGGACCACATAGCGGAGCTCGTGGCGGTCGGCAAGGAAGTCGCCGCGGCCGCGGGCGTTCCGCTCCGCCTGATCGACGCGGGCGGCGGCTTCGGCATCCCCTACGCCGACGCGGATCAGGCGCTCGACCTGGCCCTGCTCGGCGCCAGGCTCGAGGAATTGCGTCGCGGCTGGGACGCCGACCCGGCGCTGCGCGAGATGGAGATCCTGCTCGAGCCGGGTCGGTTCCTGCTCGGCCCGGCCGGCGCGTACGTGGCCCGGGTCGTGGACGTCAAGGGCACGCCGGAGGCGCCGGTCGCGATCCTGGACGGCGGCATCCACCACCTGGTTCGACCCGCTCTCGTTCGCCAGGAGCAGCGCCTGGCGGTTCTGGCGCCGGACGCCGACTCGCGTGTCCGCGTCCCCACGACGGTGGCCGGGCCGCTCTGCACCGGCATCGACGTCTTCACGTTGAACGCGGTGCTGCCCCGCCCGGAGGTCGGCGATCTCGTCGCCGTGCTGGACGCCGGGGCCTACGGCTTCACGGAGTCGATGCCGTACTTCCTGTCGCACCCGACCGCCGCCGAGGTGGCCGTCCTGGGCGGGCACGCCTGCCTGATCCGGCCTCACGTGTCCCCGCGCGAGCTTCTGGACAGGCAGATCGTCCCGCGCTGGTAGGGCGCGCGATGCCTGAGACGAAACCGCCCGACGGCATCCGCCTGCGCGGCGTCGCGTCGGCGACTCGCTAGTAGCTGGCGCTTTCCAGCCGGACCTTGCCCTTGAACTTCCAGTAGATGTAGGAGGTGTAGCCGAGCACGATCGGCATCCCGAGCACGGCCACGACCAGCATCACCTGCATGGTCAGGGTCGAGGAATGGGCGTTGTCGACCGTCAGGCTTCGGGCGCCGACGACGGCCGGAACGAGGTTCGGGTAGAGGGCGGTCGCGGCCGTCACGGCCAGGAAGGCGACCGTCAGGCTGGAGCACAGGAAGGCTCGGAACGGCTGCCCGAGCAGCGTCGCCCGGACCCCGAAGAAGATCGCGTTCACGACCAGAAGCGGCCCGACCCAGGCGGCCAGGTTCGTCTTGAAGTTGTCTATCGCAGGCAGGGAACCGGCGTACGCCAGGACGGTCGCCGCGACCCACGCCACGACTACCGCGGCCTGGGCCACGAACTGGACGCGACGGGCCCGCTCCGCGAGCTCGCCTTCGGTCTTGAGGACGAGCCAGGCCGAGCCCTGCTGGGCGGCCAGGGCCAGGGTCAGGACGCCGACGACCAGCGTGAAAGGACTCAGCAGGCCGATGAAGCCGCCGCGATAGACGCCGTCGGCGCCGAGCGCGACGCCGCTCAGCAGGTTGCCGAGGGCGACGCCCAGGAGCAGCGCCACCAGGCCGGACCCGACGGAGAAGCCGATGTCCCAGCCGGTCCGCCACCACCCGGCGGTCTCCTTGCCGCGGTACTCGATCGAGACGGCGCGCAGGATCAGGGACGCGAGGACGAGCATCATGGCCAGGTAGAAGCTCGAGAAGACGGTCGCGTAGACGATCGGGAAGGCAGCGAACAACGCCCCACCGGCGGTTATCAGCCAGACCTCGTTGCCGTCCCAGACCGGGCCGATGGAGTTGAGCACCTGGCGGCGCTCGAGATCCGTCCGGGCCACGTACATGTGCACGACCCCGGCCCCGAGGTCGAAGCCGTCGAGCAGGGCGTAGCCGCCGAATAGGAAGAGCAGGAGGACGAACCAGACCGTCGAGAGCTGCGGCATGTCAGCGTCCTCCCGCGCTCGCGGCCGAAGAGGCAGTCGAGGTCGCCCCCGTTGTGCCGGTCCCGGCTTCATCGGGGGCCGGCTCCGGGCCGCGGCGAATCTCCTTGGCCAGCGAGTACAACCACAACCCGAAGAGCAGGGCGTACAGCAGGATGATGCCGACGATCGAGATCAGGACGTCCGTGGACGAGACCCCCGGCGAGACGCCCTGGGACGTCAACATCAGGCCCTGCACGATCCACGGCTGGCGGCCGACCTCCGCGACCATCCAGCCGATCTCGATGGCCAGCAGCGGCAACGGCACGGCCAGCACCGCCGCCCAGAGCCACCAGCGATGTTTCTCGATCGATCGTCGCCACAGGAATAGGGCGCCCAGGGCCATCAGCAGCAGCATCAGCGCGCCCAGGCCCACCATCGTGTGAAAGCCGATGAAGGGCAGCGCCACGGGCGGCAGCAGCGCCGGGTTGGACTCCTGGTCCAGGCCCTTGATGGTGCTGTTGGGGTTGAGGCCCATCATCAGGCTCAAGCCATCCGGGACGCCGATGGCAACGGCTTCGGTCGAGCAGTCCTGGCTCGGCGGGATCCCGAAGATGTCGAGCGCCACTCCGCTGCCCGTCTTGCAGACGCCTTCCATGGCCGCGAATTTGAGCGGCTGATACTGGGCCACTTCTCGGGTCTGGATGTCGCCGCTCATGAACATCGCGCCGGAGCCCAGGAAGGCCACCACGATGCCCATGCGCAGTGAAAGCCGCGCGATGTCGAGGTGGTGCCCGCGCAGGAGGTACCAGGCGGCCACGCCGACCAGGAAGAAGGCGCCGGCCACGTAGCAGGCCGAGACCGTGTGGAAGAAGCGCGGCAGCGTGGATGGGTTGAACACCGCCGCCCAGAAGTTCGTCAGAACGAGCTTCGTGGTCGTGGGCCCGCAGGCCGGGTCGGGCGAACAGGTGTAACCGGCCGGCGTCTGCATGAATGAGTTGGCGACCAGGATCCAAAAGGCCGAGAGGATCGTCCCGAAGGCGACCAGCAACCCGGCGATCCAGCGGACGGTCGAACCGACCCGGTCGCGGCCGAAGAGGATGAGCCCGACGAAAGCCGACTCGAGGAAGAAGGCGAACACGCCCTCGGCGGCCAGCGGCGCTCCGAAGATGTCACCGACGTAGCCCGAGAATGTGGACCAGTTCGTGCCGAACTGGAACTCCATCACCACGCCGCTCACGACGCCGATCACGAAGGTTACGGCGAACAGCTTCGTGAGGAACACCGACATGCGGTCGTAGATTTCCCGCTTCGTGCGCCAGCGAAACGTCTCCGTGACGGCGATCAGGCCGGCCAGACCGATCGTGATCGACGGGAAGATGAAGTGGAAGCTGATCGTCAGGGCGAACTGAAGTCGCGACAGCTGGACGACGTCCACAGACAATCTCCTATGGCGGATGGGCGGAAACTCTGGACGTGCGGCCCGCAGGGCAGCCGCGTCTATACGTGGGCTGAACTGCTCGCATTATGTAGACGGTCCCGTCGGCGGTCTATGGCCGGTGCGCTGCGTGAAAGCGACCGGCCCCGGGACCCGCGACCGACGGGTTGCTTCGCTAGCCGGCCGGCAGGAAGTAGCCGGTTATGTCGATGATGAATTGCGTCGTCGCGGAGTGAGACGCCTCGTACACGACAGCCAGCGATCCGTTGCTATTCAGACGCACGTAGAAGCCGTTCGCCCGGTTGTCGCCCTTGGGGAAGTTGACCGTCGAGAAGGCCGGCGCGACGCCCGACGTCAGCGTCGGGGCGACCGTGATGTAGCCCGCGTAGGTCTGCTGGGTCACGGTCAGGTTGCCGCTGATGCCGGTCGCGTTCGACGGAACGGTGGCGTGACCCGCGATGGCCAGCGTCGTGACTGCCGCTCGGGCCACCGGGCCGGTGAACGGCAGGTTGTAGCGCGTGTCGACCAGCCGCGTGGGCTCGATCGGCACGAACCTCGATCCGGTCAGGTCGCCGACGAAGTAACCGGTGACGTCGAACACGAGATCCGCGGTGGACGAAGGTCTGCCGACCCACACGACGCTCAGGCTTCCATCGGAAGCGAGCTTGACCGTGACGCCGTCGGCGCGCGTGTCGCCGGCCGGCGAGTTGACCGTGGAACTGTTCAAAGTGGCCGGGTCGGTCACCGAGGGGCCGACGAAGGCCCAGCCGATGCTCGATGGAGTTACGACGGTCAGGTTGCCGGTCACGGCCAGCGCCCCGGCCGGCACTCCGTCGCCGGCGGCGTTGTTCGCGACCGGGAAGCTGCGGACCACGCCCGTGGCGAACTTGCCGCTGACGCCCGTCCCGGCGCGGCTGTCGAGAACCCGCGTCGGATCGAGCGGGACGAAGGTCGCGCCCGTGTCGTCCGCCGTGAAGTACCCGGTGACGTCGAAGATGGCTTGCGTCCTGCCCGGTCCGACGAATACCACCGACAGCATGCCGTTGGAATCGAGCGCGGTGACGACGTTGTTGGCGCGGTTGTCGCCCTTGGGGAAGTTGAGCGACGAGAAGGTGGGCGCACCGGTGAAGACGGGCCCGATCGTGAGATAGCCGGCGGCCGTCGAGGCGGTCGTCGTCAGGACGCCCGTCACCGCGACGGCGCCCGCGGGCACGTTGCCGTGACCGGTCACCTGGAACTGGCGCGGCGCCCGGTTGGTGAACGGGCCGCTCAGGCCGGTCCCAACTCGCGTGTCGAGGATCCGGGCCGGGTCGAGCGGATGGAACGTGGTGGCGGGGTACGTGACCCGGGCGGGCGGAGGCGTGAAGATCTCGCACGAGGCCAGGTAGTCGGCCCCGAGTCCGTGGCCGCCGATGACCATAACGCTGCCATCGGCCAGCGAGGTGGCGGTCTGGTAGCGGCGGCCGGTGATCAGTGAGCCTGTCGCCGTCCAGCCGCCGGTCGTCGGATCGAACAGGTCGGCCGTCGTCAGCGCCTGGCTGGGGCTGGTCGCGTAGCCGCCCGCGGCCACGACCCGGCCGTCCGGCAGCACGGTCATCGTGAAACCGGCCCGGGCGTAGGACATCGTGCCGGTCAGCGACCAGTGACCGGTCGTCGGATCGTAGATCTCGGCCGTGTTGAGGGCAGCTCCGCTGGCGTCGACGCCGCCGGCCACGAGCACCCGGCCGTCCTTGAGCAGGACGGCGGCCTGGTCGAGGCGGACCTTCTTCATCGATTCGGCGGCCGACCAACCGGTCCCCGACTTGTAGATCTCGACCGACGAGAGAGCCGATGCCGGGGTCAGCGAGCCGTCGTCTCCGCCCGCGACCAGCACCCGGCCGTCGCTCATGGTCGTGGCCGTGAACGCATAGCGGCCGCCCGGAAGCGGCAACCCGGCGCTCCAGGTGCCGCCGGACGCCGAGTAGATGTCGACCGCGCCGGTCGTAAAGGTGTCGCCGCCGTCGTAACCGCCGATGACCATGACGTCGCCGTTCGCCAGCGAGGCCGCGACTCCATAGGCGTGGGCGTGGGCCATCGCCGGTGTCTGAGTCCACGATCCAGCGCCGGCGGGATGGAAGAGGTCGCCGTAGGTGTAATAGCTGAGCGCGTCGGCCCCGCCCGCGAAGAGGGCGTCGCCGTTGGGCAGCAGGGCGGCAACCTGGCCGGCAACGGCCTGGCCGATCGATCCGGCGCTGGTCCAGGCTCCCGCGGAGAACCGCTCGGCGGCGGCTGTGAATGTGTTGCCGTTCGTGCCTCCGGCGGCGACGACGGAGCCGTCCTTGAGCAGCACGGCAGGCGCAAACCCGACCGCCGCCGGGAGGCTGCCCGTGGCAGTCCATACGCCCGGCGTCGCGGCCGTCGCCGGCCCGGTCGAGCCGGAGGGGCCGACAGTCGGAGCGGAGGCCATCGCCGGAACTGGCTGGACGGCGAGCAGGCTGATCAGCGAGATTGCCGCGGCAATCCGGCGGAGGGTGCTGGCTCGGCGCATTTGTGTCTCTCCGATCTCTGGGCCTTCGACCGGCGATACCGGCCCATTGAACGGGCCCGCTGACGGGCGCCGCCCTGGTGAGGAGCCGTCGTGGTGGAAGCGGACTCCGGACTGTGGCACCGCTCCGCCTCTGTCTCCGCGGATGGCGGGGCCGGTGCGAGTGCAGTGTGCCGCTCCGGCGCCCCATCGCGCAACCCGAGGCTGGCCGGCCCAACGTGCGGAGGGGCCGGCTGACGCGCCCGCGCCCATCCCAAGAGTAGCGTCCCGAGCCGTTCCGTGTTACAAGAGGGCCTGATGGGTGGCCTGAATTACTTCTCCCCTGAACCGCCAAAACCCGGCGCTCACCGACGCGATTCGCGAGGCTCGCGCTGGGCCCGCGTCGCCGTGCCCGGCTTCGCCTTGGCCATCGTCGCGGTCGCGGCCGTAGTGGCATTGGCCGCCGGATCGGTCCTCATTTCGAAGGCCGCGGTGGAGCCCACCTCGACCCCGAGCCCGACCCCGACGCCGCTCGTCTTCGCGACGGCAGTCGCCACTCCGACTCCGCAGCCGACTCCAACGCCCGTCCCCGTCCCGACGGTGCCGCCCGGTCCGCCAACGCCGACGCCGCCGTCCCAGCTGACCGGTTACGTCTGGCCGCTGGTCGACGCGCGGGTGACGCTGCCTTTCGGCCCGAGCCCCTACGGCGATTTCATCGTGAACGGCCAGCTCTTCCACGACGGCGTGGACATGGCCACCAAGTGCGGCGACAACGTGATGGCGGCCCACGACGGAGTCGTCCTCACGGCCGGGCGGATGTACGTCGACTTCATGGGCTGGAACGGCGATCTGACCCTCTACAAGAAGAAGTTCGCCCGACCGGCGGCGCAGGTGGCGAACCTGCCGGTCGTCATCGTCATCGACGACGGCGACGGCTATCGCAGCATCTACGCCCACGAATGGTCCAACGTCAAGGTCAAACCCGGCCAGCACGTCAAGGCCGGACAGGTGATCGGCTACGAGGGCGCGACGGGCAACGCCACCGGCTGCCACGTCCACTTCGGCCTGTACAGCCCGCTCGAGACGGCGACTTTCGCGAACCTGCCGATATACATGAAGGTCGACCACCTGCCCGCGACCGAAACGGCCCGCATCGATCCCCTGCTCGTGCTCCCTTACCGCAACGACGTCACCGAGATGCAGACCCTCCGGCCGGCCGACGCAGCCGCCTGGGCCGCCGCTCATCCATCGGGGAGCCCGGCCGCTCAATCGTCGGCGAGCCACTGAGCGGCAGAGCCGGAGGCCCCACCCGCGGCGGCTCCGCCGCCGGCGGCAGCAAGCGGTGCCGGCCGGCAGCCGGCGTCAGCCGGAGCGGCGGTAGCGCCTGGCCACCAGCGAATAGGCGGGCAATCTCCCGAGTGACTGGCTGAGCGGCGCGGCCGGGGCGCCGTCGCGACCCACGATGGCCAGCAGCGAATCGGTGGCCGTGGCATCGGCCGGGCGGGCGTCGATCTCGGCCAGATCGATTGTCGCGAGCCCGGGCGTCGCGGGCTGGAGCTCTGCCTCCGCCGCGGCCCGAACCGCGTCCCGGTCGGGCCCCTCGTAGTCGCGCCGAAGCTCGGCTTCGGCGCGCCAGCGCGAGCGGCGCAGCAGGATCGCCTGCCAGACCCGGCCGACTTCGGCCGTGACCGTGCCGTCGCCCGGGTTCGGCTTCTCGGAGAGCGCCTCGCCGCGGGCCCACAGCGCGGCCTGATGCAGCAGCGCGTACTCGTCCAGATCGGCGTAGTGGGTCAGCGCTTCAGCCGGCGATGCATCGCCGAAGATAGCCAGGACGCTCGGCCGGAAGACCTCCGCCAGATCGAGGTCGATGGCGCGCACCGAGCGGTGGAAGTAGATCTGCTGGTACATGAACAGTCGCGCCGTCAGGAACATCTCCAGCGCCGCGAGCCCCGGTTCGTACAGAGAGAGCCCGCTCGGTCCGATGAAGCTGTAGCGGCGGAGCCGCTCCACGTCGATCGGCCCCGCGGATACGCCGATGAGGTAGGCGTCGCGACGGACGTAGTCCAGGTTGTCGACGGTGAAGACGCCGGACAGGAGAGGCTGCAGCCAGCGCAGCCAGCGCGGCATGGTGGGATCGGCCAGCGCGGGCTTCGAGATGAGGAACGAGACCCAGCGCGGGTCGATGCGCTCATCGGGCCTCAGGGCGTCGCGCTCGGGAACGATGCCGGGGGCCCGCCGGATTGCCGCGATGGTGCCGCCCAGCTCGCGCTCGATGATCAGGGCCGAGAGGTCCTCGTGAGTCAGGCTCTTGCCGGCACCACGGCGCGGATCGGCCGGAGCGTCGAAATGGCACAGGACGTGCTCGTCGAAGAAATGGGCAAACGGCCCGTGGCCGACGTCGTGCAGCAGCCCGGCGAGCCGGAGAGTTTCGACGACCAGGCCCTCCGAGGGAAGCCCGGCGCTCGGATCGGCACCGGCCAGCGCCGCACTCAGGCTCGGGTAGAGATGGCGAGCCCACAGCCCCGCCTCGTTCATGACCCCCAGGCCGTGGGTGAAGCGGCTGTGCTCGGCCGTCGGGAAGACCCAGCGCGCGCTCTGGAGCTGGCTGATGCGGCGCATCCGCTGCAACCAGGCCGAATCGAGCAGGTCGCCTTCCGCCGCTTCTTCGGCCGCCAGGCCCAGCGCGCGGGCGCGTTCGGGCGTGAGGCGCTTGGTCAGCTCGATGTAGCCGTGGATCGGGTCGCTGACGAGGTTGACGGCCCACATCTGCGGATGGGCCTGCTCGTTCGGTGGCGCCGTGCCGGGCTTCGAATCCATGTCACAAGCGTAGCCTCCCGCGAGCCGGCCTACCACTCCCCGCGGCGGCCGACGGCGCTCGGGGGCTCAGTAGCGCTCTGCGGCCGCGCGATAGATGGCCGCCATCTCGTCCCGCAGCTCCGGCGGCGCGAGCACCTCGACCTGGGCGCCCCACCCCAGAATCCAGCGCCGGATCTCGAGGGTGCCGGGGACTCGGCCGCGCCAGACGACGCTGCCGTCGGCCTCGCGCGTAAGCTGCTCCGTCGGGTGCCACGTCGTCTCCGTGACCAGGCCGGCAATCGCGTGGTCGAAGCGCAGCACCACCTCGACCTCTTCCTGGTCGGCGATCACGCCCCACGCCCGCCCGAGGCCTTCCTGGATGACACGCGGCTCCGGCGGCTCGAAGGTGTCGAGCGTCAGCGACAGCTCCAGGATCCGCTGCAGCTTGAAGGTTCGGATCGCATCGCGCGACTCGTCGAAGCCCATCAGGTACAGCGCCCGGGTCGTGGCCGAAGCCTCCAGCAGATACGGATGCACGCGCGCCCGTCGCGGCGGCCGGCCCGGGCTGTAGGTGGCGGCGTCGTAGACGAGCTCCACGACCCGCCGCTCGGCCCACGCTCGGGCCAGCGTCCGCAGATTGCGGGTCAGGCGCTCGTCGGGCGGCCGGCTCGCCAGCACGTCTATGGTCCGCTCCAGGTGGCGAGCGACGACGGGCGGGAGGATCTCCGCCAGCTTCTGGAACGCGGCGCCCATGTCGGGCTCGTAACGGTCGGCGAACTGGGCCGTGAGCCGCGCCGCCAGGAAGAAGGCGACGGCCTCGTCCAGAGTGAGGCGCAGGGGTGGCAGGAAGGCGCCTTCGACGATCCCCCACTTGCCGCCCTCACTCCAGAGCGGGATCTCGATCTCTCCCTCCAGAGCCTGGAGGTCGCGGTAGACGGTTCGCCTGGACATGCCCACGAAGCCAGCGATCGCGTCGGGCGTGGCCCCTTCCGGGTGGGCCTGCAGATAGCGGATCACGCGGTAGAAACGGGCCAGCCGATCGTGCTTGGCCGACGCTCGATCCGGCGCGCCATCGAGGGCGCGGTCGGGGTCGAGCGGAGCCGGCGGCATCATCGGCCTACTTTGGGGGCAGGATGTCGACGCTCTGCCCGCGGTCGGTCGCGGTGAGCTTCACCTGGACGGTCGCCAGCAAGCCGTGGGGCAGGATCTCCTGGGCGTCACCGTCGACAGATCCGGTGATCTGGCCGATCTCGCCGTCGCCGAAAACCCAGAAGTCGATCTCGCCGCGCCACGTTGCCAGACTGGCATTGCCGACCAGCCAGACGACCTGCGGGAACGACGCGCCGAACGTCGCGCCGTCGATCGCCACGCGGCAGTGGCGGGCCCGGGCCCCTTCCACATACTCGATCCCGTGGTCCTCGGCCGTGGCGCGGTTGCCCGGAGAGAGCGCGGCGGCGGCGGCGGCGGCGTCGACCAGGTCCGAGTCCAGCGACGCGGGCGGCACGCTCTGCCAGCCCTTGCCGGGCGCCAGATCCCATGCCGCCGTGCCCAATCGAATGGCACCGAACTCGCCAAAGAGATCGCTCCGCACAACCTGGGCCGTCCAGTCGACATTCTCGCCGGAACGCTGCCCCGTCAGGTCCACGGTGCCGATCGAGCGCAGGTCCACGTTCCCCCAGACGCTGAGCGCCAACTGCGCCGTCGGGGCCGGCTTCAAGGTCTGGTCGCATTGCGGCGGCGTGAGGCTGGGCGAAGTAGGCCCGAAGCGCGAGTAGACCGAAGGCGTGTCGTTCAGCGCGGCGTTGTCGGCGAGGCTGACGCCGGCGAAGGCGCCGCCGATGATCGTCGTGGTGATCAGCGCGAAACCGACCGAGGCGGCCAGCCTCTTGCGGCCGAACCCGGTTTCGTTGATGAGCTGGCGGCTCACCCCCAGGCCGGCGAAGAGACTCGTGGCGATCAGGGCTACGGCCCACGGGTAGACGACCTCGGCGGACGGCAGCAACGGCTCGGAGCTGCGCGCCAGGACCTGCGCGGCGACGCTCGCGATCGAGGGCACCAGCATCAGCCCCGCTATCAGGCCGATCCAGAAGACTCCGGCCGAGCCGCGATTGCTCGTCACCAGCGGCGGCCACACGATCGGAGCCACGGCCACCAGCAGCGGCATGCCTGCGGTCACACCGACCAGCAGGTCCCACGGCCCACCCGGGCGGTAGCCGATCAACACTATTCCGCCGCCCGCGGCCCAAAGGACGGTGAGGGCGACGGCCAGTAGCCGCAGCTCGAAAAGGCGGACGCGCACGCCCGCAGTCTAGCGGCCAAACGGCTCCACGGGTGCAGCCGTTTCCGCCGTCGGGGCGGAGCCGGAGCACCCCGCCGACACAGGTGGCGCCACACCGGAACTTCCTAGTCAGAACGCACCACCTGTGGATCGCAAGTACCGGGACCGTTGAGCCGGCCGGGGTATCGCGCCGGACCACGCCCCGGCCGACGCTTCTGGTACGAGCGGCCCGGAGGCTCGGGCAAGTCGACCGGCCGAACGCTCAGAGGCGCATCAGGGTCGGTGCCGGGTCGCCGATACCACAACAAAGCTCGAAAGGCTCTCGAGATGGCGGACAAGGCGGATCAACCGAGCGCAGACGGCACCGGGCCGATGGCACGACGTCGGACTCCGTTCCGCGCGTCCGGCGCGCGAAACTCGCAGCCGACACGAATGCCGATCGGCCTCAACCCGTCGGCGCCGATTCCGGATCGACTCAACGAAGAAGCCTTCGTCGCGGTCGTGCCCGCCATGGCGCCCGACGTCCTTCCCCGCACGATCAGGACTCAAGTCTCGTACCGCCAGCTCGTGTCGAGCGGGCTCACCGGAGCCGAGGCCGCCAGCCTCATCGGCTACGTCGCCGGTCTGCCGTCGAAGCCATCGCCCTGGACGATGTCTCAGATCAACCGAATGCTGTTCCTGCGCGCGCTCTACAACCAGTCCAGCTGGGGCGAGGCCGAGCGCCGGCCGGCCGACTGAAGACAGCAACCGCTCGCCGTTTCGAGGCCTCCCTCCTCCCTCGAAACGGGCATCGATCGAGGCGGCGCCTTCTCTCCCGGGGCGCCGCCTCGGCGTCTTGCCGGGTCGGTTTCGCGACACCTCATCGCCGGGGCTACCATGCTGCGCGTGGCTGAGCCTCTCGTCTCTCTCCTGACCGACTTCGGCCTGGCCGACCCATCGGTCGCCGCCTGCAAGGGCGTCATTCTGAGCATCAGTCCCGGCGCCCGGCTCGTCGACGTCAGCCACTCCATAGCCCGCCACTCGGTCGCCCACGGCGCCGCGGTCCTGTGGGCGGCGCTGCCGTACCTTCCCGTGGGCGTTCACCTCGCCGTCGTGGACCCCGGTGTCGGCACCGACCGGCGCGCCGTCGCGCTTCGGACGCGTCGCGGCGACCACCTGGTGGGGCCGGACAACGGCCTGCTCCTGCCTGCCGCGGAGATCCTGGGCGGCATCGAAGCCGTACACCTCCTGGAGAACCCTGCTTACCGCCTCGCTGCCGTCAGCCGAACCTTCCACGCCCGGGACGTGTTCGCGCCGGCTGCCGCGCATCTGGCCGCGGGAGTTGCGCTCCCCGCCTTCGGACCGGGCATCGACCCGGCCTCGCTCATCGCGTTGCAGGTCGCTCCGCCGGAGCCGGCGCGCGGCCACCTGGACGCCAGCGTCGCGTTCGTGGACACGTGGGGCAACGTGCAGCTGCTGGCCGGGCAGGCGGATCTGGAGTCGGCCATCGGACCGGTGTCGAGCGGAGATGGATTGAGGGTCGAGGCCGCGGACGGGTCTGCGCTTGAAGGCCGGCGCCGGATCGAGTTGCGCTGGCGGCTGGCGTACGGCGAGGCCGAGCCCGGCGAGCCGCTGCTCTGCTTGGACTCATACGGCCGTCTCGCGCTCGCGGCGAACCTGGCGAGCGCCGCGGAGAAGTACGGCCTGCGAGCCGATCGCCGGCTGCGCATCACCCGGTCCTGAGCTCCGACGCAGCAGGAGCCCGGCGGCGCGTGCCCGGCGGCGCGGCGGCACGTGGCGTGGCGGCGCGGCGGGCAAAAGGAAACGCCCGAAGGAACCTTCTCGCTGCGTGGGCATTGATGTCATCGCTGCCGCTAGCAAGCGCTCGGCCCCTTCAGGCGTAATAAATACGCTACAGAACAGGGGTGACCCAGTTCAATCGGGTTCTGCACCTAGATCGCAAATCGGGCACGCGACTTGTCCACCGTCCGTCCACCGTCCGGAGCCCTGTTCGTGGACGAGCTCGGGGCGTGGAACGTCGCCGCTGAGACCCGACTGAGCGTCGGTGCAGCCCGAAACGGAGCGCCGGAGCGAAGGAGCGACTCCGAAATGCCTAGGCGGTGGACCCGCCGGTTTCGAAGCGCATCCGCGTCTCGATCCCGATCGCGGCCGGAATCCACGCTTCCTCCGCGATCGGCGCGACCAGCGCGTTCGCGAGGATCCGCAGCGTTCCGGGCGGGACCGGGAAGATGGCGGCGTCCGTGCCGGCCGAAGCCCACACCACCGGATACGGGCACAGGTCCGGATCCATGACGATGCGAACGTCGTGGCCATGGCCGAAGGGCGGAATCCCGCCGATCGAGAACCCGGTTAGGTCGCGCGCCTCCCGGGCGGTGGCTCGCCGGATGGCCGCTTCACCGGTGACGGCGGCCAGTTGCGCAAGCTCGACCCGGTTGCGCCCGGAGACGAGGCAAACGATGGGAACCAGGCGACCGCCCGCCCGCGGTGCCACGAAGACGAGCGACTTGACGATCTGGCCCAGGTCCGCGCCAACGACGGCAGCCGCCTCTTCGGCGGTGTGCGTCGAGTCATCGAAGATGGTTATGTCCAGCTTGACGCCCTTGCGGGCCGCCGCCTGGACAACGCGCTGGATGGATGGGTGCGAGAGGTCGCTCACGTTTCGAAATCTACCATGTGTTCGAGTTGGATTCCCTGGGAGTATCGGCGCGCGGAATGCGATCCAACAGTCAGAAGAGGCGGTCCCTCAACAGAAGGACCCCATTCGTGCGGATTTGGTTCCCAGACTTTCTGTAGTCAATTCGTCGCATACGGCCGTTTGGATCGTAGCTGCCGGGTTCGTTCTTTGCATGACCTTTCGTCATGTCTCGGACCGACCTGGCGCGGCTTTCCATTCCGGGTGTAGAGTCATCCGACAATCGAACAAGGACAGGGGAGCGCCGGGGCGGCGCTGAGAGTGCGGAGCGATATCCGCAGACCCTTGGAACCTGATCCGGGTCATGCCGGCGAAGGGAGTCAAGCACTGAGCACCTCTGTCGAATGCGATGGAGGTGTTTTATATGTGCGAACGGACGGCCGAAAGAGCGACCTTGGGGCGCGGCCATCCGACCACGATTCCGACGGCTGTTGCGACAGACGGGACGATCGAAGCAGTCTTCTCGGTAGTGTGGCCGTGCGCGCGCTGATCGTCGCCGACGGCGACGTCCCGAGCCGCTCCGCCCTCGACGCGGGCTGGCCGGGATGGAGCGACGACGTGGACCTTATCGTGGCCGCCGACGGCGGCTGGGACAAGGCGGTCGCACTCGGCCTTCGGCCGGACCTGCTGGTCGGCGACGCCGACTCACTCCCCGAGGATCGCTACACGGGCGTGGCCGCCCAGGGTGTCGCGGTCGAACGATCGCCGGCCGCCAAGGACGAGTCGGACGCGGAGCTGGCGGTCCTGGCAGCGCTCCGGCGGGGGGCGACCCGGGTAACGATCCTGGGGGCGCTGGGAGGCCGACGCTTCGACCACGCCCTCGCGAACGTCGGCCTGCTGGCGCTGGCGGACCCGCTCGTCGCGGAGGTGGAGCTGCTCGACGCGACCACACGCGTTCGCCTCCTGCGCGCCCGCGCCGGCGGAGGTCCCGTCCGGCTCGATCTGGCGGGGAGCGTCGGCGACCTGGTCTCCCTGCTGCCGCTCGGCGAGTCGGCCGAGGGCGTGACCACGGCCGGCCTCCTCTACCCGCTCGGCGATGAAGTCCTTCGACCCGGCCCGGCGCGGGGCCTCTCGAACGTGAGAGTCACAACCCAGGCCGCAGTCTCGCTCCGCCGGGGCAGCCTGCTGGCAGTCGAAACCAGAACGAGCACTACCACCGAATTACCGGGCACGGGAGATCAGATGTGAACACCCTGGCAACACGCAAGCCTTCGACCGAGTCGTTCCGCTGGCGAACGGTGGACATCGTCGTCGTGGCCTTACTGGCCGTCGCCTTCGGCGTCGTCTTCTGGGCGTGGGGCACGTACGTCTGGGCCTGGGGCAGTTTCCTCGGGCCCCAGACGGAGTCGCTCTTGACCGGGGTCTGGCTGCTTCCGGCGGTCGTGTGCCCGCTCATCGTGCGAAAGCCGGGCGCGGCGCTCTACGGCGAGCTCGTCGCGGCGGTCGTCTCCGCGCTGCTCGGCAGCTACTGGGGCCTGGACACGCTCGTGTCCGGGCTTCTCCAGGGTGCCGGTGCGGAGATCGTCTTCCTCCTCACGATGTACCGGGCGTGGAACCCGGCCGTGGCGATCCTGGCCGCCGCGGGTGCCGGCATCGGCGAGGCTATACACGACCTGATCGTGAGCTACCCGGGCATCGACTATGCCGGCCGCGCGGTCATCGGCGCCGCCGAGATCATCTCGGCCGTCGCGATAGTCGGGATCGGCGGTTGGCTTCTCGTTCGGGCCCTTCGGGACACGGGCGCGCTGCAGACATTCCCGTCCGGGGCGTGACCGAGGCCGCGGCAGGCGGGCCGAGGACGGTCGCGGTCGGCCCGCCGTCGGTCGAAGCGGCGGACCTCGGCTGGACTTACGCCGGCAGATCCCGACCCGCCATCGAAGGCCTGACTTTTCGTCTCCAGGCGGGGCACGTCCTGCTGGTTCTCGGGCCCTCCGGATCGGGCAAGAGCACGCTTGCTCGCGCTCTCGCGGGCCTGGTGCCGAACGTCTTGCCCGGACGCTGGCAGGGCAGCCTCCGCGTCGGCGGGCTGGAGGTGTCCGAGACTCCGGCCCGGTTGCTGGGCGAGCGCATCGGCCTGGTCTTCCAGGATCCGGACAGCCAGCTGGTTATGACGCGGGTCGACGACGAGGTCGCGTTCGGCCTGGAGAACCGCGGCTGGCCGCGAGCTCGGATGGTTTCGGGCGTGCCCGCCGCGCTGGCGCAGGTCGGTCTGGCGGGCTTCGAGGCCCGCAGCACGGTCACCCTCTCCGGCGGTGAGAAGCAGCGGCTGGCCATCGCGGACGTGCTTGCGGCCCGGCCGGGCATGCTCATCCTCGACGAGCCCACGGCGAACCTCGACCCGCCCGGCATGCACGCCATCTTCGAGCAGCTGGCGGCTCTGGCGCGCCGGCGCGAGCACACGATCGTCCTCATCGAGCACCGCCTGGAGGCGGCCCTGCCACTGGCCGACGACGTCCTGCTGATCGGCGACGAGGGCCGCCAGCTGGCGTTCGCGCCGGCCGGGGACGTCGGCCGGGACGCGATCGGACTGCTCGACCGTAGCGGGGCGTGGGTGCCGCGAGCGTGGCAGGTCACGCGGCAGGCCGGCGGTCCAGCGGTCGGGGCGATCGAGCCGGTCGAGCCGGCCGTCGGGGCGGCGGTCGAGCCGGTCGCCGGGGCTGCGGCTTACGAGAGGCGAGCGGCGGGCGGCGGCGCACTGCTGCTCGAGGCCTCAGACGTGCGCGTCGAGTACGGCGCCGACGACGGCGGCAAACGGATCGCCCTCGACGGCGTCTCCGTGTCGCTCCGGGCGGGCGAGCGAGTCGCCCTGGTCGGGCCCAACGGCGCCGGCAAGTCGAGCCTGCTGTTCGCGCTTGCGGGCCTGCTCCGCCCGGCGGCCGGGACCGTGCGACTCCGCGCGCTGCCCCCGAACGGCCAGCCGGCCGAGCCGTTGCGCGACCCTTCGCGACTGAGCTCGAACGAGATCGCGGCCCGGATCGGGATCGTCTTCCAGGACCCGGAGCTCGGGTTCGTGGCCGGCACGTCTCGCGACGAGGTGAGTGCCACCGCCCGCGCCATGGGAAGACGACGCGGCGCGACGACCGGCCAGGCCGAAGACGTCGAGGCCGACCGGGTGCTGTCCAGGTTCGGACTCGGCCGGCTCGCCCTGGAGATTCCGTTTCGACTCAGCCAGGGTGAGCAGCGCCGCCTGAGCCTGGCCGCGCTGGCGCTGCGCCCGCCGGCCGTGCTGCTGCTGGACGAGCCGACCTTCGGGCTCGACCGGCGCGGAACCGAGGCGGTGCTGGCTCTGCTCGACGACCGGCGCGATCTCTTGCAGGCGCAGGTCCTGGCCACCCACGACCCGCGCCTCCTGCCGGCGTGCGACCGCGTGGTGGCCCTCGATCGCGGGCGGGTGGTATTCGACGGCCGGCCCGAAGCCTTCCTGGCCGCGCCGCCGTACGAACCCCCGGGGCCGTGGCGAGACGGCATCGTCGGCGGCCCGCCGGTCGAATCCCGGCCGGGCGCCCGATGAGCCTGCTACCGGCGCCCCTCGCGCCGACCAGGCCGGCCTTCCTGACCCGGACCACGCCGGTTGCCCGCCTCGTTGCCGGCACGACGTGGCTCGTCGCCAGCATCGTGACTATCGACCCGGTCGTGCCCGTCAGGCTGACCCTGGCCGCGATCGTCGCACTGTGGCTCTGGTCGGGCCTGCCGCTGCGCCGCATCCCCGGTCGGCTCGCCCCGCTCGGCTTCGCCATCCTGAGCCTGACCGCCTTCTCGATCCTGCTCTCGAGCGCCAACGGCGATCGGTCGCTGGCGACCCTGGTCCAGATCGGCCCGGCGCGAATCACCGGACCGGCGATTTCGACCGGCATCGCGGTCGGCCTTCGCGTCGTGGTGATCGGGCTCACGACGCTGCTCGTCTTCGGGCCGTCCGACCCGACCCGCATGGCCGACTCGCTCGTCCAGCAGTGGCGCGTCCCGGACCGCTTCGCGTACGGCACGCTGGCGGCGCTGAGAGTGGCGCCGTTCATGGCCGGGGATTGGGCGACCATCGGTGCCGCGCGGCGCATCCGCGGCCTTTCGCCCCGAGGTCCCGTCGAGCGCGTCCGCGAAGCGGGCGGTCGGCTGCTGGTCATGCTCGTCTCGGCCATCAGGCGCGCCGAGCGCCTGGCCCTGGCGATGGACGCCCGTGGCTTCGACAGCGGCGTCAGGAGAACCCACTTCCGCGAGCTCCGGACCGGCTGGCGCGACTGGCTGACCATCGCCGTTGCGATCGCCGTCGCGGCATGCGCGCTTTTCGTCGCCAGGTAGGGACGTCTCCGGGCACGCTGCTAATCTGCTTGCATGAGCAATCTGCCAGCGGCGGGCGAGCTCGCGCCCGATTTCGAGCTCCACGATGACGAGGGACGGACGCACCGGCTCTCCGAACGACAGGGCGAGTTCACGGTTGTCTATTTCTACCCGGCCGACGACACGCCCGGCTGCACCAAAGAGGCCTGCGCCTTCCGCGACGCTCACGCCTCGTTCGACGACGCCCGGACCGAGGTTTGGGGCATCAGCCCTCAGGGAGCCTCGAGCAAGGCGGCCTTCCGGGCCAAGTACGGGCTGCCCTTCACCCTCCTCGCCGACGAGGACCACGCCGTGGCCGACTCGTACGGCAGCTGGGTGGAGAAGCAGAACTACGGCAAGACTTACTGGGGCGTCGCCCGGAACAGCTTCCTGGTGGGCCCGGACGGACGAATCACGACGGTCTGGACGAAAGTTAAGCCCGAGGACCACGCCAATGAGGTCCTGGCGGCCCTGCGAGCGGCCCGCGCGTCGCTCGCCTGAGACGGGCCGCCCTCGGGATCCACGCCGCGGTCGCAGCCGGCGGCGGCCCGGCCGGCCGAGAGTGTAGAGTCCCGGACAGCAAGAGAGGCTTCGCCCGTGGGGGGAGACGAGCGAAGCCTCGGGCGGCATGATACCTCGCGTCGGCAGGGCGCGGGCCGCGTTTCGGACGCTTCGAATCCGGGCGGCGAGCGCGTCGTTGCCGCCGAACAACGCCGAGTCATCCACTCCTGGGAGCCAGAACCGAGAATGACCACCGACACGAAATCTGCCCACGGCTGGCGGCCGCAGCGCTTCATGGTCATCGTCGGCCACCCCGACGACGCCGACTTCGGGCCTGCCGGCACGGCCGCGGCCTGGATCGACGCCGGCTCCGAGGGCTGGC
>CAZGUS010000018.1:0-27787 GCA_964529245.1 uncultured Anaerolineaceae bacterium
ACCGTGTGCCGGAAGACGAGTTCACGATGACCCACGAGTCCCTGGCCCTGATGCTCGGGGTGCGCCGCCAGAGCGTGTCCGCTGTGGCGTCTCATTTGTGTCAGCAAGGCTTGATCGTCTATCGCCGGGGCACCATCGAGATCGTCGATCGGGTCGGTCTCGAGGGCGCGAGCTGCGAGTGCTACGGATTCATCCGCGATGAATTTGCGCGGCTCGTCGGGCCACCCGTTCCGCGGGCACGCAAGGCTCAGGCAGCCGTACTCACGACACGATAACTGGACACGAAATGCCGACCCCTCCACGAGGGAGACCACACGGCATAGAAGTCAATGCCTTCCAAGGCGAATGTCGCGGGTTCGAGACCCGTCGCCCGCTCCAAAGCGAATTTCGTGTCTCGTCCGCGCCGTTATTGTTTCTCCGAGGACGTGGAACGATTCGCGGCGAATCGGTCGCCTCGAAGACTCGTTCCCGTTGATGAGGCTTGGCCGGACGTGGTTGGCACCGCCATCACCCTGTTGGTCACCGTCGCGGTGGTTCTTGTTGTCGTTGGCCTTGTCGTCCGGGTCACGGGCGCTTCTCTGCCGATCCGGAACGGAGTGCGGAGCGAAGCCACGATCCAGGCTTACAGGGACACGGGGATGTACGAGCGCGGGACCGGCAACTTCGGTTCGGTCTACCAGCTCAGGCTCCTGGTCACGCCGGTGGGAGGCGGGGCGCCCGTCGTCGCCGAAGTCAGATCCACGATAGACAGCATTGTCGACCCGTCGATTGGCGATCGGATCCCTGTGATCATCTCCCCGACCAACCCGAGGCGAGTGAAGGTCGACCACTCGCGGACTCGGCCACCCGACGACAAGGGTTGGCATACGGCTCAAGACGACCCCAACCTGCCGAACACATAGGTCGCCGCCGAGATGGCAGTGCCCGACGCAGTCGTGGAGATCAGCATCGGGGCCTGCTGGGGTGCGGTTCTGGTTGTCTGGATCGGCGGCGCAGTCGCGCGAGCCCTGTCCGCTCCACGGGAGCGGCTTCGAGATCGGTCTGGAATGGCCGTGTACTTGCTCGCGACGGCGGCGTGCGCAGGCGTGGTGTTGGTCGGGTACGACTTCCTCCACCGCCTGGAGTTCGATGCCGCCTGGGCCGAACTGATCGGTCTGGTCCTGCTGGTGGCAGCGACGGTCTTCGCGATCTGGGCAAGGCTCGCGCTCGGGAGCATGTGGAGCGTGGGGCCTGAAGTGGGGGGCGATCACTCCCTTCGGACCGGAGGTCCATACGGAGTGACTCGCCACCCGATCTACACCGGCTTCCTGGGGATGATCATCGGCACGATGCTGCTGGCCGGAGGCCACGAGCTCGTCGCGATCGTCGTTGTCGGCCTCGTTCTGTTCGAGGTCAAGATCCACCAGGAGGAGCGGCTGATGATCGCGACGTTCCCCGACGAGTACGCCGCGTATCGGCGGCGCGTGCCCCAGATCGTTCCCAATATCCGGCTCATTCCGTGGCACCGCGGCCGCCCGGCGGCACGCTAGCGGGACACTCTTACCAGATCGGTCCGCTCCCGGACCAGGCGCGTTGCATTGCCCGGTAGTCGATCACCTGGATCCCTTCCTCGAGGATCAGGTCCCGTGCCGCCGGTGACGTCAGGAACTCGTAGTCGGTCTGGCGCTCGCGCCAGAGGGAGCCGACCGCCTGGGACTCCTCGTCGCCCAGGCTCGGGTGCACCGCCCACTCGCTGAGGCCGGCCGGGAGCTCGCGCAGCAGCCTGGCCAATCGAGCCGGCTTGCCGTCGAGGTCGATGCGGGTGCTGTCCATGAGGGGGTAGTCGTCCACCGGCAGGCCGCGCGCTCGAAGCTTCCTGCGCCCTGGTTCGAGCCAGACCCGCACCGCCAGGCCGTACTCCCTGGCCAGCTCGACCGTCAGGTCGAGGATGTCGGCGCGTCCGCCGTCGGCGAGGGAGTGAAAGTCGAGATGGGTCGGCGCCAGCCCGGCGTCGACCACGGCGTCGATCTGAGCGCGGAACTCGAGCTCCACCTCGTCGAGACGAGCCCTGGCCAGCAACTCGGACATCCCCTCCCAGAGGAACATCTCGCCCGTCTCGTCGAGGAGAGACGGCACCTTCTCCCGGGCCGTCAGCGGCCGCCAGCGATAGTGAGGTACGTCGAGCAGGAGGGTCAGATGTATCCCGAACGGGATCTCCGGACGCTCGCGGAGCAACTGCATAGCGTGCAGCGCCCAGGGGCACGGCACCATCAGGCTGCAGGACCTGGCGATTCCCTCCTCGATCGAGCGGACGACCGCCGCATTGAGGGCGTGGTACATCCCGAAGTCATCGCAGTTGATGATGAGCACACGGGCGCCGGGCGGGAAACCCAGCAACTCACTCGAGCGAACCGGCGGCTGGTGAGCTTGGGGCGAGACGGAATGGTCGTCCATACCCCTGATTATGGAAGGGCCGGCTCGTGTTGGTCCCAGGGGGGACCCATCTCGCTCAGGCTTTACGCGAGAAACTCGAGCACCCGCTCTCGAAGGAGCGCGGCGGCGGCTGGGTCGTACGACGGCAGGCTGCTGTCGGCGAAGTAGTGCTGGTCGCCCGGGTACAGGAACAGCTCCGCGTCTGCCGCCGACGCCACGAGCGCGCGGGCCGCCTCGATGTCGCCCTCGCCCACGAAGAACGGGTCCGCGTCCATGCCGTGTATCTGCACCGGCACGGCTTTCGGCCACGCCGGCCCGAACTCCGACACGGGCACGCACGAGTAGAACAGCAGCGCGCCGCGGGCACCCGCCCGGGTCTGGGCCAGCTTCTGGGCCGGCACCACTCCGAGCGAGAAGCCGGCGTAGACGAGCCCCGCCGGCAGGGCTTCGGCGGCCCGGGTGCCGCGGGCGATGATCTCGCCGAAGCCAATCTCCCCGACGTGCGCCATGCCCTCGTCGATCGTCTTGAAGGTTC
Source organism: uncultured Anaerolineaceae bacterium (assembly GCA_964529245.1). Taxonomy (GTDB): domain Bacteria; phylum Chloroflexota; class Limnocylindria; order Limnocylindrales; family CSP1-4; genus Fen-1039. Next base: position 2,948 of record CAZGUS010000018.1, read on the forward strand.
GTCCCTCGAAGAGGTCCGGCGTGTGGACGGTGTGCCCAGCACTGCGCAGGTCGTCGGCAAACGCGAAGAACCCCGTCGTCTGACCAAGCGCGTGGTGGAACAGCAGCACTTCAGCCATGTCGCTCCCATTCTGCCTGCGGCTCGAGGACACAATCGTATTCGCCGCCCACATGTCCGCCGCCGACGCAGGGCCCGTCCCGCCCGACGAGGACGGCCGCGGCGCTCACGCCCGGCCCGGGTCGGAGCTGGAGCTCGGGGCCGCCAGACGGCCCTGAATTCGATGCAGCAGATCGACGTAGGTTCGCAACTCCTCTTTGGAGAGCACGGTCATCCAATCCTTCTCATTGCGGTGGACGATCGTCCTCAGCTCCTGGACCACGGCCAGACCGGCGGGCGTGATCTCCACCAGCAAGCTGCGGCGGTCGGCCGGATTGGGGGACCGCCGGACGAAGCTCCGCCGCTCCAGCGAGTCCAGGACGCCGGTGACGGTGGCGCGGGTGACGATGAGCCGTTCCCCGAGCTCCGACGGAGGCATCGTGCCGTGGTCGCGCAGGATCCCAAGGGCGAGACCGCCCGCGGCGCTGACGCCCAGCGGTCTCAGCAGCCGCCCGATCTGGTCGAAGAACATGTCGGCCGTCCGGATCGTGTTCATGACCGCTTCGGTCGCCGCGACGTTCGCGTCCGGAGTCTGCTCGTAGAAGTCGTCGGGCATCTGGATCTCGGGCATTGCCTAATGATACGGCTATTGACAATAAGGTGCCATATCATATTGTTACGCGCCTGATGACCGGCCACCAAGGTCGGTCGAAGGTGAAGGAAGCGTCCCCCCATGGCAAAGGTGATCGTTCAGCACCACGTGGCGGATTACGACCGCTGGCTCCCGGTCTTCAACGAACACGAAGCCACTCGCCGGCATCACGGCGCGACGGGCCACTCGATCGGCCGCGTGGTAGGCGACCCGAACACGATCGTGATCGTGAACGACTTCACGACCCTCGAGGGCGCTCGAGCCTTCTCGCAGGATCCATCGCTCCCGGCCGCAATGGCCAAGGGCGGCGTCGAGGGAGCGCCCCAGGTCTGGATCGTCGAAGACGCCGAAACCAGGAAGTACTGAGTCCGGGCAGCGGAGGAGCCCGGCAGCTGCACCGCGTCGTGGCTGCCCGGCCTTCGATTCAGGCCCAACCCGGGCGTCTCAGGGCGGCAAGGGGCGCCTGGCGTCGCGGCCCGACAATGAGGAGGGCGGGGTACCGGCTCTGCCGGTACCCCGCCCCGTAAACTCGCCTTAGCCGCCGCTCAGTGCAGCAGCTGCAGGTTGTTCGAGCCGTCGTCGACGAAGTAGAGCCCACTTCCGCCCGGCGTCACGGCCAGTCCGAAGAGGGTTCCCGCTCCGACCGAGTCGAGCAGCTTGACCGCCAGCTGGTGGCCGGCAGGGTTGATCTCGACCGCGTTGCCGTCGCCCGCGTTGACCGTGAGGATGTCTCCATTCGGGGCAAGCGCGAGACCGAGCGGCTGATTGAGATGGTTGTGGGCCGACACCGTGACGCCCAGGTGCGAAGCCGTCCGACGTGTTGCGGCACGGGAGATGACCGCGATCCGGTTGTCGAGCGTGTCGGCGACGTAGAGGTTGCCCATGCCGTCGAGAGCGAGACCCGTGGGGCCGATCACGAGCGCGGCCGGATCGGACTTCTCGGGGAAGCCCCAGCCGACGACTCGCTCGGAGGTCACGTGCGGCATGGCCGAGTAGGCGCCGTCGATATCGATGCGGACGATGGTGCCGCCGTCGACGACGTTGCCGTTCGCGGCAACGGTGCCGTTCAGCACATTCGAAACGAACAGAACCGGGTCGTCACCGCGGTCCCAGGCCGTCATGTCCCACGGTCCGTCGATCAGGCTGCCCTGGATCGTTCCGGCCACCATGCCGGACTTGTTCAGGACGATCAGGCAGCCGGCCATGGCCGTGGCGGAAGTCCCGTCGCTGGTCGGCAGGCTCCCGACTACGACCCAGCCGCTGCGCAGGACGACGAGCGCCGTGGTGAGGCCGACGCCGCCGGTGCAATTGGGCACGTCCGCCGCGGTGACCGTGGCGAAGACGCTCATTGCGCCCATTGGCGATACCTGGACGATGGTCGTGCCGGTTCCCTGAGCGTTGGCGCTGTCGTTGAAGTTGCTGACCAGGACGTCGCCCTTCACGAGGTTGCCGACCGACTTCGGGACGACGGCGATGCCGTAGGGGTTGATGTCGCCGTTCCCGGGGACCGTCGAACCGACGACGGTTTGCATGCCGAGCGTGCGCAGGAACGGAGGTGACTTGGCCGCGGCGATCGCGGGGGAGATTGCCGCGACGGCCAAGGCGGTGGCAAATGCCACGGCCACCGTGGAGCGGCGAATCATGCTTGGCATGGGACGCATGTCTCTTCCTCCTTATGGGGTCGAACCGATAAGCCGACCCGGACTCATGCCCGGGTTCATGTGTTGGGGCTGGACCGGCCGGTCGGAATAGCCTTCGGCCGGGAGCGCGGCGTCGACGCGCTCGACGACGGTGCGATGTCCGGACATGGGAGACGAGGACCCCGGTCGGATTCGAACCTCAGGGCCCTCGGCCGTCCGGCGACTATGCAAAGTCACTCTGCTTGAGAGCGTTGTGATACTTGACCGGGATCCCGAAGATCCACACGGCCGTGGCGCGGGCGCCGCTGGTCGCCGCGACATAGCCGACCGGCAGCGCCGTGGTGCCGACCTTCATCGGGGCCCACGACCCCTGGCCCAGCCGGACGGCGACGTTGCCGAAGGTTGCTCCGGCAGGGGAGAAGCCAACGACGGCGATCGAGCCGTCGCGAGCGACCGCCAGGACCGGCGAACAGCCCTGCGTGCCGCACGGCGCGAGCGTCGTCGGCGCGCCAAAGGCGCCGCCGGCCGGGCGGGTCGCGCTGCGGACCAGGGCCGATCCGCTCTGGCTCGACACCCAGGTCGCGGTCACGTTTCCGGATGAATCGGCGGCGATGGCTTCGTCTCCGGCGGTGATCCAGCCGGACGTTTCGACGTCCACCGGGCTGGCCCACGATCCACCGGCGGGTCGCGTGGAGACATCGATGTTGATTCCACCTTGCTGCCAGACCGCAGTCGCGGCGCCGGCGGAGTCGAGCGCGACCCGAGGCGTCCAGGTCGCCGACATGACCGGCGAGACCGCCGTCGCGACGCTCCAGCTACCGCCCGCAGGCCTTGTCGCCGACTCGATCTGGTTCGGGTTGCCGTTGTCGTTCGGGGCAAATGCCTGCCAGACGACGACGGCGGTCCCGGCCTCGTTCACGGCGAGATCAGGTTGGGCCGCTCCCTGGGTCGACGACGAAACCTGGGTCACGCTGTCGAAGGCGCCCGCCGCGTTCCAGGTGACCGCCTCGATGACCGGCACGGTCGCAGTCGTCTGGGCCCACGTGGCCACTCCATTGCCCTGGGCGTCGAGTCTCTCGACGAGATTCGAAGCGCTGCCCGACGTCGCAAAACCGACGGGGGCCGACCATGTCCCGGCCGCCGAGCGGAGTGAGATCTGGACGCCGCCGCCGATCGACCAGGCCGCGGCGGCGATGCCGCCGGCGGTAATCGAAGCCGTGAGGCTCTGGGCCGAGGAAATGAAACCGGAGTGGAGGTTGGCGATTGTCGCCATCGGGCTCCACGCGCCGCCGAGCGAACGCTGGGCGGCTTCCACGAGATTGCCGCCCACCACGGGCTGCGAGGTCACCCACAGCTCAGTGCCGCCGGGAGTGAAGGAGAAGGAGTTGAGCGACGGCGATGGCTGCGAGGGCATGATGATCGTCTCGGGCGACCATCCAGCCGCCGCGGCTGCCGCCGCGGGGGACCCCAGTACCGCCAGGCTGAAGATGATGCCGCCTAAGGCGGGCACGCGAACCCAATGGGACGCGATCATGGTTCGACCTTTCTGAAGAGGGGTGACGACCCGGCCGTACATGGCTGCCGGGTCCTGCCACTGTGGCGACGCGGTGCCGGCTGGCGCCGGCTTCCGCCGCCGGAGCGGGCCCGGTCGGCGGCCCACGACCGCGCTGCAGATGCCGCCAAACGCCGCTCATCAGATGTGGGTGAAGAGCACGTGAAGCTCCATGACCCCGTGATCGTTCACCGACACGACGGCGAAGGAGCTGGGTCCCTGGAAGCCGTAGTCGCCGAAGACGATCGGGATCGAGCCGGCTACGGCGATGATGCCGCCCTGCCGCCGGGCCCGGATCGGGATCTGGACGCTCCTGGTAACGCCGTGGATCGTGAGATCGCCGCTTGCGCTTACGTGGACCGTGGTGCCGTCAGCCGGGAGCGATCCAAGTACCAGCGGCCGGGTGAGCGTGAAGGTCGCCGTGGGGAAAGTGTCGGTCTGGAGGGCCTGGCGTCGTAGCTGATCGTCTCGCTGGGCCGAGTCGCTGACCAGGACCGTGAGATCGGCAGTGATCGAGGCGGCGGTCACGGTCGAGCCGGCGAGCGTCAGCGATCCGGTCACCTTGGGCGTCCGTCCGACGGCGGTGTGGCCGCCCACTCCGGCCAGCTGCTCCTGCACTCGATACCCGACCCAGGATGAGCTGAAGTCGGTCATCGACCCAAGGCCGGTGTCAACCGCCCAGGAACCGTCGAAGGAGGCCGGGGCGGGAACGGCGGCGCCGGCCGGGATGATCGGTGCCGCCGCTGCCGGGCTGGGAGTCCCGACGAGGATGTACCAGAGTCCGAAGCCGCCGGCCGCGATTCCGGCCAGGGCGAGGATCGCGAACACGACCAGCAGGTTCCGCCTGCTTCTGAGTCGCCGGGCCGGCGTCGTGAGATGCGGGGCCATGATGCGTACCTCGGCTCCGGTGGTCGACCGAACCCGCGTGAGCGGACCCGGTCGACGTAACCTCGGCGCCATGTCGGTCAGGGCTTGACCAGGTTCCAGTTGGGATAGCTGCCGTTGGTGTCGCCCGGAGCCTTGTCGTTCTGGAAGAAGTAGAGCGGCAGGCCGTTGTAGGTGACCTGCAGCGTGCCGTTGTCGGTGCGGGTTATCGTCCCGAGTGCGCCCGATACGCCGCCGCCGGCGGTCGGGGTAACGCCCGCCGGAACGGTCAGCGCCGGCCACCTGGTCAAGCAGCCGCCGCTGCACGCGCTCGTGCCACTGCCGGCGACGTCGCTCGTGTACGTGTAGACGGTCATTCCGTTGGAGCCGGCGACCAGGATCGTCTGGCTGCCGATGGTCTTGGCCATCACTGTTGCCGTTCCGGCGGCGGGCGGCGCGGCCGGCGCCTGGGTCGCAACCGGGGTGGAGGTAACCCCGGCGACTCCCTGAGTGCCGTAGAGCCCGCCGCTCGAGCCCCCGGTGCTGCTGCAGGCGCCTACCAGCGCGGCGACGACCAGGAGGCCCGCGGCCAACCTGGCCGACGTCTTCGTCAGCATTGGTGTGTTCATTTGAGAACCTCGGTTCGTTCGATCTTGCGGGATGTCCGCTCTGGTGAGGATGGGTTCGCCCCGCGGCGGCCGCCACGGGCCGGGGTTCCGTAACCGGCCGGACCTTGGTCTGATCCCCGGCCGGGCCCAGGTCCGTATTCATTCGGGCGGCATGGGCCCCCTACAATGGCTTCAGCCGTACATGCTCGAGGGAGACGTGCTCCGAGAAAGAGCGGCCCATGTGGCGTCCAACGCGCGCGCCGGTGTGCGCCGGCTGACGTGGCGGCGGATTCGGTCCGGGTTGGACAGCGTCTCCCTGGCGCGCCGTTTCCTGCTGGTGAGCCTGGCCCTGGTCGTCGTCGGTGGAGCGGCGGTGGCCTGGGTGTTAGGCCAGTTGATCGAGACGAGCGCGATCAACGAGACGACTTCGGTGACGGCCCTCTATGTCGAGAGTTTCGTCACGCCGGATCTCCAATCGCTGGCCACGGGCTCAAGCCTGACTCAACCGGAGATCGACTCGCTCCAGTCGCTCCTGAGCAACTCCCAGCTGAACAATCGGATCGTCACGTTCCGGATCTGGTCTACCGGCGGCCAGATCCTGTACAGCCCGAATCCCCAACTCATAGGCCGGACCTTTGGAATGGAAGGCGACCGGGGAAGAGCCGCGCAGGGTGACGTCACCGGCGACATCAGCAACCTGACCGACCCGGAGAACATCTACGAGCGGCCGCACTGGAGCCACCTGCTCGAGATCTACATGCCGATCCGGGCGGCTCGTTCGTCGCTCATCATTGCCATCGCCGAGGTGTACCAGCTACCCGACGACCTGGAGGCCCAGGTCGCCCACGATCGCCTGGTGGCCTGGGGCCTGGTGGGGGCCGCCGCCGTGCTCGCGTACCTGGCCCTGGCTCGGGTGGTGAGCCAGGGCAGCCGGCGCATCATCAGCCAGGATTCCGAACTGCGCGAGAAGGTTCGACAGCTCTCGGCTCTGCTCGATCAGAATGCCGGGCTCCACGACAGGCTGCGCCGCGCGGCGGCTCGATCCACGGCCCTCAATGAATTGGAGAGGCGGCGCATCGGCTCCGACCTGCACGACGGGCCGAGCCAGACCTTGGCCTTTGCGATGCTGCGTCTGGATGCCGTCGAGAGCCGGCTCGAAAAGACAGGCCAGGCCAACGAGCCCGACCTGGAAAACGTGCGCAGCGCCCTGGCAGCCGCCCTCCGCGAGATGCGGACCATCGCGGCCGGCCTGCGGATGCCGGAGCTGGATCGAGCCGCCCCGGCCGAGATCGTCCGGCGGGCCGTGGCCGACGATGCGCGCCTGTCCGGCACGGCCGCCGCAGTCGATACCGCGGGGATCCCCGATCAAGCTCCGCTCGCCACCAAGATCGCCCTGTACCGCATCCTGTCGGAAGCGCTCTCCAATGCCGCTCGCCACGGCGGCGGTGCAGGCGTGCAGGTCGCGGTGACCACGTCGGGCGACGGATACCTGGTCGCCGACGTCCGGGATCGCGGCCCCGGATTCGACGTTCGGAAGCGACCGCGCCAGGGCCACCTCGGGTTGGCCGGCATGCGCGAGCGCGCCGAGCTGCTGGGTGGCCGGTTGGAGCTGGAATCCAGCCCCGAGGCCGGGACGCACGTCCGCGCCGTGCTGCCGCTGACCGAAGCGGCGAGCGACGAGCTATGACCGCGCCCATCCGGATCGTGGTCGCGGACGACCACCCGCTGTTCCTCGACGGACTCGTGGCGACGTTGTCGACCGACGAAGAGATCGAGGTGGTAGCGATTGTCGGGGACGCGACGGCGGCCGTCCGCGCGGTCCGCGAACACTCGCCCGATCTGGCGTTGCTGGACCTGGCGATGCCCGGCGGCGGACTGGAGGCGGCCCGCCAGATCGCGGCTCTGTCGGCCGGCACGCGCACCGTGATGCTGACCAGCTCCGAGGACGAGGACGACCTCATGGCCGCGATGCAGGCCGGAGCGAGGGGCTACATCCTGAAGGGGATCGCGGGCCGGGAGCTGCGCACCGTGCTCAAGACCATTCATGCGGGCGGCACCTACCTGGCGCCGGGCCTCGCCTACGGCGCGATCAAAGGTTTGACCGCGCCCAGGACGCCGGATCCGATCGAGGGGCTTACCGCCCGCGAGAGAGAGGTGCTGGCGCTCGTCGCCTCCGGCCTTTCGAACGCCGAGATCGGAGGCCGCCTGGGACTGGCTGAGAAGACCGTGAAGCACTACATGACCAGCATCCTGGGCAAGCTCGATGTAGCCAGCCGTGTCGAGGCGGCGCTGCTGGCCTACAAGGCGGGGCTCGGACCGGGAGGACGGTCGGCCGGAAGTTGAGGCCGGCGGCATCGACCGTCGCGCATCCCGGCGCGCGGTCGGCCGGATCTCGCGCCTGACAGACCCGCGATTCCGCGCCACGATGAACGCATGTCAGACGAGCGTAGTGGAACGGACGCGGATCGGGATCCGAGCCAGACGAGGCACCGTGCGGTCATAGTCGGCGGCGGCTTCGCCGGACTCTATGCGGCCAGGAAACTGGGCCGCGATGCGGCGGTAGAAGTCACGCTCATCGACCGGCGTAACTACCACCTCTTCCAGCCGCTGCTCTATCAGGTGGCGACAGGGGCCCTGTCGCCCGGCGACATCGCCCAGCCGCTACGGGCCATCCTGCGCCGCAGCGCGAACACCCGCGTGATCCTCGGCGAGGCCGTCGGACTTGATCCGGTTGCCCGCCGGGTTTCGCTCAGCGACGGCGGCACGGTCGACTACGACACGCTCCTGGTGGCGACGGGCGCCCGGCACGCCTACTTCGGACACGATGAATGGGCCGACCTTGCGCCGGGGCTCAAGACCGTCGAGGACGCAACGGAGATCCGGCGCCGCATCCTGATCGCTTATGAAGCGGCCGAGCGCGAGGCGGATCCGGCCCGGCGCGCGGAGTGGATGACGTTCGTCGTGGTGGGCGGCGGTCCGACCGGCGTAGAGCTGGCCGGAGCGCTCGGCGAGATCTCGCGCGACACGCTGCGGCGGGACTTCCGCTTCATCCGTCCGGCCGATGCCAGGGTGCTCCTGGTCGAAGCGCTCGATCGAGTCCTGCCGACCTACCCCGACGGCCTGTCGCGGTCGGCCAGACGGCAGCTCGAGCGCCTGGGCGTAACCGTTCGGACCGGGGCGAAGGTGACCGCGATCGATGAGGATGGCATCGCCGTGACGGCATCGGGCGACGGCGTCGAAAAGTCCGAGCGGATCCCGACACGGACGGTTCTCTGGGCGGCCGGCGTGCAGGCCTCGAGCTTTGGACGCAAGGTCGCCGATGCCCTCGGCGTCGACGTGGATCGTGCCGGACGGGTTGCGGTCGGCTCCGATCTGACCGTGCCCGGGCACCCCGAAGTGATGATCCTGGGCGACCTCGCGATCGCGAAGCGGCAAGGCGGGAAGCTCGTCCCGGGCGTGGCGCCGGCGGCCATCCAGGAAGGCACCTACGCGGCCGGAAGCATCCGCCGCCGCTTGCGGGGCGAGAAACCGGAACCGTTCCGATACCGCGACCGCGGCGACGTCGCCGTCATCGGCCGGCTGTCCGGCGTCGCCGACATTCGCTGGCTCGGCCGGTTCGGTCGGCAGAGCGGCTTCCTCGCCTGGGGAATGTGGCTCGGCGTCCACATCCTCTATCTCATCGGCTTCGCCAACCGGCTCGTGGTGTTGATCCGGTGGGCGTGGAGCTTCCTGACGCACGGCCGCGGCACCCGACTCATCACCGGCGAGCCGCACCTGCCGCCGATCAAGCGGCCCGAAAACCTCTAGGAGAGCGGCCATGAAGGCTGAGCTGGTTGCGTTCGGCGAACTCAAGATCGAGGGCGAGCGCTACGTTCGCGACGTCGTGATCGAGGGCGGAGAGATCCGAAAGCGTGACAAGGGCCCGTCCAAAGCCATCCAGGGCCGAGCTCGGCACACGCCGCTGACGGCGGCCGAGGAGATCCCGTGGGGCGGCAAGCGCCTCATCATCGGCACCGGCGCTCGGGGCCAGCTGCCGATCGGCGCCTCGATCGGTGAGGAAGCGCAGCGCCGCGGGATCGCCGTCGAGGCGCTTCCGACGCGCGAGGCCTGTCTCCTGCTCGCCGACATAGACCCCTCGGATGTCTACGCCATCCTCCACGTGACCTGCTGACCGGCGGCCCGCGTGGCGCAATCGGCCGGGCGAGCGCCCGGGCGAAACCGCCGCGGATGTGATCCTCCGGATCTGAGCCCGAATTCCCAGGCCGTTCGAGGAAGTCATGAACCGGATCTTTGCCCTGATCGGCGTCGCCAGCGTCCGCTTTCGATTCCTGATTGTCGTGGCGTGGGTCGCCATCACGATCGTCGCCGTTCAAACGCTGCCGACTCTGGGCAGCGTCGCCAAGACGACCACGAGCGGATTCCTCCCGGCCGACGTGCCCAGCATCCAGGCGTCGAACATGGCCGCGCCCTTCGTGGACGTGAACCTCGGGACCGCGACCCTGGTGGCGGTCCGCGCCGGAGGCCTGACTCCCGCCGACAACGCCGCCATCGACAGTCTCGAAACCCGGATCAAGGGCATCGACACGGTCAAGGACGCGGTGGACCTGGGCATCTCCGGGGACGGCGCGGCGCGGCAGGTCCTCATCGAGGCGCAAATCCTGTCGTTCACGAGCGTCACCGGAGCCGAAACGCTCGTCACGGCGATCCGCAGCGCAGCCACGGCGGCCGCACCGGCCGGGCTGCAGGTTCATCTGACCGGCGAGATCCCCGATCAGGTCGACAACGCCAACGCGTCCGGATCCTCCCAGGACCGGACGCAGACCTTCTCGCTGCTGTTCATCCTCGTGTTGCTCGTGCTCGCATACCGGGCCCTGCTCGCGCCGTTCCTGACTCTGATCCCGGCCGTCCTGGTCCTGACGCTCGCGGGGCCCGTCATCGCCCAGGCGGCCAGCGCCGGGATCCAGGTCTCCTCGATCACGCAGTTCATGCTCATCGTCCTGATCCTCGGAGCCGGCACGGACTACGGGGTGTTCCTGGTCTTCCGAGTTCGGGAAGAGCTGCGCCGCGGCCTGTCCGGCTCCGATGCGGTCAAACGCGCGGTGACCAGGGTCGGCGAGTCGATCACCTTCTCGGCATTCACGGTCATCGCCGCGCTCTCGAGCGTCGCGCTGGCCGAGTTCGGGCTGTACCAGAGCATGGGTCCGGCCCTCGCCATCGGCATCGCCCTCATGCTGGCCGCGGGGCTGACGCTCCTGCCCGCCCTCCTGGCCATCTTCGGTCGGGCGGTCTTCTGGCCGAGCGATGTCAGCCACCACCGCGTCGAGCATGTCGGGATCTGGGATCGCGTCGGGCTGATCGCGACCCGGCGACCCGCGCTTACGCTGATCCTCGGTGCGGTTCTGTTCGGCGGCATGGCGGTGACGCTGCTGACGACCGGGACCTCGGGTTTCGGGGATTCGTCCTCGACCGTCGCCGGCTCTGATTCCGCGGCGGGCGCCGCGGCCCTGAACGCCCACTTCCCGTCGTCGAAGGTCGTTCGGACGCTGATCCTGTTCCAGTTCGCCGGCCCCGTCTGGCAGAACCCGGGTGAGCTCGCCACGGCCCAGGCCGGACTCGCGGCCCTGCCGCAGTTCAAGAGCGTCGTCGGGCCGCTGAATCCCAACGGCATCCCGCTGACGACGGACCAGCTCACTCAACTCCACACGGCCCTGGGGCCGGCCCGCCAGCTGCCGCCGGTGCCGACGTCGTCCGCCGTACCGGCGGACCTGTACAACGCATATCGCGCCGAAGGCCAGCTCATCAGCCCCGACGGTCTCACGGTCGAGTACTCGGCCGAGGTCGGCGGCGTCGACCAATCGAGCCCGGCGGTGCTCGACACCGTTCCGGGGCTGCGCGCCGAAGTCGATCGGGTCGGCGCCTCCGCCGGCGCGACCGCGACGGGGCTGCTCGGCAACCTCGAGTTCTCCTACGACATCCGCCAGATCTCGGCCACGGACCTGGAGCGGATCATCCCGATCGTGGCCATCCTGATCGCGATCCTGCTGGCGGTCGTGATGCGCAGCATGGTCGCGCCGCTCTACCTCGTGGCCAGCGTCGTCATCTCATACCTTGGCGCGCTCGGTCTGACCGGCATCCTGTTCGTCCGTCTGGGGGGCCAGGCGGGCATCAACTTCGTCCTGCCGTTCCTGATGTTCGTCTTCCTGATGGCGCTCGGGTCCGACTACAACATCCTGGTCATGAGCCGCATCCGAGAGGAGGCTCACCACCTTCCCCTGCGTGACGCGGTGGCCAGGGCCATCGGCAAGACCGGCAGCACGGTCACTACCGCGGGCGTGATCCTGGGCGGCAGCTTCGCCGTCCTAGCCATCTCGGTCGGCGGCACCGCCGGCGCCGCCCAGATCCAGCAGATCGGGTACGGCATCGCGGCCGGTGTGCTAATGGACACGTTCTTCGTCCGGTCGCTCCTGGTGCCGTCGTTGGTAGTGCTGCTGGGTCGGTGGAACTGGTGGCCGACGCGGCTCGGGATCGACTTGCCGGCCCCAGTCGATCACGCCGGCCCGGTAATCCCGGACGAGGCGATCAACCGGGGCTGAGCACGGGACGCTTGCGATCGGCGGCCCGCAGGCTGAGACGGCTACCCGGACTGCGACGGTCGGGGAGCGACAATCGATGCAGTCGCGACGGCCGGCGCGCAAGTCCGAGTCGAGCGAGAAGTGTTCGCCCGAGAGCCTGACGCCCGGCCGGGTCAGGAGCCCTTCGGTATTCGGCCGGGTGCCAGCCTGGAGGGCCCATTCCGTGGCTTCTGCGCGGCGTCTCGTGACCCCGATCGCGGCGGTCGCCGCCATCGTCCTGTTCCTCCTCTACGACCCCTGGGTCGTGCCGCCCGACTCCGCGAGACCGGCCTTGACCGTCGTCTTCTGGGTGGCCGCTCTGGTCGTCATGGTGCTGCTCTTCGCCGACAGGAAGGACCCGCAGGCCCAGGTCGTCGAGGTCGAGGGGCCGGCGTTCGCCAGGTACCTATTCAGCAACACTCGGGCCGGCCTCTTCTGGCTGCCGATCCGAATCTTCGTTGGCTTCGAGTGGCTCCTGGCCGGTTGGGAGAAGCTCAGCGGCTCGGGCTGGACGGACGGTGGCTCGTCCTTGCTGGGCTTCTGGAAGGGCGCCGTCGCAATCCCTCAGACCGGCAAGCCCTCGATCACGTTCGAGTGGTATCGAAGCTTCCTACAGCTGTTGATCGACAACCACGCTCAGACCTGGTTCGGCTGGATCATCGCCATCGGAGAGACCGCGGTCGGAGTGGGCATCCTCGTCGGGGCACTCGTCGGCATCGCCGCCTTCTTTGGGGCGACGATGAACATGTCCTACATGCTCGCGGGCTCCGCCTCGACCAACCCGATCCTGTTCGCCCTCACCGTGGGGCTCATGCTCGGCTGGCGTGTGGCCGGCTATTACGGCGTCGATCGCTTCCTGCTGCCCATGCTCGGCGTGCCCTGGAACAGGAAGCCGCCGGCGATCGCGCAGGCTCCGGCGATCGCGCTGCCTCCGCAATCGGCTGTGCCCGGTTCCTAGCCCGGGATGCCGCCCGTCCCGAGCGCATAGACGTGGCCTTGCTTCATGGCCAGGTCGTCGAGCTCGGTGGTCGTGCGGACGTCGTAGCGGGCCAGCTCGACCAGCTCGCCGGCGGGCAGGCTGCGGCGCCCGGGGTCGCCGACGAGGACATCTATGCCGCGCTCCTGCGCCCGTCGCAGCCACACCAGGACGCGCCCGGCCAGGCGGGCCTCGTACCAGCAGTCGGCGGCGAGGATGACGTCCACGTCGGGCGGTGTTTCGTCCAGGACGTCGCGCCATGCCACGGTCACTCGTTGGCCGTTGGCGCGGGCGTTGAGCTCGATCGCGGCGGCGGCGAAGGCATCGATGTCGGCGCCGGTCGCCGCGGCCGCGCCGGACCGCATGGCCGCTATCGCGCACAGCCCGGAGCCGGAGGCGAGATCGAACACGCGCCTGCCGGCCACCGCCTCCGGATGCTCGCGCAGGTACCGGCCGACCGCCAGACCGCCGGCCCAGGCGAACGCCCAGTAGGGGAGTGGGGCGTCCGCGTCGCCGGTTTCGAGCTGGACGGCGTGCATCAGCTCTAGGGCGTCGTCGGCCAGGTGGAGGCGTACCTCCTCCAGACCCGGCACCGGACGGAGGCGTGTTTGGCGCAGGACGAAGGCACGGGACGAGGCAGCCACCGTCGTACTCTAGCGGCCGTCAGGCCGCGTCGCCGCCCTGCGTCTCAAGCCGGAACGGGATCGGCCTCAGATCTCACGATGACGCGGCTGCTGTTCCGAACGATGAGCTCGGGCGTCAGCAGGGTCATCTCGGGCGCCGGTTCCGCAGACCGGCGCGACTGACGCGCCCTGCCTATGAGCCGGTCGATCTCCTTCACGGCCAGGGCTCCGGCATCGGCCAGCGGCTGGTAGACCGTGGTCAGCGGCGGCCAGAAGTGGGAGGCCTCGGCGATGTTGTCGACGCCGATCACGGACAGTTGCTCGGGCACGAGGCGGCCGAGGCTATGGGCGGCGTGCAGGACACCGAGGGCCATCTGATCGTTGCTGGCAAAGACGGCATCGACCTCGGGGTGCCGCTCGAGCAGGCGGTAGAGGCCCTGTTCGCCGCTCGCCGCCGTCCAGTCGCCCTCGACGATCAGGCTGTCGGGGGTGGCGAGTCCGTGTCTGTCGAGAGTCTGGTGCCAGCCTTTGAGGCGTTGCCCGGACTCCCACCAGGCCCCTGGACCGGTGATGATCCCGACCTCTCTCGCGCCGCCGGCAAGCAGATGTTCGGTCGCCAGACGCCCGATGGACTCGTTGTCGATGCCAATGCACGGCACGTACGGCCGGCCGGCCATTCCGCCCACGAGGATGACCGGGACGGGCAGGGGCGACCCCTTGACTCGCGACCAGGCGCGGTTGCTGCCAACCTCGGGGATGGCCCAGATGACACCGTCGACCTGGCGGGCCCGGAGCGCCTTCAGGACGTGGTCGACGTCGCCGGTTTCCGGCTCCAGGATCAGGTTGAGAGTTATGGCGTAGCCGATCTCGGCCGCCTGACGCTCGATAGCCGTCAGCACGCGCGAGGGGCCGAAGTACTCGAGGCCATAAGCGACCACGCCGAGAACGTGGCTGCGACCCTGGGTGAGGCTCCGGGCGAGCATGTTCGGCGCGTAGCCCGTCTTGCGGATGACGTCCTGCACGCGCGCCAGAGTCTCCGGGGCCACGTCGGGTCGGTTGTTGAGAACGCGCGAAACGGTTTGGACCGAGACGCCCGCCGCCGCGGCCACGTCCCTGATCGTCATGCGGCCTCTCAGGCCATTTCCATGATCATCGCCGCTCATAAGAGGCGGTCTCCGCACATTGTTCGGCAGGACCCACGCCGGACGATTGACTCGCGATTTCTGCCCATGCTAGCCTGGAAACGTTCCGGGACCGTTCCCGGGAACGGTAACATCGACAAATTCGGTCCGCAAGGCAGCTGTCGGGAGTTGATGAGTTGAAGGCGCTGGGCGAATTCGAGGTCTGGTTCCTGACGGGGAGTCAGGACCTCTACGGCGAAGAGACGTTGCGACAGGTCGCTGCGGACTCGGAGCGAATTGCGGCGGCGCTGGACGCCTCGACGGACATCCCCGTCCGTGTCGTCTACAAGCCTGTCATCAAGAGCTCCGAGAGCATCCTCGCCACTTGCGTCGAGGCCAGCTCGGCGCCGGCGTGCGTGGGCGTCATCGTCTGGATGCATACGTTCTCGCCGGCGCGGATGTGGATCGCCGGGCTCCAGGCACTCACCAAGCCGCTCCTGCACCTGCACACCCAGTTCAACCGCGATCTCCCCTGGACCGAGATCGACATGGACTTCATGAATCTCAACCAGGCCGCTCACGGGGATCGTGAGTTCGCCCACATGGAGTCCAGGCTGGGGCTGGCCCGCAAGACCGTGGCCGGCCACTGGCAGGATCCCGGCGTGCTGGCCAGGATCGGGTCGTGGTCCAGGGCGGCCTGCGGCCTCAACGAGGCCAGGCACCTGAAGGTCGCCCGCTTCGGCGACAACATGCGCAACGTGGCCGTCACCGAAGGCGACAAGGTCTCGGCCCAAATGCAGTTCGGCGTGTCCATCAACGGCTACGGAGTCGGCGACCTCAGCAATGCCGTGCGGGCGGTACCGGACGAGAATGTCGACGAGCTCCTCGAGGTCTACGAGGCGAGCTACGACGTCGCACCGTCCCTCCGGTCCGGCGGCTCCGACCGCGAGGCCCTGCGTGAAGCGGCCCGCATAGAAGTTGCCCTGCGGGAGTTCATGACGGCCGGCGGGTTCTGCGCCATCACGGACACGTTCGAGAACCTCGACGGCCTGAAGCAGCTGCCCGGCATCGCAGCACAGCGTCTGATGGCCGACGGGTACGGGTTCGGCGCGGAGGGCGACTGGAAGACGGCCATCATGGTCCGGCTAGTCAAGACCATGGCTCGTGGCCTGCCCGGCGGCACGTCCTTCATGGAGGACTACACCTACCACCTCGACCCGGCCGGACAGAGGGTGCTCGGCGCCCACATGCTCGAGGTCTGCCCCAGCATCTCGGACAAGAAGGTCTCGTGCGAGATCCATCCGCTTTCCATCGGCGGCAGGAGCGACCCGGTCCGGCTCGTCTTCGACGCCGGTTCCGGGCCGGCCATAGTCGTCGCACTGATGGACATGGGCGACCGGTTCCGGATCCTGGCCAACGAGATCGACCTGGTGCCGCCCGACAAGCCGATGGCCAGGCTGCCGGTCGGCCGCGCGGTGTGGAAGCCTCGTCCGGACCTCGCCACCGCGACCGAGTCGTGGCTGACCGCGGGCGGATCGCACCACACCGTTCTGACACGGGCGATCGGCGCCGAGGTGATCGCCGACTTCGCCGAGATGGCCGGTTGCGAGTTCCTGCTCATCGACGGCGAGACGACCGTGAAGAGCTTCAAGAAGGAGCTTCGCTGGAACGACGCCTACTACCTCCTGGCCCGCGGACTTCGCTGATTTCCGGGCGCCTCACAATGGTGCCCGACGGAGGATCGGATTTGTCGCCGCTGTCTCTGCTCGAACTGCGCGAACAGGTCTGGCGCGCCAATCAGGCGCTGGTTGGCGCCGGGCTCGTGACCCTGTCATTCGGTAACGCCAGCGGCGTCGACCGGGCCGCCGGCGTGCTCGTCATCAAGCCCAGCGGCGTGCCCTACGACCAGCTGCTGCCCGAGCATCTGGTCGCCGTGGCCCTGGAAGATGGGCGGGTCGTCGAAGGCGAGCTGCGCCCTTCTTCCGACACGCCGACGCATCTGGCCCTGTACCGGCGCTACCCCGAGATCGGCGGCGTCGTGCATACCCACTCCACCGCGGCGACGGCGTGGGCCCAGGCCGGTCGGTCGATCCCGCCGCTCGGGACCACGCACGCCGATCACTTCCACGGCCCGGTGCCGGTCACGCGCCGCATGCTCGAAGCGGAGGTCGGCGGCGACTACGAGGCCGAGACCGGGGCCGTGATCATCGAAACGCTCCAGCGCCTCGGACTGAGCGCCGCCGAGATGCCCGCCGCCCTGGTGGCCTCGCACGGCCCCTTCACGTGGGGCCGGGACGCGCAGGACGCGGCCGACAACGCCACCGCCCTCGAGGCCGTGGCCGCCATGGCGAGCGGGGCCTTCGCCCTCAACCCGGACGTGGAGCCGATCGAGCGGTACCTCCTGGAGCGTCACTTCCGGCGCAAGCACGGACCCGACGCCTACTACGGGCAACGCCGCCGATGACCAAGTCGGATTCTCTCGTCGAAGCCGCCCGCATCCACGGCCGGGGCGACGTCCGGGTCGCCGTGGAGCCGGCGCAGACGCCCGGTCCGGGCGAGGTCCTGCTGCGCGTGACCGCCGTCGGGCTGTGCGGTTCGGACCTGCACTGGTTCGAGGAGGGGAGCATCGGCGACGCCCGCCTGTCGGCGCCGTTGGTCCTCGGCCACGAGTTCGCCGGCGTCATCGTCGGCGGACCGCGGGCAGGCGAGCGCGTGGCGGCGGACCCGGCGAACGACTGCGGTCGCTGCGGGCCGTGCCTGGCCGGGCGAAACAACCTCTGCCTGGCGATGCACTTCGCCGGCCACGGCACCACCGACGGCGCGCTGCGCTCGCTGATGGCCTGGCCCGAAAGGCTGCTCCACGCCATCCCGGACTCCATCGGCGACGACGAGGCGCCGATCCTGGAGCCTCTCGGAGTGGCGCTGCACGCCCTCGACGTGGCCGGCTTCGTCCCGGGCGAGCGGGCCGGCGTCTACGGCTGCGGGCCGATCGGCCTGCTGCTGGTCCAGCTCCTGCGGCTGCGCGGCGCGTCGGCCGTGATCGCCACGGATCGCCTCGAACATCGCGTCGCGGCGGCGCGAGAGTCGGGCGCCACCGAGGCGTTCCTCGTAGAGGCGGAGTCCGAGGGCGCCATGTCGCCTGCGCGCCGGCTGGCCCGCGAGCAGGCCGTCGATGTCGCCTTCGAGGTCTCGGGGTGCGACGCCGCGCTGTCCGACGCGATCGCCGCGGTTCGGCCGGGCGGTCGCGTGGTCTTCGTCGGCATCCCGCCGGGCGACCGCACGACGTTCGAGGCCGCGACTGCCCGGCGCAAGGAGCTGGCCCTGCTTCTCTGTCGCCGGATGGTGTCGTCCGACCTGACCCGGGCCATCGAGCTGGCCGCGGCCGGCGAGGTGAACCTGTCGCAGCTCATAACCCACCGCTACCCGCTCTCCAGCGCCCCGGAAGCGTTCGTGACCCTGGCCGAGCGGCGCGGTCTCAAAGTGATCGTCAATCCCTCGACCGGGAACAAGTAGGACCGGAGGAACGCCGTGCCTGAGTCTCGCTACACGATCGGAGTCGATTTCGGCACCGAGTCGGCGCGTGCCGTTCTCGTGGACGTGGCCGACGGCCGCGAGCTGGGGGTCGAGGTCTACAAGTACCGCAACGGCGTCATCGACGAGCGCCTGCCCGCGCCGGACGGCGACGTGATCCTGGGCCCCGACTGGGCCCT
Source organism: uncultured Anaerolineaceae bacterium (assembly GCA_964529245.1). Classification (GTDB taxonomy): domain Bacteria; phylum Chloroflexota; class Limnocylindria; order Limnocylindrales; family CSP1-4; genus Fen-1039. The sequence goes on from CAZGUS010000018.1 coordinate 21,401, forward strand.
CCAGGATCCCAACGACTACCTCGAGACCTTCCGAAAGGCTGTGCCGGCCGTGGTGGCCGGAGCCGGCATCGATCCCGGCGCCGTCATCGGCGTCGGCATCGACTTCACGGCCTGCACGATGCTCCCGACGACCGCCGAAGGCACGCCGCTGTGCACGCTCGATGAATACCGGCGCGACCCGCACGCGTGGGTGAAGCTGTGGAAGCATCACGCCGCGCAGCCGGAAGCGGACGACATCAACCGCGTCGCGGCCGAAATGGGCGAGACCTGGCCGCGCCGGTACGGCGGCAAGATCTCGTCGGAGTGGTTCTTCCCCAAGGCTCTCCAGATCCTGCGCGAGGCGCCCGCAATCTACGCCGCCGCCGATCGCCTGATCGAGGCCGCCGACTGGGTCGTCTGGCAGCTGACAGGCGTCGAGACCAGAAACAACTGCACCGCCGGCTACAAGGCCATCTGGTCGGCGGAGGATGGCTTTCCCAGGAAGGAGTTCTTCGCGGCCCTCGATCCCGCGTTCGCGAACGTCGTGGACGAGAAGATGTCGCGCACGATCGCGCGTCTGGGCGAACCCGCCGGGCGGCTGACCGAGGCCGCGGCTCGCTGGATGGGCCTGCGCCCCGGCATCGCGGTGGCGGTCGCCAACGTCGACGCCCACGTCTCGGCGCCGGCCGTCTCGGTCACCGAGCCGGGCACGCTCGTGGCGATCATGGGCACGAGCACCTGCCACATCATCGTGTCCGACACGGCGCCGGTCATCCCCGGGGCGTGCGGCGTGGTCCGTGACGGGGTCGTCCCGGGCTATTTCGGATACGAGGCCGGCCAGTCCGCGGTGGGCGACATCTTCGGCTGGTTCGTCGAGCGGTGCGTGCCGCCGGCCTACCACGACCGGGCCCGCGAGCGCGGCGTCAGCGTCCACGACATCCTCGAGGAAGACGCGTCGGCGTTGCGGCCGGGCGAATCGGGGCTGCTGGCGCTCGATTGGTGGAACGGCAACCGTTCGGTGCTGGTCGACGCGGATCTGACGGGCCTCATGATCGGCATGACGCTCGCCACCACCGCCGCGGAGATGTACCGGGCTCTGATCGAAGCCACGGCCTTCGGGACGCGCGTGATCGTCGACGCGTTCGAGAAGGGCGGAATCCGGATCGATCGAGTCGTCGCCTGCGGCGGCCTTCCGGAGCGCAACAAGATGCTGATGCAGATCTACGCCGACGTGACCGGTAGGTCGCTGCGCGTCGCGGCCTCGGCCCAGACGCCGGCCCTCGGTTCGGCGATGTTCGCGGCCGTGGCGGCGGGCAGCGCGGCCGGCGGCTACGCGACGATCCAGGAGGCCGCCGAGAAGATGGCGCACCTGCGCGAGGGATCCTACGAGCCGATCGAGGCGAACCGGCGCGTCTACGACGTCCTCTATGCCGAGTACGTCCGCCTGCACGACCTCTTCGGCCGCGGCGGCGATCCGGCCATGAAGACCCTCAAGCGGGTTCGACTGCAGGCCGCGGCGCGGTAGATCGGGTCTCGCGTAGCGCCCGGCAGGCTGCCGGTTGGCAGCGGCGGGCCGGTCGCGTAGGCTGGCGCGACGAAGCCGCACTCTGGGGATCTCATGCAATACGGACTCGGCCGCATCCCTTCTCCGATCGACGGGCGCGACCACAGCCTCGCCCTCCAGGCGCCCGAGGTCGCGGCCACCGCGCCGCTGGCGTCGTACGCGCCGCGTTATCTGTGGACCGTCCTGAACCAGGGCCAGAAGCCGGCCTGCGTCGGCTATTCGGGAGCCCTGGGGCGCCAGATCGAGACGATGCTCGAGGAATCGCAGGCGCTCGACTTCGACCCGGACGACCTCTACCGCCTGTGCAAGCAGAACGACGGCTCGCCCAACACCGACGGCACGTTCATCCGGGTCGCCTGCCAGGTGCTCCAGTCGGAGGGAGGCCTGGTCGAGGCGGTCCTCTCGGGGCTGACGCCGGAGCAGGCACGGGCCGCCGCCCGGGCCCTCTCGGTCACGAGGCGGTCGGCAGATCCCGAAGAGGCGATCCTGGCGCTCATCGGCTGGATGGAAGGCCACCATTTGCGCCCGCGACCGATCGGCCGCGCGACCGCCGCGCCGCTGCCGGTTCACGTCGGTGAGCGCATCAAGATCGCCTCGTACGCTCGCCTGAAGACGCTCACCGAGATCAAGCAGTCGATCTCGGCCTACGGCGACGCCTGGATCGGCAGCCCGTGGTCGAATGCCTGGTTCACGCCCGGGCCGGACGGGGTGCTGCCGCCGCCCGACAAGTCGGCCGGTGGCCACGCCTACAAGTTCGTGGGCTACGACGACTCGAAGGCCGCCTTCTTGATGCAGAACTCGTGGGGTTCGAGCTGGGGCCTGCTCGGCCACGCCTGGATGCCGTACAAGTACGTCACGCTCGGCGACGAGCTCGAATGGGAGGCCTGGCAGACGTTCTCCTGAGCCGGGCAGGGGAGTGGCCCGGGCGCACGTGCTTCGGGGCCAGGCTCTTGCGGCGGAATCTACGCCGCCGGCCGCGCGCCGCCGCGCCACTCGCCGGCGAGCCGCCACGCGGCCAGGAGCACCGGCGGGCCCATGACCAGCGGGCCGACGACGGCCACACCGGCGGGCTCGACGCCGGACAGCAGGTCCGAGACGAGCATCAGGCCGTAGGCCGCCACCGGCAGCGCCGCAGCTCCCACTCCCAGCGGCGCCGCCCACGGTGCCGCGCCACTCGCCGCCGCCGCGCCACTCGCCCGCGCCGCGCCACTCCCAGCCGCAGCGTGCTGCTCGAACGCCCGGTAGGCGAGGTAGACCGTGAACGTCGTCAGCAGCCAGCCGGCGTAGTTCTGGATCGGGATGCCGAAGTACGGCCCGCCGTTCTCCCAGATCCAGGCCCGCGCCGACGGCCCCGAGAGGATCGGGTCGACGACCAGGTCCCAGACGGTCATCACCACGGCACTGCCGGCGGCGAGCCCCACCAGCCACCGCAGCCCGGCCCGCGTCCCCGTCGCGCGGCCCGCCAGCACCAGGTTCGCGATCACGTAGCTCGGGTAGATCATCATGAACCAGGCCAGCGGGATCAGATACGGCACGTTGCCGAGCTTGGGGCCCAGGTAGTCCGTGTAGTGGTAGGCGCCGAAAACCAGCCCCGTCGCCACGCCGACCTGCTCGTAGGCCCACGAGACGACCGCGCTCAGCCCGAAGAAGACGGCCGTCTGCCGCCCGCCGATCGAATACCAGGCGTGAGTCAGGCTGAAGAGCGCCAGGATCGAAGTCAGGAGGGTGAGCTCCTCCGGCAGCTTCGGCAGCCTGACCAGCCCGATCAGGAGCAGCCTGACGACGCCGTCGTAGGCGAAGATCGCCAGCAGGACGCAGGCTGCGATCAGCAGAATCCGGTTCCGCATCGATCCTCCGCTCTTGAACTCCGACCGCCGCGGGGGCACAATACCGCGCCGGGGGATCGTCCGGCGATCGGCTCCGGACATGGGTAGATCCGGGCCGACGGTCCGGTTGGGTTTGGGTCGGTCGTGGGACCCCCCATGACCACGGTCCTATTGGAACGGGCAGGTTCTAAGGCCAACCTTGCAACATCATGGCTCGCCCATCTTTCATCCCGTGGCGATTTTGGCTTGCCCTCGGGGGAGGCAGTAAATGAGCACCGCCGCTGAGGCGCCAGCGCTTATCCAGTACGCATGTGAGCGGTGCAAGACGAGGTTCGTCCTGCCGCCCTCCAGCCGACGACTCGGCTTCGGCGGCCGCCTCAAGGCCACCGGGATGGCCATCAGCCGGACGGCCCGATTCCACGAGGGTCTGGGCACGAGCTACGACGGCGCGCGGCGCCAGCTCCTGGCCAAGATGGACGACGACGCCTACCAGTCCTTCGTCCAGAGCTTCAAGTTCTGCCATGAATGCCGCCAGTTCGTCTGCTCCGAATGCTGGAGCAACTCGCGCAAGACCTGCCTCGGCTGCTTCGCCAAGGCCGCCGGCACCACGAACCGCCAGCGACCGCCCTTCGCGCCCGAAGGCCCGCCCATCCCCAGGACCGTCGCCGGCGCCGCCGTCCTCGGTTCGGCCGGCGCACTGACCGCCGCCGCCGGCAGGCCCGTCACCCCGGCGCCCGCCCCGTTCGCGGCCGCCACCGGCAAGAACGTCCCCTACACGTCCCCGGCCGCAATGCCGGGCGCCGCGCTGTCCGCGGCGGCCATGTCCGCAGCGGCGATGCCGGCCGCGGCGGCAGCGATGCCCGCCTCGGCGCGGGCGGTCACACCGATGCCGGCCGTTCTTAAGGGCGCCCCGGCGGCAGGCTCGGCGGCCAGGAGCTCGGCCGTTTCGCCCGCCGTGAGCCGAGCGCCGGCCGTGAGGGCTACCTCGGGCGGGGGCCACAAGCTTCGAACCCGGGCGGCCCTACTGGTCGTCGCCGCGATGGTCGTGCTGATCGGCGTGGAGGGCTACATCCTCCTGCCGAGCCTGACCAAGAACAGCGGCAGCGGGCCGTCGTTGATCGCCGCGGCCAGCGCGTCGCCTTCCCCGACCGCCGCCCCCAGCGACACCGCCACGCCCGCGATCGCCCCGACCGACACGCCGGCTCCGACGCCCACGCCGACGATCGCCCCCACCGATACGCCGATCCCGACCGACACGCCGAGCCCGTCGCTGACCGCGGCGCCGACGGCGCCTCCGAAGGCAACCGCACCGCCGAAGGTGTACCCCACGTCCGTCAGCCTTGCGTGTAAGAAGTACAGCGCCGGCATCTCCTGCAGCATGACGAACTGGGTCAGCGGGGCGACGAGCATGACTTGGACGCTCTCCACTCCGGATATAGGCAAGTTGATCAGCGCCAGCAAGGGCAGCCAAGTCAAGTTCAAGGTCACGACGTCAGGGACTTACATCGCTTGGCTCGACGTAAAGTACCCAGGTCACGCCTCAATCCAGTCGGCACAGGTCTACGTGTCACTGTGACGGCCGCTTCAGGCGACCGGTTCTGCCCGATCGCGCCAGGCTCCGTGCCCGTGTACCCGTCCGTCGCGCCCGCTGGTGACCAAGCGCCCTAAAGTGGGTGCCGAAGGTTCGTGACAGCCGCCGGGCCGGCGCTGTACAAAGCGCAGATGGGAACGCCCTACGTCGCCATTCGGGTTCCCGCGCTCGTTCGCCCGCCCTCGAGGCTCGGCAGAGCAGCAGACGGCTGCGCCGACTCCGTCCCCTCGTCCCGTCAGGCCGGTCGTTCGAGGCGGTCGCGCGCCTCTCTTCCCCGGTCCCTCGCCGGCCTCTGCGGCCCGGCGTCACGCGGCCGGCCGACCACACGGAGCGTTCGAAACCTGAGCTGACGGCGGTATTCGGGGGAGCGACTCTGGGGGCATTCTTCGGCTAGAGGAGAGAGCGCATGTCCGTCGCAGCTGCTGATCAAGGGAGCGCCCCGGCCGAAGGAGTCGGCCTCAAGCGGGTTCTCGGGACCCGCGATCTGATCGCCTTCGGCGTGATGATGATGTTCCCGCTGGCGCCCATCGCCGTGTACGCGGCGGTCAGCGGATCGACGGCCGGCCACATGGCCGGCGCGTACGTCGTGGCGATGGTGGCGATGCTCTTCACCGCGCTCAGCTACGGCGCGATGGCCGGGGCGTTTCCGCGGGCGGGCTCCACGTACACGTTCACGCGCAACGGTCTCAACCAGTACCTCGGAATGCTCACGGGCTGGGCGATCCTGCTCGACTACCTGCTGTTCCCGACCCTGAACTTCATCATCATCGCCATCTTCGCCCAGCAGCTGGCCGGCCCGATCGGGCTGTTCCAGGGCTGGGACTACTGGTTCTGGGTCATCGCCGCGATCGCGGTCGTGACCGTCTTCAACCTCATCGAGGTCAAGTGGCTGGCACGCGTGGCGGCCATCCTGCTGGTCGTGTGCCTGGTCGTCATCGCCTGGTTCGTCGTCGCTTCGATCGGCACTCTCAACAACGGCGGGGGCGCAGGCACGATCGTTTCGACCTCGCCCTTCTTCGGCGCCGGCCTGACCACGGACACGTTGCTGGCGGGCACGGCCATCGCGTGCTTCTCGTACCTGGGCTTCGACGCCATCAGCACGCTCGCCGAGGAGACGAAGAACCCGGGCCGCAGCGTCTCGACGGCCATGGTCGTGGCGCTGCTGATCGTGACCGCCCTGTTCGTCGTCCAGGCCTACTTCGCCCAGCTGGTCCATCCGGACTGGGCGGGACTGCCGCAGGACGGGTCGGCGTTCTCGATCATCTTCAGCGAGGCGGGCGGGAACGTCCTCTCGACCGTCCTCTCGTACGCGGTCATCGCCGCCGCGCTTGCCAACGCCATCGACGCGACGGGCGGCGCCGCCCGCCTGCTGTACGGCATGGGCCGCGACGGCGTCATCCCGAAGCGCGTCTTCGGCTACCTGCACC
>CAZGUS010000019.1:0-27594 GCA_964529245.1 uncultured Anaerolineaceae bacterium
CGAGTCTTCGCCCGGCAGGTTCGCACCGTCGAACTGGGAAACACGCCTTGTGCCGGCGTCGAGCGCCGCCGCGAGCTGGCGCTCGTTCATCGGCTTGGCCCTGACCGGCAGCTCGATCATGAAGCAGCTGCCGAGGTTGCCCGGACCGGGCTCGTACCAGAGGTGGCCGTCATGCGTGGCGACGATGCCGAACGAGACGGACAGCCCAAGCCCGGTCCCTTCACCGGGCTGCTTGGTGGTGAAGAATGGGTCGAACAGCCTGACTCGGGCCGCCTCGGGAACGCCGGGGCCGTCGTCCCGGATCGTGATCCGGACGCGGGTCTGGTTCTCGGCCAGCTTCTCGGCCCTGGGGCCGCCGGGAGTCCGAGGGATCTTGACGACGTTCGCGGTCACCCACAGGTGGGCCTGCCCGGCCTTCTCTCGGGCGCGGAATGCCTGGATGGCGTTGATCGTCAGGTTCAGCAGGACCTGCTGCATCTGCGCTCGATCGAGATCTACGACCGGGAGATCGTCCGGTATCTCGACCTCGACCTGCACGCGGTTCGTGCTGAGCGCGTAGGACTGGAGCTCGAGAACGCTCCGGACCAGAGTGGCGATGCTCGTCGGAATGCGTTCGGGCGGGCGCTGGCGGGCGAAGTCGAGGAGGTTCTGGACGATGCGCCTGGTCCGGTCCGCCTCCTGGACGAGCAGGCCGGCATCGTGCTTCATGTCGTCCGGAAGCCGGGGATCGCCGCGCATGAGCTGGCTGAAGGCGATGATCGCCGCCAGCGGATTGTTGAGCTCGTGGGCGACGCCGGACACCAGCTGTCCGAGCGCCTCCATCTTCTGCGCCTGCAGCAGTTCGTTGGTGAGGCGTTCCTGGTCCGAGAGGTCGCGCACGAGCGAGAGGAAGCGGCGCTGGCCGCCCAGCTCGACGACCCGGACCTCGACCTCCACCGGGAATTCGGATCGGTCGGGCCGGTGGCCGCGGTCGCTGAACGTGCCCCTGCCCTGGGCCCACACGATCTGGCGGCGACGGGCCATCTCCCGCTCTTCGGCCGAGATGAGGTGGCCGAAGTACCGGCCCAGGACTTCGCCGCGGTTGACGCGGTACAGCCGGACGGCGGCCTCGTTGGCATCGAGCACCGTGCCGTCGAGGGCGGTCACGAACAGCGCGTCGGGCGACTCCTCGAACAGGGTCCGGTACCGCTCCTCGGACGAGACGAGCCGCTCGCGCAGGCGGAAGTTGGCCAGGGCGATGCCGCCTATCCGCGCCACCGAGTCGAGGGCCGCCTCATCGACGGGCAGGCTGGCGGCATCCTGCTCGAAGAAGCACAGGAGGGCGCCGGCGAGCTCCTCGCCCGTGCGGATCGGGATCGCGCCGAACGACTTGAAGCCCGCCGTCTGAGCGAGGGGCAGGATCCTGGCGGACACGTTGGCGGAGACGAAGTCGCCCAGGACGCTCCCGCCGCCGGACAGCAGCGTGGTCCCGCCCGGCGCCTCCTTCGCCGGCACGCCCTTGAGCCACTGGCGGAAGGCGCCGGTTTCGCCGGACACCGCATGCGTCTCGAAGTGGTGGCCGGGCTCGATGAGCAGGTAGCTCACGCCGACGGCGCCGAGTGCCTCGCGGACCAGGCTCACGGTCCGGTGGGCGAGTTCCTCGAACGAGCTGGCCTCCTCGCCGATCCGGGTCAGCTCGTCGAGGGTGTCGAGGCGGTGGCCCAGGGCCCGCTGCGCCGCGGCGCGATGGAGCAGCTCGGAGCGAAGCCGGAAGTTGGCCAGGCCGATGCTGCAGATGCGCGCGATCGGCTCGAGGAAGTGGTCGTCGAATTGCTCCACCCGGGGCGATGCCGACCATTCCAGGTGCAGCACTCCGGCAAGACGCTCATCGACGCGCAGGGGCAGGACCGCCTGTGCGCCAGTCGACTCTCCGCCGCCGTCGTGGCCGGTCTCGGTCCTGTCGCCTCGCGACAGCCAGACACCGGCCTCCGATTCCAGCTGCTCGAGCGGCGGCCAGTCGGGCGGGATGGTCGGCGATTCGCTCAGGGCCGCCCAGTTCCGGCTCGATTGCCCGACCCACACGATCGGATCGACTTTCGACGTGGAAGGGTCGACGAGGATGTACCCTCCGCCGGCGGCCCCGGTGGATACGACGACCGCCTCGATGGTCTCCTGCGCCAGGCGCGCGAGGTCGTCGGTGGAGGCGCCGAGCAGCGTCAGCTCCTGGAGCGCCCGAAGTTCGGCCGTAAGCCGCCGCTCGTGCTCGGCGGCCTCGTTGAGGCCCTCGCTCATTCGGACGTTGGCGTAGGCGATGGAGATGATCCGACCTACGGCGTCGATGGTCCGCTCGTCGGCGGCGGCGACAGTCTTGCCCGACAAACCGAAATAGCAGATGAAGGCGGCGATGACCCGCTCGCCGTCCATGGCGGGGAAGACCGCATAGGAGGTCACGCCTGAGGCCACCAGACTCTTCCGCGGGGCACTGTCCGCGGTCGCGTCGCCCAATATCTCGGAGAAGGCGCCGCCGGCAGGCCGGGCGGTCAGTCGCTGCCAGAAGTGGAAATCTGCGGCCGGCTGGGAACGGAGCCCTTTGGCCACGTCGGGCGGAGCGTTGTGCGAGGCGATGATCCGGAACCCGGGACCGCTGGTCCTGACGGCGACGCCGAAATCCGCTCCCAGCGCTCCGACGACACGCTCGAGCAGAAACGAGGCCAGGGTGTTCTCGTCGATGTCGCCCTGGGGCAGAAGCGTCAGGCCCATGAGCGTCTCGAGCTGGGCGGTGAGCCTTCTCTCCTGGTCCAGCCCCTTTTCCAGACGCTCCATCAGCCGCGCGTTCTCGAGCGCGCTTACGACCTGCGACGCGGCCTGGAGGATGACTTCGTCGCTTGGCCGGCCCCAGGCCGGGCGGTGGGCGCCCAGTGCCAGGAACCCGACGGTCTCGTCGCGGCTGCGGAGGTCGACGATGAAGCCGGTCGCCAGCCCTTCCCTGGCAAGGGCGGCGCCCGCTTCGGTGCCGGCCAGGAGCTCCCCCAGGCTCTCGTAGGCTATGACGGCCCCGGGTGCCTCCAGGGCCTCGGCGAATTGCGGCACGTCGGCCGCGACCACGAGCTCAAGGAGCTCAGGACTCAGGCCACGGCTGGCCTCGATCTCATTGGGTTGACCGTGCTCGCCCCAGGTCATGATGATCCCGACATCGGCCATGGTGGCTTCGCTGAGGCGCTCGAGGGCTGCTTCGGCCACTTCGCGGCGGGTCCGGGCGCGCCCGGTGGCCACGGCCAGTGAGCCCAGCGCGGCCGTCTCTGCGTCCATGTGGGCCGACGCCGTGACCTCGTGGCTCATGGCGATCAGCCCGGCCGGTCTGCGCTGCTCGTCTCGGAATGAGGTCAGCGACAGGTCGACGACTATCGGCCGGCCGGTCAGGCTGCCGACGAGCGGCCGATGCACGACGCGGCCGTGCCAGTAGCCCATAGAGGTCGCCTCGGCCCTCGCCTGCGGGCCCATCGCCGAGCCGTCGAGGCCGAGTTGCTCGACCACTTCGCCCAGTCGCCGCCCGACGGCCTCCTCCGCGGCGACGCCGTAGAGGCGCTCGCCGGCCGGGTTGATAGCCGTGACCAGGCCGTCGGCGTCCGTCGTCACGATCGCCTCGGTCATCTGCTGGACCACGACGCCGCCGATGCGGGCCGATCCGGCCAGGCTCTCGCGCAGCTCGGCGTCGCGTTGCGTCTTGAGCCGCAGCGCGACGCCCCCGATGACCGCGCCCACCTGTCGGCCCGCTCGCTCGAGGCGGGCGGTGTCCACGATGGATGGCGGGTCGCCGCTCCAGAGCAACACCATGTCGCCGATCCGGCGCTGGTCGTGCCACAACGGCGTCCCGCGCAGCGTGGCCATGCCGAGGGCCCTGGCCCGTTTGGCCCAGGACGGTGAATCGGCCCCGCCCAGGCGCATCTCGAGGGGGGCCTCGGCGTCCTTCATGAGCGCGGCCACCGGCGAGCGAGCCGGATCGACGCCGACCAGCGCGGCCCTCAGTGGTTCCGGAGTATTCGTCCCGGCAACCATGGCCAGGCCGTCATCGTCGTCCAGGATCGCGATCGAAGCACCAGTAGACCAGTTCGCGGCGATGATGTCGAGCGCCAGTAGCGCGACCTCCCGGGCAGCCGGCAGTCCGTCGCCGGGTCGCGCGATGCCGGCCAGCTCGCCGAGCATTGTTTCGAGCTGCTCTTCCTGGGTCCGATCGCGCATTCTGGCGAGCGCAAATCCATACCCGCCGATCACGGACGTGGCCAGCGAGACGATCATCTCGGCCGGGAAGGGATCGCCTCGGACGGGCTGCACGGAGACCCGCCGAACTATGGATCCGGACGCCAGCAGCTCGCTGCGGGAGGACTCCACATCGCCCTCCGGCAGGCCCACCAGAAAGCCGACGAGCGGCTTGCCGATCAGATCCGCCGACGACGTGCGAAGAATGGCCGTGCCGAGCTCGTTGGCGTCGACGACCACGCTGTCGAGCGTCACCAGGAACAGCGCCTCGGGGGAATGGACGAACAGGTCGCGGTAGGGCAGCTGCGCCGCTTCCGGGCCGGACACTGCCCTGTCGGGACCGGCGCCGTCCCAGAAGATGGCGGCCACGCCCGGCTTCCCGCCGAACTCGGGTCGCTCCACCGGCTGGATGTGGGCCCGGAGCCACTTCGTCCCACCATCGCGCGTGCGCACGTGGATCTGGCCGTGCCAGCCGCCGGTCTGGAGGATCTCCACCGGGATCGTGGGGCCGCCGGAGTCGTCGCCGCGGATCAGCGTCATCGACTCGGGCCACGGTTTGCCGACCGCATCAGCGGCCGCGACCCCAAGAATCCGCGCCGCGTCGTCGCTCCAGGACACAACTACGCCGCTCGGATCGACGATCGCCGACCCGGCGCCGAGCTGCTTGAGGAGATTGGCGTCTTGTCCGGACAAAACCTGTGCCACGTTCCGTCGTCCCGGGCGCGACAGTCCCAGCGAACTCACGTCGGGGTTTGCGTCGCGAGGCCTATCGTAGCCCCCGCCGGCTACACGTCTGTAGGCACCGAGGGTCCCGATACGCGGTAGTCAGTTCTGATGAGGGCGGCCCTCGCGAAAGAGGGCGGCGACCTCATCCGGACCGGGCGCCGGCGGGTTCGGCGCGTCGCGCGCGGCACCGAATGCCCCGCTTGCTGTATCCTTCGCGGCCGTGGGCCGGTAGCTCAACGGTAGAGCAAATGACTCTTAATCATTAGGTTGAGGGTTCGAATCCCTCCCGGCTCACCAGATCCTCTTCCCGCTTGCCTGGATCGAGCGACTCCGCTCTCGGCACCCGCAGCCCGTCTACGCAGCAAGGCGTCGTAGGTTTCGTGCCCATCTCTACTTCCAGTAACCCGTCACGTCGATCGCCAGGTCGGCCGTGGAGCCGGTCGTGCCCGCCCATTCGAGAGCGACGTGACCGTCCGATCCCAGGGCGACGTCGAAGCCGTTGGCCTCGGAGTGTCCGGCCGGGGCGTTGAGAGTGGACGTCGTCGCCGACGGCACGATCTCGGGGCTGATGAGGGCCCAGCCCGCGCTGGACGGGACGAGCAGGGTCAGGTTTCCACTGATGCCGACGGCGTTGGCGGGGATCTGTCCGGCAGGGGCAATGGTCATGGTCTCGGCCGTCCGGCTGGCGAAGGGACCGGTCAGGGCCAGATGGGCGGAAGTGTCGAGCACTCTTACCGGATCGATGGCGTAGAAAGACAGGCCGGTGGCATCGGCCGTGAAATAGCCGGTCACGTCGAAGATGACGTCGGCGCTCGATCCGGTAGTACCACACCAGACCACCGCGAGATTGCCCCCGGATAGGGCCACGGTGACACCGTTGGCCACAGTCGCGCCCTGGCCGACGTTGGCGGTCGAGGTCGACGGAGCGGTGGTCATGGTCGGTCCGAGGGCGACGAAACCGACGCTGCTGGCGTTCGTCACTGTGACGTTGCCTGTGACGGCCACCGCTCCGGACGGCACGAGGGCGCCGGAGCCGCCCAGGGGCGTTACGCCCGCCACAGGGAAGGTCTTTACGGTCCGATTGGGCAACTTCGTGAGCGGGCCGATGTGAGTGACTCCGCTACCGCTCCTCCGCGTGTCCAGAACCCGGCCCGGTGCCACCGGATGGTAAGTGGAGCCGGCAGTCCCGGGCGTGAAGAAGCCGGTGACGTCGAAGATGATGTCGGTCTTGGCATTCGAACTGGATGAGCGATAGACGGCCTCCAGTGAGCCGTCGCCGGCCAGGCCGACGGTCACGTTGTTGGCTCTGGTGTCGCCGACGACGAAGTTGATGGTCGTGACGTTGCCGGAAGCTGAGGCCGTCGGACCGAGGTCGACGACTCCAGCCGCGGTCTCGCCCACGATGGTCAGATTGCCGGTAACGGCGACGGCCGTCGCGGGGATCGCGGGCGCGGTCCCGCCGCCGACGTACTTCGCCCCGGCGACTCCGAACTTTCGGACGACCCCTGCGCCGAACGTGCCGGCAAGGCCGATGTTGGTGTGGCCGCTCCCGGTCGGGCGCGAGTCCAGGACTCGCCGCGGGCTCATCGGCGTGTACGACGAGGCTGTCCAGATCAGGCTGAACGCATTGAGCTTCTTGTCGTAGGAGCCGACATAGACGACTCCGTTTGCCACGGCGGGCGACGATTCGACGGCACCCCCGGTTGTGGCGCTCCAGAGCGGCGAACAGGATCCGCCGCCGCCGGCACAGCCGACCCCAAAGGCGTAGAGCTTGTCGTCGTTCGAGCCGACGTAGACAACGCCGTTCGCGACCGCGGGGGATGACATGACTTGACCGGCGGTGCCGCCCGTCCACAGCGGCAAGCAGGTGCCGCCGCTGCAGCGAGTCACCCCCGCGGCGTCGAAGGCATAGAGCTTGTCGTCGTCGGAGCCCACGTACACGACGCCGTTCGCCACCGCGGGAGAGGAGAAGATCTGACCACCCGTGGTGGCCGTCCAGAGCGCGGTGCACTCCCGAGGAACGCCCGCGCCGCAGCCGTTGATCCCGGCCGCATCGAACGCGTACAGCTTCTCGTCGTAGGTTCCGACGTAGACCTTGCCGTTCGCCACCGCCGGAGCGGAGTAGATCGGGCCGCCGGTTTCGCCCTCCCAGATCGGCGTGCACGTCAAGCCATCGCTTCGGCACCCGACGGAGTACGCATACAGGTTGCCGTCCAGGGACGCGGCGTAAACAATCCCTCCCGCGACCGCCGGTGAGGACTCGATCCAGTCGCCGGTGCTGCCCTTCCATAGCGGCGTGCAGGTCCCGCCTCCGCTGTCGCAGCCGACCGCGAACGCGTACAGGTCCTGGTCCTCGGACCCGACGTAGACGACGCCGTCGGCGACGGCAGGTGAGGACAGGTTGATGCTGCCGCTCGTGGGCCCCTTCCAGAGGGGCGTGCAGGTCTTGGGGCTGCCGCTGCATCCGGTCACCCCGGCCGCGTCGAAGGCGTATATGTCGCCGTCGTATGACCCGACGTAGACGACGCCGTCGGCCACGGCCGGCGAGGAGAGGATCGGGCCGCCCGTGCTTGCGCTCCACAGCGGCGTGCAGGTCGCGCCCCCACTGGCGCAGCCCGCCGCGTACGCATACAGGTTGTGATCCTCGGAGCCGACATAGACCACGCCGTTGGACACCGCGGGCGAGGAAACGACCGGGCTCTGAGTGGAAGCAGTCCACGCCGAGCCCAGAGCGGCCACGTTGGAGGCGCTCAGCGCGTGCTCGGCCGTGTTGTTGCCCTGGCGCGTCCGGGAGTTGTGGAACTGCGCCCAGTCTCCGGAGATGGCGTAGGCGTACACGTCGTGGTCTTCGGATCCGACGTAGACCACGCCGTTTGAGATCGCCGGCGAATCGATGATTGCCCCATCGACGGTCGCGGTCCAGATCGGGCCGCAGGCCGCGCCTCCGCTGGCGCAGCCGACCGCGTAGGCGTACAAGTTGTGATCGGCCGACCCGACGTACACGACTCCGTTCGCGACCGCCGGCGAGGAGTTGACGAAACTGCCGGTCTTGCCACTCCAGAGAGGCGAGCAGACCTTGGGGGCGCCGGTGCAGCGGGTGACGCCCGCGGCGTCGAAGGCATACAGCTTCTCGTCATCCGATCCGACGTAGACGACGCCGTTCGCGACCGCGGGCGAGGATTCGACGTAGCTGCCGGTGGTCGCCGTCCAGAGCGGCGAACAGGATCCACCGCCGCTGCCACAGCCAACCGCATATGCATACAGCTTGTGGTCCTCGGACCCGACGTAGACGACGCCGTTCGCGACCGCGGGCGAAGAATCGATGGCCGAGCCGGTCGTGGCGGTCCATATGGGACTGCACGTCTTGGGGGCGCCGCTGCAGCGGGTGACGCCGGCCGCGTCGTAGGCGTACAGGTCGCCGTCCTCGGAGCCGATGTACACAACGCCGCCGGCGACAGCCGGCGAGGACTCGATGAGGCCGCCGGTCGTGGCCGTCCACAGCGGGCCGCAAACGACCGGGGTTCCGCCGCAGCCGTTGACGCCGGCAGCATCGAAGGCATACAGCTTGTCGTCGGACGATCCGGCGTACAGCACGCCGTTCGCGACCGTCGGCGAGTTGACATTGGCGCCTGTGGTGGCCGTCCACAGAGGGGTGCAGGTCCTGGGGCTGCCGCTGCAGCCGGTCACGCCGGCCGCGTCGAATGCATACACGCGGTCGTCGGCCGAGCCGACGTAGACAACGCCGTTGACGACGGCAGGTGTCCCGACGATGGATGCACTCGTGGCCGCCGTCCATAGCGGCAGGCAGGTGCCGCCGCTGCCTGAGCAGCCGACAGGGTAGGCGTACAACTTGTCGTCATCCGATCCGACGTAGACGACGCCGTTGGAGACCGCCGGCGAAGACTCGACGTAGGAGTTCGTATTGGCCTTCCACGCGAGGCTCAGGTCGTCCACGTTGGAGGCGGACAGCAGGTGCTCCGCCGTGTTGAAGCCTTGGTGTGTCGGGCCGTTGTGGAACTGGGCCCAGTCGCCGTCGACGGCGTACGCATACAGCTTGTGGTCAATCGAGCCGACGTAGACCGCGCCGTTGGCGATCGCCGGCGAGGACACGACCGAGCCGCCGGTGGGGGAGGACCAGAGCGGCGTGCAGGACCCGCCGCCGCTGGCGCAGCCGACGGCGTAGGCATACAGCTTGGCGTCCCACGAACCGACGTAGACGACGCCGTTTGCCAGCGCCGGAGAGGAGTAGATGGGGCCGCCGGTCGTGGCCGTCCAAGTGGGCGAGCACGACCCGCCACCGCTGGCGCACCCAACCGCGTAGGCATACAGCTTGCCGTCGCGCGAGCCGACGTACACGACGCCGTTGGCTACCGCCGGCGATGAGGTGATGCCGCTGCCGGTCGTGCCCGTCCAGAGCGCGGTGCAAACCTTGGGGCTGCCGCTGCAGCCGGTGACGCCGGCCGCATCGAAGGCGTACAGCTTGTCGTCACCGGACCCGATGTAGACCACGCCGTTCGAGACCGCCGGCGACGAGGAGATGCCGGTGCCCTTCACGGCGGTCCAGAGCGGACTGCAGGACCCGCCTCCGCTCGCGCAAGCGACCGCGTAGGCATACAGCTTGCCGTCGGCGGCGGTGACGTAGACCACGCCGTTCGAGACTGCCGGCGAGGACTCGATGCGATCGCCTGTGGTTCCGGTCCAGATCGGCGAGCAAGCCTTTGGGCTGCCGCTGCAGCGGGTCACGCCGGCCGCGTCGAAGGCGTAGAGGTTGTGGTCGTCGGAGCCGACGTATACAACGCCGCCGGTGACCGTCGGAGAGGAGTAAACGGCTCCGCCGGTGGTGGCGGTCCAGAGCGGAGCGCAGGACCCACCGCCGCCGTTGCAACCGACGGCGTAGGCATAGAGCTTGCCATCGCCGGAGCCCACGTAGACGACGCCGCCGGCGACGGCAGCCGCCGAGGACACGGCGCCGCCGGTGGTGGCCGTCCAGATCGGCTTGCAGGACCCGCCGTCGGCGGCGCAGCCTACAGGGTAGGCATACAGCTTGTCGTCGTCGGAGCCGACGTATACCACGCCGTTCGAGACCACTGGCGCGGTGCCGTAGTCGATCGCACCGCCGGTACTGCCCGTCCACTCGATTTGAAGGGCGTCGACGTTGGTGGCGGATAGAGTCGCCTCTTGGGTGTTGTAGCCCTGGTGGGTCGCGTCGCTGTGAAACTGCGGCCAGTCGCCGCCGACGGTGAGGGGATGCGTCCGGACGGACGCCGCCAGAGCCGCGCCGGGCACGGATCCGAGAGTCAGGGCGCAGATCGCGCCGACGACGAACATGCGCGAGCAGTACCGGATCGGCCGGCCCGGTCGGTGCCTCCGAAGTCCCGGCAGATGCACGCCCCGACGCGAGTGAACCTCGAAAGACCCGAACGAGCCCATCGAACCCTCCTCCCACGACATCCGAGCACCCCGCGCCCCGGCTGGTGCGATCCGCAGCGAATCGTCCGCGACCTGTCTCGACCCTCCGCGGCAGACTACCCAGGCGACTTTCGAGTCGCCGTCTCCTGCGCCCCTCACGGTGGATGAGAGAACCGACGAGCACGCGCGGCGCTCGTCATGAGGAGCCCCGCTCACCTGGGGAGGCACTCGCCAATGCTACTACCCGGTCGGCCGTTCAACGGGACCATGTCGGGGCCGGACCGGGCTCAGCTTCGTGGCCGGCGTGCTGGCCGGCCGACCGAGGCAGGGACGCGCGAAGCCGTCGCCGATCCGCCGATTGCCGGCTCTATTCGATGATGGTCGTCCGATCGCGCCCCTGGCGCTTGGCCGAGTAGAGGGCCCCGTCGGCGCGCTCGAACAGGCTCTCCGGGGTGTCTGCCGCGGCGGCCAGCGAGCCGCCGACAGATACGTGGATCTTCAGAACCACCGTCTCATGGCGCACCTCGGACAGAGCCACGAGGACGCGTATCCTCTCGGCCGTCTCGGCCAGCCCGCCGGCCTCGGAGGCCTCCACCAGGACGGCGAATTCCTCGCCTCCCCAGCGGGCCACCATGTCGCCGGCCCGGACGGCGCCCTGGATCGTCTTCGCCAGCCCGACCAGAACGGCATCGCCGACGGCGTGCCCGTGCAGGTCGTTCACGTCCTTGAAGTTGTCGATGTCGACGACCAGCAGGCCGAATTGCCAGCCGTAGCGGGACATGTTCTCCAGGCGGGTTCTCAGCGCCGCGTCGAACATGCGTCGGTTGGGCAGGCCGGTCAATTCGTCGGTCAGAGCGTCATGGCGAGCCCGATCGGCATCCTCGGCCGCTCGCACCACGGCCGACGCGTCGCTGAAGGTCTCCACGCCGCCGATGATCGCGCCCGCGGCGTCCCGGACCGCGGCCGTCCTCACGCGCACGGGCTTGCGATAGCCGTCGCGATGGCGCAGCCAGATCGTCATGTCTCGCGATTCGCCGTCGAGCATGGAGGCGGCCAGCGGGCAGGTCGTGTGGCACAGGGAGTTCCCCTGGCTGTCGACGTGGGCGAGGATGTTGTCGTAGCAGCGCCGCCCTACGATGTCCGCGGCGTCGTAGCCGGCGAGCTTCTCGGCGCCGTGGTTCCAGTACCTGATGGTGCGGTCCGGCTCCACGTAATAGACGCCGTCGGCCAGGTTGTCGACGATGGCTTTGTGCAACTCGTCCGATTGCGGGCGGTCTGGCATCGGGTGAGGACTCCGGGCGCACGGGCACGACTTCGGGCTCGAACGCCCGCTCGCCACTGTACTACCCGGCGCCCTGCCGTCCCCGGCCCGCTGGGCGAGGCCGGCAGATGAGACATGCCGGGCAATCGTTCGATGCCGTGAGCGGCGGCGGATCGTCAAGCAGAACGCCGTGCCGCTGCGCCGCTTCGCGGCGTAACTTATGGCCCAAGTCGGGGTCGCGCGGACACGAGCGGCGCGAGCCGGCCAATAGCAGGTCGAGTCGATGATGTTCCTGTGGCTGGCGACGGCGCTGTTCGTGGTCCTTCTGGCGCTGCTGTTTCGAGTCGAACGGATGATGCTGCTCGAGAGCCGCGCCCGGGGCCGCGCGGTCGTCATGGACGGGGTCCGCCTGGTCGCTGTCGTGGCGATGTTCCTGGCTCTGCCGGCTGCCGAGCCGCGACCGCTGGCGACGATCGCCCTGGGCCTGGTGGCCGTCGGATTCATGGTCATGCCCTCGTCGTGGATGCTGGCGATCGGCGGGCTCGCCCCAAAGTGGGAGTTGCGCCACATCCAGGCGGAAGCCGCCGATCTGATCGCCCGATATCCATCGCCCATGCCGGCCGACGGTGCGGACGCGATGCGACGCATCGTCGCGGACGTCGTGAGGCTGCGTACCCTCGAAACGGCTCAGCTGTGCGACTTGCTGGTCGCCCGGTACACGGACTGGATCGACGGCACGCAGCGGCCGCTGGACCTGGGCCGGCGGTCCATCCGCATCTACGATCTGCAGCGCGAGCTGTACGGCGATGAAGTCCGCCCGCCCGAACTCGAGGAGTACGAGGCCACCTTCCGCTGGCGCCTGTACCGCGTCTTCAACGAGATGGTCGAGTGCGGGCAGGCAGATCCTTCGCGCGACCAGAAGGCCCGCTTCTTCGAGCTGATCGACGTCCTCGAGCTGTTCCGCCGCGACGACACGGCCGCCTTCATCGACGGCGTGCAGGCCTCGGGCCGAGCCTGGCTCAAGTCGCGCCGGCGCGAGGCCTGGCAGCCAGGGATCGTCGTCGGCGACCCGGTGCCCGCCGTCGAGGAGGGCCGCCGCCAGCTCTGGCCGCGGACGAGCGTGTTCTGGGGCGCCATCCTCGACGAGGCCGATCGACGCGAGCTGACTCCGGCGGCGGATGGCTACTGACCGCCGCCGCAGCTTCCGGCGCCGCAAGACGATGGGGCCATGACTTGACGCCAGCGCTCGCGCCGGACCTCGGTCAGGTTGTAGGCTCTCCGCCATGCGTGACTATTACGAGGTGCTCCAGGTCCACCCTCGCGCCGAGGCGGAGGTGATCCGGGCTGCCTACCGCACCCTGGCGCGGAAATATCACCCCGACCACGGCGGCGACGCCGCTCGGATGATCGCTTTGAACGACGCCTGGGATGTGCTCGGCGACCCGGATCGTCGGGCCGTCTACGACGCCTCGCGCCGCGGGGGCGGCAGCAGATCTGCAGGCGCCGCACCGTCGCCCGCGCCGAGTGAGCCGGCCGCGGCGCAGCCGACCGGGCCGGCCTCGGCCGCAGGCGGATTTCGATCCGAGGCCGCCCCGCCGCGAGACACCGACGCCGGCCACGCCGGCCCGCCGCCGGGGCGTCCGTCGGGCACCGTCCTGGACTTCGGCAGGTATGCCGGCTGGTCTCTCGGCGAGATCGCCCGCTACGACGTGGTCTACCTGGAATGGCTCCAGCGGGCCACTTTCGGGCGGAAGCTGCGAGCGGAGATCGACGCGCTGCTGCGACAACGCGCTCCGGCCGCGGGACGGCCGGCCGCGGCTCAGGGCTGGGGCAGGCGCCGCTAGAGCTGCCGGCCTTCGGCCGCGGCGGCGTGGCTCCGAAAGAAGAAAGGCCCCTGCTCGCGCCGGGGCCTTTCGTGCCGATTTGGAGCGGTGGAAGCTCTAGCGGCGGAGCGCCCGGCGCTGATGCCGCACGGCGGCCAGGCCGAGGGCCCCGGATGCGAGACAGATCAGGATCGCGAAGACGGGCGACGATTCGCCGCTCGGTGTGCTGCCGGCATTCGTCGGCGGCGGCGTCACGCGGCCCGGCGTGCCGGTAGCGCCCTCGATCGACTCGATCGGTGACGGCGTCCCGCCCGACGCGCTTGCGGTCGGGGAGGCGGTCGGCGTGGGAGTCGAGGACGGGTAGTCGACCGGGCAGGTGCCGAAGCAGGCCATCGGTTCGTAGTCGGCCCAGCCGGCTGGGTCGTAGCGGAAGGTTCCCGTGCCGCCGAGGCCGTTATCGCTGTATGAGTCGGCGTTAAGGCTGTTGAGGAACGCCCCGTCCGGCTCCACGTCCACGCCCACGGCCGGCTGCCCCGGGAGCGTGTCCGCCCCGACGTTGAGCGAGTTCCAGGGGCCGCTCTCGCCGGTCGGCGCATAGCCGTAATGCTCGGTGTTGAAGGCGACGCCCCAGACGAGCTGATCGGGCAGCGTAACCCCACTCGGCAGGGTGAACGTGACCGCATGGGCTATGCCGTTGTGACAGTCGCCCTCTGGTGCGGAGTACCACTCCCTCGAGCCCGAGCAGTCGGCGGGGTCGGCGGAGGGGCGGTACGGGATCGCGAACGTCTGCGTCTTGCTCAGGAGTGGCGGCTCGTCGACCGTCGGGATTCCGCCGACCATCGTGACGCTGTAGAGGTTCAGCGTCAGCACTTGATCCCACGTCGCACCCG
Organism: uncultured Anaerolineaceae bacterium; assembly: GCA_964529245.1. Classification (GTDB taxonomy): domain Bacteria; phylum Chloroflexota; class Limnocylindria; order Limnocylindrales; family CSP1-4; genus Fen-1039. Next base: position 14,346 of record CAZGUS010000019.1, read on the forward strand.
GCGGGGTCGTGCACTCAGTGCTGGTGTCAACCTTGCAGCCCCAACTCGACATCATGATGGTCACGGGTAGCTTCGCGCTCGAGCGCTCGCCGGGAGCGAGCTGGATCAGGTCGCCGAACTCGCTGCTGCCGGTCGCCTCGAAGGCTTCGCTGACGACGTTGCCGGGAACCTTGGACGGAATGTCGCTGAACACCTGCGGCGTCGCCGCCAGTGCCGGGCCGGAAACCAGGGCGACGACCGTGGCGACGATGGCGAAACCGAAAGCGAAGTTGCGGCCGGACAGGCGCAGCCGCTTCACGGGGCGTAGGGACGTGTTTGACACCGTTGGGTCTCTCCTCGTTTGGCGCGTTTTCGCGCCCTCCCACCCAGAGCGGCCCCCACCTGTTGGCTGCGCATTCTCGCAGGAAGAACGGTGCGTTGGGTCAACCCGCGGGCGATCGCCGGCCGGACGGGCTTCGCCGGCCGGCGATCGGGCCCAGGTTCAGCTTCGGGCGCGAACGAAGTCGAGCAGCTCGGGCAGGTAGCCGTGAGCCAGGCAGACGACCGTGTCGGCTCCACCGTAATAGATCGTCAGCCGGCCGGTCGGTCGATCGAGCAGGGCAGCGCACGGGAAGACGACGTTCGGCACGTCGCCGACCTGCTCGTAGGGCACCTGTGGTGAAAGCAGGTAGTCGCGGCTGCGCGCGATCACCTTCCACGGCTCGTCGAGGTCCAGCAGCGCGGCGCCCATCGAATAGACATAGCCGTTGCAGGACGTGAGGACGCCGTGGTAGATCAGCAGCCAGCCCTCGGGCGTCTCGATCGGCGTGGGGCCGGCTCCGACCTTCGTCGATTCCCAGGTCCAGCGCCGTGTGGACATGACGTGGCGGTGACGGCCCCAATGGATCATGTCGGGGCTCTCCGACACGAAGATGTCGCCAAAAGGCGTGTGGCCGTTGTCGCTCGGGCGCGACAGCATCAGGTAGTTGCCGTTGACCCGGCGCGGAAAGAGGACGCCGTTTCGGTTGAACGGCAGGAACGCGTTGTCGAGCTGATGGAACGTCTCGAAGTCGTGCGTGTAGCCGACGCCGATCGTTGGGCCGTGGTACCCGTTGCACCAGGTCACGTAGTAGCGGTCCTCGAGCCAGACGACGCGCGGGTCGTACGCGTGCTCGAACGGCTCATTCGGGGCCTGGATCTCCGCCGTGCGCTCGTCGCCGGCCGCCCATTCGATCGTTTCGGGCCGGATCGTCCAGTCCACCCCGTCGGCGCTGCGCCCGGCGTGGAGATTCATCACTCGCGTGGTGTCGTCGATCCGGAAGACGCCGGCAAAGCCCCGGCCGAACGGCACGACTGCCGAGTTGAAGATGCTGTTCGAGCGCGCGACCTGATCCCTCTTGATGATCGGGTTGCGGCTGGATCTCCACAGCACGCCCTGGAGGTCGGCGGGGCGGTCCTCCCACGGAATGTTGGGAAGCGCGTCCGCGGACTTCGGGCCTGCCGCAACCGGCATGGGTCGTGCTTTCTCGTTGGCTGAGTCCATGGAGATCCTTTCGTTCCTGGTGGAGCCGCAAGACTCGATCCGAATGACCGGTGTCCCCGGCAGGCGATGCCGGCGGTCGACGGTCGACCGTCTCGAGCTCCCTGTGATTGGGCCGGGGCCATCGACGACGCCCGACTCGACGCGCGCGCCGCCATTGGCCACGGGCCCGGCGACGATTCTGGCCTCTGAGGCCGAGACGACCGGACCCGGCGCCGGAGAACTCGAGCCGCAGACTGTGCCACCTGCCGTGTTCGTAGAGATTACCGCGAAAGCGGTACGCGAGAGCGCTTTTGTTGTACGCTTCACGAAATCATCCGATGGGGCCTTTGGGGCACGGTCGGGTCCGTTGTCGGTTACGGCCACGCAGAGGAAACGCCACCCGATGGGAATTCAAGGGGAAGTCGAAGGGACACAAGCGTCGATCCGGCGCCGCAACCTCAGCCGGATGCTGTTGGAGCTGCACCTCAGCCGACCTCTGTCCAGGTCCGAGCTGGCCGTGCGGCTGCGCCTGGATCGCAGCACCGTAGCCTCCCTGGTGGCCGATCTGGTCGCTCGCGGCATCGTGCGCGAGCGACGTCGCTCGGGCGGGATCCCACAGTCGCCCGGACGACCGTCTCCGATGGTCGAATTGCGGACCGACGGTCCGGGCGCTCTGGCCGTGGACATCGCCACCGACTGGCTCGGCGCTGCCGTAGTAGGGCTGGGCGGCAAGATCATCGCCTCGACCCGGCGCGACCAGTCGCTGTGCAATACGCCGCCCGAGAAGGTGGTAGAGGAGCTCGACGGTCTGGTACGGCCGATGCTGGCCAGCGTCGAGAACGGCCCGCGCATCGTCGCGATCGGTGTTTCCATACCGGGGCTGGTGCGGTCCTCCGACGGTCATGTCGACGTCGCCCCGGCCTTGGGCTGGCGCGACGTCGAGATCGGGACGTTGATCGGGGATCAGTTTCCTGAGCTGGACGTGCCAGTATTTGTCGGAAATGACGCTGATCTTGCCACTTCTGCGGAACATTTACGCGGTTCTGGCAGAGGAACGACCGATTTCATCTGCATATGGGGCGAAGGCGGGCTCGGTGCCGGCATCGTCGTGAACGGTCGGCTGCTCGCTGGCTCCGCCGGCTACGCGGGTGAAGTCGGGCACGTCACGATCGACGCGAACGGCGAGTTGTGCCACTGCGGCGCTCGCGGATGCCTCGAATCGGTGGTCGGCGAGGAGGCCCTCCTGCGCCGCTCCGGTCGGGACCCTCTGGGCGGCACGGCGGCCCTCGAAGACCTCATCGCCGCCGCGGACCGCGGCGACCACGCCGCCCTGTCCGCACTTTCCGCCTCGGGTCGAGGTCTCGGCATCGGCATATCGGGGCTCGTCAACATATTCAACCCGAACAGAGTGGCGTTGGGCGGGCTGTACGCCCGCGTCTACCCCTACGTCCGTGCTCCCATCCTGCGCGAGCTCGAGTCGAGGGCAATGCCGGCGCCGCGCGCGATGGTCGATCTCGTGACCGTCCGGCTTGGCGGAAACGCGCTCCTGCTGGGCGCGGCGGAGCTTGCCCTGGCCCAGACACTGGCCGACCCGGCCATGGTTCCGCTCGAGAGCGAGCCGGACGCAAACGAAGCCAATGATGCGGCGGAAAGCCTCGAATCGGCAGCGTCAAGTGTTCCGGTTGCGGGTTGACAACGTCAGTAATTTGTTGGATGCTGCAATGAATTCTAGCAGCGGACGCTCCGTCACCCGTGGGGTTGGGCGAATGCCGCGCGGAGTTGCGCCTGCCAGCAGGTCCGGTTCGAACCCAATAGATCGGACCACGCAGGCGCTCCAGCGTAGGAGGTGAGGAGAGAGACACGCTTCCAAACAGGAGGCGGTCATCCCGCGCGGCGTTTCGGTAGGAGGAGAACCGACCGAGTCGTCGTCCAGGGGTGAACCTGAGGCGTTCAGCCGTCATCCGGCTGTTGCCCGGACCTCCCGTTACGGAGGCACTTGGAGTTCGGTTTCGCAACTGGCCTTTGGGGGCGTCCAGCGTTGTTGAGGGTCTAGCAGCTCTCGCGCTAGGGGCGCTTTCCAATGCGGAAGTGAGGAATGGGATGCAACGAGGAACCAGAGTTCTGGGTCTGATCGCGGCAGTGAGCATCGTCGCCTCGGCTTGCGGCTCGACCGCCACGCCGAGCGCTGCCGCCCCGACTAACAGCGGCACCCAGCCGACAGCGGTCACTTCGACCGCCCCGGTCGCCACGCCGGCTCCGTCCGGTCTTCCCCTGACGGACACGACCCAGTATCCGCGCGCACAGACCCTGTACACCAGTGGTAAGCAGTGGGGCGCTCCGCCCACCTGGAACCCGTTCGATCCGAACATGGCGATGGGCGTCGTGGGCCTCCAGTACGAGACCCTTTTCCTGTACGACCCGATCAAGGACGTCTACACCCCGTGGCTTGCCTCCGGCGGCTCGTGGGATAGCGCCAAGACGACCTACACCATCAACGTCCGCCAGGGCGTGAAGTGGTCCGACGGCACGGCTCTGACCGCCGCCGACGTCGCCTTCTCGCTGAACATCTACTCGAACGCGGCGCTCGGCTCGACCTTCTTCACCTTCGTGGACAAGGTCGTCGCCGACGGTAACAACGTTGTCGTGACCTTCAAGGGAACTCCGGCGTATCAGGAGTTCATGTCGGCCCTGTACAACGACCCGATCGTCCCCGCGGCGGTCTGGCAGCAGTACGCAGCCTCCCCCGACATCCTCAAGTTCCTTAACCAGAGCGGCGTCGGCAGCGGCCCGTACGCGTACAAGACGGCTGCCCAGGACCGCATGGTCTGGGTCAAGAACCCGAACTGGTGGGCGACCTCGGCTCTCGGCCTCAGCGTCGCGCCGACCTACATCGTTGACATCGTCAACAGCTCGAACAACGTCGCCCTCGGCGAGCTTCTCTCCGGCGGCCTCGACCTCGACAACAACTACCTGCCGGGCATCGCGCAGATCGTCAACGGCGGGTACAACGTCACGACCTACTACGCGGGCGCGCCCTACATGCTGTCGGGCAACACCGCTTGGCTCATCCCGAACACCAAGAAGAAGCCTCTGGACGACCCGGCCTTCCGCCGCGCTCTTGCCGAGGCCATCAACCCGCAGAACGTCGTCGTCAAGGACTACGGCAACATCGTCGCTGCCGCTGACCCGACCGGTCTTCTCCCGGTGTGGAGCAAGTACATCGATACTGCCCAGACCAAGACCCTCGGCGCCACGTTCAACACCGCAAAGGCCATCTCCGATCTCGCCGCCGCCGGCTACAAGAAGGGCAGCGATGGATTCGTCACCAACAAGGACGGATCGGCCATCAAGCTGAACCTCGAAGTTCCGGACGGCTGGTCCGACTGGATGGAAGCCGAGACCCTTATCGCGGCTGACGCGAAGGCCGCCGGCATCAACATCAACCCGACGCATCCGGCCTACGCGACCGTCGTTGACGACCGCAACGGCACCGCCACTGCCGCCCCGACTTTCGACCTTGTGATCAACAACGACGTCCAGATCGGCAACACCCCCTGGACGTACTACGACTACATCTTCCGCCAGCCGGAAATCGCGCAGGGCGCAGCCCGCAACCGCAACTACGAGCAGTACGACAACAAGGACGCCTGGACCCTCGTCCAGAAGCTCGACCAGACCCCGACCGACGACCTGGCCGACATGAAGACGATCGCCTCGGCGCTCCAGAAGATCCAGCTCACCGACGAGCCTGTGATCCCGCTCTGGTACAACGGAGAGTGGTCTCAGGTCAACAACTCGGTCTGGACCAACTGGCCGTCTGACAAGGGCAATCAGGTTCAGCCCGCTACGTGGAACGGCTACTGGCAGATGGGAGCAATCTACATGCTCACCAATCTGAAGGCCGTCGCCCCCGCTAGCTAATCCGTTTGCAATCGCCCCTCCCCTCGCACACCGAGGGGAGGGGCTCTTCTCTGAGTTCTGGAACCGCGAACGGGAGAACGCGTGCGACACTATTTCACGCGCAAGCTATTCACCTACCTGCTGACCTTCTTCGTGGCCGCCACGATCGACTGGTTGATCCCGAGGTTGGCGCCCGGCGATCCCGTCGCGATCCTGGTTACAAAGACGAGCGGAATCACACCGGCGGCCGCCGCCGCGTTGTATGACTACTACAACAAGCTCTTTGGCCTGAACCAGCCGCTCCCAATGCAGTACCTGAACTTCTGGAACGAACTGCTCCACGGCAATCTCGGGTTGAGCATCTATGGCAACGGCCAGCCGGTTATGGACATGATCATGGGCGCGGTGCCGTATACGCTGGCCCTTCTTGTGCCGGCCATCTTGTTGAGCTGGTGGGCGGGCAACAGCTTCGGCGCACTCGCTGCACGCCGCAAGTGGCTTGACAACAGCGTCCTGCCCGTCGGCTACATTCTCACCGCGACGCCTTACATGTGGCTGGCGCTGGTGCTGTCATTCGTTCTTTCGTTCAGCTTCCGCATCTTCCCGTTGTCGGGCGGCTACGGTTTCAACCTGGAGCCCACGCTGTCCTGGTTGTTCTTCACCGATCTGGTCGCCCACTGGGTCTTGCCGTTCCTGTCCCTCTTCTTGGTGATGTTTGGCGGATGGGCCATCGGCATGAGGAACATGATCATCTACGAGCTCGAGTCCGACTACAGTCGGTATCTGGGTGCGCTCGGCGCCCCACAGAGCCTCATCCGCAAGTACGCGTTCCGGAACGCAATGCTGCCGCAGATCACGGGCCTTGCTTTGCAGCTTGGTGTGATTGTTGCTGGCGCTCTCGTCACCGAGATTGTGTTTGCGTATCCGGGCATCGGCCACCTCGTGTTCGCGGCAATTCAGAATGAGGACTACTTCTTGCTGCAGGGCATCTTCCTCTTCATCATCATCGGAGTGCTGGTCGCCAACTTCATCGTCGACATCGTGTACGTCCTCGTTGACCCACGAACTCGTGTGGCGATGAGGGGAGGCACGGAATGAGCGCGGCGGTCGGCACATCGGCAGAACCGAGCGAGACGGCCGGCAGCGCTGCGAAGAGCGCACCTCCGGCGGCCAAGCGGGCTCGCGGAGAATTCCTTTTCTTCGCCCTACGCTCGAAGAAGTTCGTCATAGCGATGGCGATTCTCATCTTCCTTGCCCTACTGGCGATCTTCGGTCCGATCATCGATTCCACAGACCCGGTGGCGCAGGCTGGCGAGCAGATGCGCCATCCGACGCTTGATGCGGGTAACTGGTTTGGGTCGACGTACTTCGGCGACGACGTGTTCTCTCAGTTTGCGAACGGCTTGCGCGCCTCGTTCTTCGTTGGCCTACTGGGCGGTGGCCTTTCGGCAATCATCGGGATGCTCGTAGGCTTCGTAGCCGGCTACAAGGGTGGCTGGATTGACGAGCTGCTCAACATGTTGACGAACATCTTCTTGGTGATTCCGTCGCTGGCCGTTCTGCTAGTGATCGCGGCGTACCTGCCGCCGGAATGGCACGGTGTCCCATTCGAAGCGGTCTTCATCGGGATGACTTCCTGGCCGTGGGCCGCGCGAGCCATCCGTGCCCAAACGTTCACGTTGCGTAACCGTGATTTCATCGATCTGGCGAAGTTGAGCGGTCGCAGCGGTGGGAAGATCATCGTGTTCGAGATTGCGCCGAACATGAGCTCGTACCTGTTTCTGACGTTCATCCTGCTGTTCGGTGGCGCAATCCTCATCGGGGCGACTTTGGACTTCATCGGTCTCGGCCCTCATGAGGGGATGACGCTCGGTCTGATGATGTACAACTCGGTGACATACGGGGCTGCCCTGCAGCTCGGTATCTGGTGGTGGTTCATTCCGCCAGGCATAGGGATCATCGCCCTGGTCGGTGCGCTGTACGTCATGAACGTCGGCCTAGACGAAATCTTCAACCCCAAACTCAGGGATATCTGAGCCATGAGCCTCCAGGTTTCGGACCTTCGGGTCTACTATCGAACGCTGGCCGGAGACGTCCAGGCGCTCGACGGCGCGACCTTCTCGATCGAAGACAAGGAGATCATGGGTCTCGCCGGAGAGTCCGGCTGCGGAAAGTCCACGCTCGGCAACAGCCTCATTCGCCTGGACGGGCGGATGAGGTATGTCGGCGGTACCGTCACCCTCGACGGAACCAGCGTCCCGATCTGGGACGACGACGCTATGAACGCGTTCCGGTTCCGGGACGTTTCTGTGATTCCGCAGTACGCGATGAGCGCGATGAACCCGACGCGGAAGATCGGGAAGATGATCCAGGAGCTGCTCGAGTCGCGTGGCGAGAATTTCGCCTCGATCAAGCCGGAGCTCATGCGCCGGATTGATCTGGTCGGCTTGAAGGAAGACGTTCTGGCCCGTTATCCGATCGAGCTTTCGGGCGGCATGAAGCAGCGCATGGTCATGGTGCTGTCGACGCTGCTCAATCCCTCATTGCTGATCGCCGACGAGATCACTTCGGCCCTCGACGTTTCGACGCAGCGGGCCGTGGCGGAGACGCTCGTCAGCTTCCGCGACCACGGTTTCGTCAAGAGCATGATGGTTATCACGCACGACCTTTCGATCCTCTACCAGACCGCGGACACCATCCTCGTGATGTACGCCGGCAAGCTGGCCGAGAAGGCGCCGACGACCACCATCATCGAACACGCCCGACATCCGTACACGCAGGCCTTGATCTCGTCGCTCCCAGAGGTCGGCGTTCGATATACGAGCAAGAAGCTGGTCGGAATTCCAGGTAGCCCTCCGCAGCTGCTGGATCCTCCGTCGGGATGCCGCTTCAGGGCACGCTGTCCGCTCGCGTTCGCCAAATGCGTTGAAGAGCCGCCCTTCGTCCAGATTGCCCCCGACCATTCGGTCGCCTGCTGGAAGGTGAGCGGTCCCAATGCTTAGTCTCAACCGGGTCACGAAGACCTATCGGGTCGGCACTTTCGGCGGGAAGGAGCTGGTGGCCGTTCGCGACGTCAGCTTCGACGTGAACGAAGGTGAAGTCGTATCGCTGATCGGCGAGAGCGGCAGCGGCAAGACGACAATCGGCAAGATGGTGCTCAAGCTCGTCGAGATCACTCGCGGATCCATCGTCTGCGACGGAGCCGACGTGGCCGGCATCCACGGCAGTGAAGTCAAGTCGTACTACCGACACGTGCAGGGCGTCTTCCAGGATCCGTTCAGTTCGTACAACCCGATTTTCAAGGCCGACCGTGTCTTCAGCCTCATCCGGAGTGAGTTCTTCTCGGAGGTCCCCACCTCCGAATGGAACGACAAAGTGGACGCCGCACTCCGAAGCGTCAACCTGGATCCGGGCCAGGTGATGAACAAATACCCTCACCAGCTCAGCGGTGGCCAACTCCAAAGGCTGCTCGTGGCACGCGCGTTGATGCTCGACCTCAAGATCCTGGTGGCGGACGAGATCATCAGCATGCTCGACGCCTCGACCCGGATCGATGTCCTAAATCTCCTCGGGGACCTCAAGAGCCGCGGCCTGGGCATCCTGTTCATCACGCACGACCTGTCCCTCGGCAACTACATCAGTGAGAAGACCGTCATCCTCCGCCGCGGCGTAGTCGTGGAGATGGGCGACACGGATAAGGTCTTCGGCAATCCAAAGCACCCGTACACGAAGATCCTGATCTCATCCGTGCCGCAGCTTCACAAGAAGTGGGCCGACGTGGAAGCGGAGATGGAGGCTCGAGTCGGCAGCGAAGCCGGTGTGTGCCTCTATCACAAGACCTACCGGCCGACGAACGTGGTCTCCGACGGTCCTGACGACCGGCCGGCCATGGTGAAGGTCGAGGACGACCACTACGTCGGCTGCTTCGAACTGGGCCACGGGATCTGCCAGCTGTAAACCGTGCGGGCTCATTGGACGGGTCGGGCCGCCCTCCGCAGGCCGTCGGCAAGGGCCGACAAGAGCTAACCTGGGCGGCCGACGTGTCGGTCGCTCGGGGCTCGGCTGCGGTCTGAGTCGAAGAGGAGATTTGTGCGCTACGGCTATTTCGACAACGATCGGCGCGAGTACGTCGTAACGCGACCTGACACTCCGCTGCCCTGGATCAACTACCTGGGCAGCGAAGCGTATTTCGGCATCATCTCGAACACGGCCGGCGGCTACTCCTTCTACCGTGACGCGCGGCTCCGCCGGCTGACGAGATACCGCTACAACAACGCGCCGCTGGATCTCGGCGGGCGCTACATATACCTGCGCGATGACGAGTCGGGCGAATTCTGGAGCCCGAGCTGGCAGCCGACCCAGCGCGATCTAGACGCCTACAGCTGCCGGCACGGCCTGGGCTATTCGACAATCGCCTCGGGCTTCCGGGGCATTCGCGCCGAGACCTGCTACTTCGTGCCCCTCGGCGAGAACCTCGAGATCTGGCGAGTCCGCGTCACCAACGAGCGCCCGGCTCCGGCCAACCTGTCGCTCTTCAGCTCCGTCGAGTTCTGTCTCTGGGAGGCCCTCGAAGACAACACGAATTTCCAGCGCAACTACTCGATCGGCCAGGTGGAGATCGAGGACGGCGTCATCTATCACAAGAGCGAGTACCGCGAGCGGCGCAACCACTTCGCATATTTCGCTTGCTCCGAGCCTCTTGCCGGTTTCGATACCCAGCGCGACGCGTTCCTTGGCCCCTACCGAGGTTGGGACCGGCCGATCGTCGTCGAGCGCGGCAAGGCGACAGATTCGGAGGCACATGGCTGGCAGCCGATGGGTTCGCACCACGTGCGGCTCGCGCTTGCCGCCGGCGAAACCAGGGAAGTCGTCTTCGTGCTCGGCTACAGCGAGAATCCGAAGGACCGAAAGTTCGACCCGCCTGGTTCGCAGCGGATCGACAAGCGGACGGTCAAGCCGGTCATCGCGAAGTACCTCGACTCGGCCGTCGTCGCTGCGGCGTTCCAATCTTTGCGCGACTACTGGACCGATCTCCTCGGCACGCTGCAGGTGGAGACAGGCAACGAGCATGTCGACCGGATGGTCAACATCTGGAACGCCTACCAGTGCATGGTGACGTTCAACATGTCGAGGTCGGCCTCGCTGTTCGAATCGGGCATTGGACGAGGCATGGGTTTCCGTGACTCGAATCAGGACCTGCTCGGCTTCGTACACATGATCCCCGCCCGGGCTCGAGAGCGGATTCTTGACATCGCCGCGACGCAGCTCCCCACCGGCGGCGCCTACCACCAGTACCAGCCGCTCACGAAGCGAGGCAACAACGAGGTCGGGTCCGGCTTCAACGACGACCCGGCGTGGCTGGTTCTAGGCGTCGCGGCGTACGTCAAGGAGACAGGCGACGAAGGCATCCTGGACGAGCCGGTCCCGTACGACAACGCGCCCGGCTCCGAGCGGCCTCTGTACGAGCATCTCCAGCGTTCGCTGCGTTACACGCTCGATCGGCTGGGCCCGCACGGGCTGCCGCTGATCGGTCGTGCCGACTGGAATGACTGCCTGAACCTCAACTGCTTCTCCGACACACCCGGGGAGTCGTTCCAGACGACCGAGAACAAGGCGGGCGGCGTCGCCGAATCGGTCTTCATCGGCGGCTTGTTCGTCCTGGCGGCGCAGGAGATGAAGGCTCTCGCCCTGCGCCGCGGCGATGAGACCGAAGCCGGTCTTTGCCATGACTCGGCAGCGGTCATGGCCGACGTCGTCGAAACCGCCGGCTGGGATGGGGCCTGGTTCCGCCGGGCTTACGACTTCTTCGGGAAGGTCGTGGGCTCGTCCGAGAACGAGGAAGGCCAGATCTTCATCGAGCCTCAGGGGATGTGCATCCTCGCCGGGATCGGGCTTGACAACGGCCTAGCGGCGAAGGCGCTTGCGTCCGTCCGTGAGCGGCTGGCAACGCCGCACGGCATCGTCCTGCAGCAGCCGGCATACACCTACTACCACCGCGAGCTCGGCGAGATCTCGACGTACCCGCAGGGCTACAAGGAGAACGCCGGCATCTTCTGCCACACCAACCCGTGGCTGATGATCGCCGAGGCGATGGCAGGCAACGGCGACGGCGCCCTCGACTACTACATGCGCATCAACCCCTCGGCGCGCGAAGAGATCTCGGATATCCATCGTTGCGAGCCGTACGTCTACGCCCAGATGATCGCCGGCAAGGATGCGCCGACTCACGGCGAGGCCAAGAACTCATGGCTCACCGGCACTGCCGCGTGGAACTTCGTGGCCATCAGCCAGTGGATCCTCGGCATCCGCCCCGAGCACGACGGTCTTCGCATCGACCCGTGCGTGCCGGCCGAATGGGGTGACTTCAAGGTCACGCGCCGGTTCCGAGGCGCCACGTACCTGATCACCGTCCGAAAGCCCGTCGGCGCGACCGGGCGTGTGGCCAACCTGCTCGTGGACGGCCGGGCCGTTGCCGGCAATGTCGCCCAGCTGCCCACGAAGCCGGGCCAGGTGATCGATGTCGAGGCGCACTACCGATGAGCCAGGTCGGGGGACGGGTGGGCGCCAACGCGTATGGCTATTACGACGAAGGCGCTCGTGAGTACGCCATAACGCGTCCCGATACGCCGACGCCGTGGATCAACTACATCGGCGAGGGCCGCTACGGCGGGATCGTCTCCAATACCGGCGGCGGCTACTCGTTCGATCGCGATCCGCGCAACCTGCGCGTGACGCGGTACCGCTACAACGCGGTTCCCGCCGATCAGCCGGGTCGCTATGTGTACCTGCGCGACCAGGACAGCGGCGAATACTGGAGCCCCACCTGGCAGCCGGTCCGGCGCGACCTGGACGCCTACGAGTGCCGCCACGGCACGGCCTACACCACCATCCGCAGCGAATACCGCGGCATCGAGGCCGAGCTGCGGTACTTCGTGCCGCCGGGCGCGGCGGACGACGCCATGCCATGCGAGCTCTGGGTGCTTCGCGTCCGGAATGCCGGATCCACTCCGCGCCGTCTTCGCAGCTTCACCTACGCCGAGTTCAGTTTCAACGACGCGTTCAACGACATGGTCAACCTCGACTGGGCTCAGCAGATCGTCTTCAGCACGTGCGAGGGCGGGATCATCCGGGTCCGCACCAAGTTCAAGCCGCTCGTCTACTTCTTCGGCTCGAGTGAGGCTCCGGCCGGCTACACGTGCGACCGAGAGGACTTCGTAGGCCGCGCCCGCGACCTATCCGATCCGATCGTCGTCGAGACGGGCGAGCCGTCCAACTCACCCTCGCCGCGCGGCAACAGCGTCGGGTCGCTGACGCACGACATCGAACTCGGCCCCGGCGAAGAGCGCCGCATCGTCTACGTCATGGGCGCCACGGAGCGGCCCGAGGGCATTGCGGGCGCGGTCGGCCGGTTCGCGGACCCGGCGGAGGTCGACGCCTCGTTCGCCGCTCTGCGGGCGGATTGGGATCGATACCTCTCGCATTTCAGCGTCGAAACGCCCGACGCCGACACCAACGCGATGTTGAACTTCTGGAACCAGGTGCAGTGCCGCACGACCCTCTACTGGTCGCGCTTCGTGTCCGGCTATGAGACCGGGCTTGGGCGCGGCATGGGCACGCGCGACAGCGGCCAGGACACGCTCGGAACGATGCACGCCGTCCCGGACCACGCCCGCCGCATGCTCACCCAGATCTGGGAGATGCAGTTCCGCGACGGCCACACCTGGCATCAGTTCTACCCACTCACCGGCGAGGGCGGACCCGGCCTGGCGGCGGAATACCCGGACTGGCCGCAATGGTTCTCCGACGACCACCTGTGGCTGATCATCGCCGTGTGCGCCTACCTGCGCG
>CAZGUS010000020.1:0-26391 GCA_964529245.1 uncultured Anaerolineaceae bacterium
AGGGCGAGATCATCGCCTCCGAGCTGGCCACGGTCGTCATCGGCGGGCTCTTCACCTCGACGTTCCTGACCCTCATCGTCGTGCCGGTCGTCTACTCGCTCGTCGACGACGCGAAGGTGTCCTCGCGGCGCAAGCTCGGGCTCGCCGCGGCCACGGCGCCGGAAGCCGAGGAAGCCCAGGCGTAGCCGCCCGGCCGGGAAGCCGGCCCGCTCAAGCGACAATCGGAGGCCGGGCGAAAGCCCGGCCTCTCTTTGTGTGCCGGTCAGGCGATCGACGGGGCGGGCCCGCCGGGCTCCGGGTCGTCGGCTCGCGGTATGAGCGCGTATCCGAGCACCGCGCCGGCCAGGTTGGCCACCACGCCGAACACGATCGCGCCTTCGATGGAGTAGGTGACGAGCACGCCGGCTATGGCGGCCCCGATCGGGAAGCCGGAGAAGTTGAGGTTCATCGAGACGGTGAAGGCGCGGCCCATCCAGGCCGGATCCGTGCGTCGCTGCCGCAGGGTGAAGAGGGCGATGTCGAGCGGGCCGTTCGCCAGACCCGAGACGGCCATGCAGACGACGATCGGCAGGAGTCCGGCAGGCCAGAGCAGGATCGCCGCAGTGCCGACGAAAAGGAATGAGGGCAGAACGATCATCGGCCGCTCCCGACCGTCGGTTCGGATCCGGCCGAAGGCAAAGGCGGACACGACGCCGAAGGCTCCGCTCAGGCCGAACATGTAGCCGACCATGTCCTGGCCCATCCCAAGGCGATTCAGGATCATGAGGGGCACGACGATCTGGATGACGCCGCCGGACAGGTTCATGGTCGAGAGGGACACCGCCAGCGCACGCAGGGTCTTGTTGTGCCACGTGTACACGAGGCCGAGCCACGCGTCGCGCATCAGGTTCCCGCTCGATGCGACCGCCGTGCGCGGGTCGGGAGCGCCGATCATGATCAACGCGGACAAGAGGTAGCCGGCGGCGATGATCCCAAGCGCCGGCTCGAAACCGAGGACCTGGGCGAAGACGGCGCCGAAGGGGGCGCCCACGACGGTGGCCAGGACCCAGCCGTTGGAGTCCACGGCGTTGACGCGCTCCCACAGCGGCTCGGGCACGAGCAGGGGGAAGAGGCTGCGCAGGCCGCTGCTGCTCAGCGGTCCGGTCAGCGACGACACCGTCGCGATCGCGACGAGCAGCCCGGCGGGCAGCGCCCCGGCCAGGGAGAGAACGGCCACCAGCGACAGAGACGTGGCGGCTACGAAATAGTCGAGGATGATCAGCCGCACCCGGCCGTGGCGGTCCAGCAGCGCGCCGGCGATCGGGCTGACGACCATGCCGGGGGCGATGCTGGCGAAGGCCACGATGCCCGCCAGCGGCGGGGAGTTGTAGCGCTGCAGCGCGAACAGGATCATGACGATGCCGACCATCGACTGCGAGATCCTGGAGATCTGCATGCTCAAGAGAACCCGGCCGATGGACGGCACGGCCAGGAGCGCGCGATATGAGGGTCTGGGAGAGACGGGCTCGGCCACTGGGCTCCGGCAAATGGTGCTAGGACACGGAGCGTGCCATAGATTCGCGACGAGTGCCGGGCGCCGGCGCTATGACGTCAGCCGAGCCCGGACCCGCATCTGATCGTCAGAGGGCCTGCCGTGGTCAGGCTCGCGTGCCCCAGAGGGGATCGACGTTCGTGGGGCCGCTGCCGCCGGTCGTCGCCGCCTGATCGAGAAACGCCCGCGAGGCGGCCTGGGTCGTGGTCGCCGTGCTCCCGGCGGTCGGCGACGCGGCGCTCGAGGTGTTGCTCGCGGTCGGTGCCTGGACTCCCAGCAGAGCCAGAGCCTGCTCGGCGCGGGCCGGCGAGAGCGACTCGAGGATCGGCAGAAGCGTCGTGTTGCCGCCGAACAAGCTGCTCGAGTCGGCGGCGGCGCCGCCGTAGACGCCGGCGACCGACGCGGGGTCGACGCCCCACTGGTTGGTGACCAGCAAGGCGTTGAGAGTGTTGGCCGAGGCGGCCTGGGCGAGGTTCGCCGGCGGCAGCCCCAGCTGGGTGACGTCCGGTTGGGCCTGCGTGGTGTTGCCGGCGTCGGCATTGGCACTGCTGGCCTGGACCGCCGCGGAAGCGGTCGTCGCGGCGGCGCTGATGGCGCTGATCTGGCTCATAGGCGAGCAGTCGGCTGGGCCGGTTCCGAGCCTTAGGTGATTGCCCCTACATGTGGTGAGCCAAAGCAACGCCGGAGCCGCAGCCGGTCCGTGCTACGGAGCGCTTCCCCGGGCTGGCGTCCTGGCCGCCATGTCGCGTTGGACGCCCGCCCAGGGTCTATTCTCAGTGCGGCGAATCATTGCCCTCGCCGGGCGGAACGACTGCCGGCGGCAGGACCGCCGGAGGCGCGGGCGGCGGCGCGGGCGCCCAATCGACCGGCGGTGCCGGAGGCGCGGGCGGCCATCCTTGCGGCTCAGCAGGCGGCGCGAAGGTTGCTGGATCGTACGCCGCCGCCGGAGAGTAAGGCCAGGCCGCGGCACCTGCGAGCGGCGCAACGGCTGCCCCGGCGCGCCGCCGTCGACGCCACCACACGAACAGCACTACCGCGAGCAAGGCGAGGAGCAGGCCGGCCACGATGCCGACCCTGAGCATCCCCTGACCGGCCGACCCGTTGATGTCGTCTATGGCCTGCTGCGCCGAGGCCGAGGCATCGTCGGGCTTGACGTTCTTGATGGCCGTCGTCGCCTGAGCGATCGACGCCGCCGGATCCGTGCCCAGCAGCCCGATCGTCTGGAAGATGCTGCGGCTGCCTCCATTCAGTTGCTTCGCCTGGCCCAGCTTGGCGGCGGCATCGGCCTCCTTCTTCGTCAGGGTCAGCAACGCATCCAGGTCGGCCTCAGTGCTGGCTGCCTGGAACTGGGTCTGGATGGAGGTTCCGTCGAGGTTGACGCCCGGTACGCTCTTCTGGATCTGGTCGCGCAATTGCAGGATCTGATTCACGGCGTCCATGGCGGTCTGGGCGGTGGGGAAGTCCCAGGCGGCCATCGGGTTTCGGACCGCCAGGGGCATCTTCCAGCTACCGGCCGCGGACTCGAGCTTGTGGTAGTTGGCTCTAGCGATCGATCGGGCGGCGAGCTCGTCCGGCGTGAAGATGCCGTACCCGCCGAGCAGGCTCTGAGCCCTGTCCAGATCCGTGACCCCGGCGGGCAACATACCGCGCTCATCGATCAGGTCGAGCAGGGCCTTGGGGGAGATGGGCGGCCCGCCGAGTGGCGACGCTTCCGGGGCCGAAGCGCCGACGTAGGCGATCTCGCCCTTCGACGCAGCTTCGAGGACCGCCTTGAAGTTGGCCGGCCCGATTGCGTCGGCCAGTTGGGTGACGAGATAGCAAGATGCGGCGTATTGCCAGGCCGTGATGCTCTGATCCAGTGTCGAGGAGTTGCGGTCGAGGAACGACCACGTCGTCAAGTCGGCCGAACCCGAGCCCGGGTACGCCCCCGGAGCCCCGCAGACCTTGTAGTTGCCAGTGCCGGCAACCTTCTCGCTGTAGCCGGCGAAGCCCTCATCCATCCACGTCGCCGTGAAGAGCTTGGCGTTGAACCAGATGTGCGAAAGCTCGTGGGCGACGGTGGCCTGGTCGGTGTTCTCGGTCACGGTCGCCGTCTCGGTATCAGGAGCGTAGGAGCCGGCGTAGTCGGCGAGTTGCGATCCGCCCGCTTCGTCGATGGCGATGGTGCCGCCCGGCATCTGGAGGCCGGTCAGGTCCTCGAGCTTCTGGACGTCGCCCTGGACGTCCGCGGTCACGGCGCTCGCCCAGGCCGGGTCCTCGGGCCAGGCCTGGATCTTGAAGCCCTGGTCTCCGGCGGTCAGGCTCGTGCTCGTCAGGCCGGCCGGATCGGTGGCCTCCAGACACGCCCAGAAGGCGGCCGGCTCTGAGACCGTGCCGCTGCCGAAGGTCTGGAGTCCGTTCGCATCGCCTGCTTTGGAGAGCGGCGTGCCGGCCGTGAAGTCGACGTTGAAGCCGTCGGGGACCACCACGTCGACGGAGCCGCTGTCGGCAAGGACGCTGTTGCCGTTGACACAGAGGTCGGCGTATGCCTTGCCGGCGCGGTAGCCGCCGGGCGAGGCCGGGGCTGCCGGTATCGTGTACGACAGGGTGAGGACTCGCGTCTGCTTGTAGTAGACCGGCGGGTAGGTGAGCGTGATCTGACGGGAGTCGGCCTTGGTTGAGGCGACGTGCTGGCTGACTTTTCCGGCGTTCGATGTCGCCTTCAGAGTCCCCGCCTGGGCCTCGACCTGAACGGTCGTCGAGTTCCAGTAGTAGGCGATCGTCTCCCTGCACGTGTAGTACACAAAGCAAGTGACCGTGGTCGTCGTGGGCGGCTTGTTGTTCTTGATCGACACGTGGATCGTCACGTCGATCTCCGCCTTAGCGGTGTTGACCACGTAGGTCGTCGAACCGGTTTCAACGACCTCGGCCGCGGCGAGGGCAGGCAGCGGGGCGGCCAATGTCGCCATCCCGGCCAGGAGCACGGGTACCAGCCCAATTGCAAGCCGTCTGCGCACGAAGAACCCCTTCCCGATGACGCGGTGATCGATTGGGCGGCGCCTTTCGCGGCGGTGACTCGCCGTGTCCCCGAAGCGCGACCTGACTGACCGCCAGTCAATCGATGCTGGGCGGCGAAGTCAACGGCCCTTGGTCCCAAAACGCGGCCTGAAGCCCGACTCCGCGTTCTGCGGGCGATGGTCGGTGACTTCAGGCCGGCGGCGGCGCCCGTGACACGCAAGCTGTCGCCGCCGGGCGGTATGGTGGTCGCGATGCAGCTCATCGATGGCAAGCCAGTCTTCGCGGCCACAGATCTGGTCGGATTTCTCGCGTGCGAGCATCTGGTCGGTTTGGAGCTGGCCGCGCTGGCCGGCCTGGTCGCGAAGCCGGCGCGCCTGGATCCGGAACTGGACCTGATCGCGAAGCGAGGAGAAGAGCACGAACGGCGCTACCTCGCCGGCCTGGAGGCGAACGGGCGGCGTGTCACGCGGATCGCCGAGGATCGGGGCCTGCCGGATCGACGCGCGCGCCTGGATGCGGCGGCCCAGGTCACTCGCGAGGCCATCGAACGCGGCGACGACGTCATATACCAGGCGACCTTCTTCGACGGGCGCTGGCTCGGGCTGGCGGACTTCCTGATTCGCGTGGAGCGGCCGAGCCGCCTGGGCGCCTGGAGCTACGAGGTGGTGGACACGAAGCTGGCCCGCCACGTCCGAGCGTCGGCGCTGCTGCAGATCTGCTCGTACGTGGAGCAGCTGACCCGCATCCAGGGCGTGGAGCCGGAGCGGCTGCACGTCGCCCTCGGCGGGAGCGCGCGAGCCGTCGAATCGCACCGCGTGGCCGACTACATGGCCTATTACAGAACGGTCAAGGCGGCTTTCGAGGAACGGGTCGAGGCGGACGGCGGCTATGCCGCGGCCGAGTATCCGCCGCGGGCAACGTACCCCGAGCCGGTCGAGCATTGCGAGGTTTGCCGCTGGAGCCAGGTCTGCGCTCGCCGCCGGCGCGCGGACGACGATCTCTCATTGGTGGCCGGGGCCACGACCAGGCTGCGCCGGGCCCTGAAGGGCAGGGGAGTGCCGACGCGCCGCGGCCTGGCCGCGCTGGAGCTGCCGCTCGTCCGGCCGCTCGCGGAAGTCGGTGCCGGGGTGCTCCGGACAGGGCGCGACCAGGCCGCAATTCAGGTCCGCGGTGAGGACGAGGGCCGCGCCATCTACGAGCTGCTGGTTCCGTCCCGGCTTCCCGACGGCGCCATCGAGCCCAACCGCGGCCTCACGAGCGTGCCCGAGCCGCGACCAGGCGACCTCTTCTTCGACATCGAAGGCGATCCGTTCGCGCTCGACGACGGGGTCGATTACCTGTTCGGGATCCTGGAGCCCGGTCTCGTCGGGCCCGACGGCGAGCCCACGTTCCACGCCTTCTGGGCCGTGGACGAGCACGGCCAGGTGACCCACGAGTCGGAGAAGCGAGCCTTCGAGCAGACGATCGATCTGATGATGGACCGGCTGGCGAAGGATCCCGAGATCCACGTCTACCACTACGCCCCGTACGAGCCGACCGCGGCCGGCCGCCTGATGGGCCGCCATGCAACGCGCGAGGCCGAGGTCGACCGGCTCCTGCGCGGCAAGGTCTTCATCGACCTGTTCCGGGCCGTTCGCCAGGGGCTGCGCGCCTCGGTGGAGAGCTACTCGATCAAGAAGCTCGAGCCGCTTTACGGTCTGGCCCGCGAGGAGGGCCTGCACGACGCCGGTTCGAGCATCGTCGCCTTCGAGAGCTGGCTTGCGGAAGTGGAGACGGGCACGGGCGGCGCAGCCTCTCGGTCGCCCCGGACGGACCCGACACTGCGCAGCATCGAGACGTACAACCGCGACGACTGCGTCTCGAACTGGCGGCTGCGCGACTGGCTTGAGGAGCGGCGGCTGGAGCTGGCCGCCGGCCTCGGCGAGCCGCTGCCGCGCCCTGGGCCCGCACAGCCCGAGGCGCCCGAGAAGCTGTCGGACCGGCTGGCCCAGGTCGCCGCCGCCGCCGACCGGCTGTGCGCCGGCGTCCCCGAAGAGGCGGCCGATCGAACGCCGGAGCAGCACGCGCGCTGGCTTCTGGCTCAGCTGCTGAACTGGCACAGGCGCGAGGAGAAGGCGTTCTGGTGGCGGTTCTTCCACCTCATGAACGACCTCACGGACGAGGAGCGGATCGCCGAGCGGGAACCGATCGGCGGTCTGACTTTCGTGGAATCGCTGGGGTCCGTGGCCCGTTCCAGGTTGTACCGCTATCGCTTCCCCGAGCAGGAGCACGCCATCGACGTCGGCACGGAGGTGTGCGATCCGGCCACGGGACGATCGCCGGGGGAAGTGGTGGCGCTGGACGCCGCGGCGGGCACGCTGGATCTGGCCCGTGGGCCCAAGAGAGACGGCCCGCATCCCACGTCGCTGGTGCCGAGCGGGCACGTCGGCACGGGGCCGCTGCGCGACAGCCTGCTGCGCATCGGCGAGTGGGCCGGCGAGCACGGCATGGAAGAGCCGGGCGAGTACCGCGCCGCGCGGGAGCTGCTGCTGCGGCTGGCGCCGGGAGCTCGGGGCGGCGAGCCGCTGTGCCGCCCCGGCGAGGAGGCGCTCGAGGCCGCGCTGCGGATGGTTCCCTCGCTGGACGGCGAATGCCTGGCGGTCCAGGGACCGCCAGGTTCGGGCAAGACGTACCTCGGGGCCGCGGCGATCGTCGAGCTCGTCCGGCTCGGGCGAAAGGTGGGCGTGACGGCCAACAGCCACAAGGTCATCGGCAATCTGCTCGACTCGGTCGCCGAGCGCGCCGCCGAGCGTGGTGTGGCGGTGCGCATCGGCCAGAAGACGGACGCGAGCGGAGACTGCGCCTCGGATGCGGCCGAGGCCTACGAGAGCGCGGCGTCGCTGCTCGGGGCCATCGACGCCGGCGACATCGACGTCGCAGGCGGCACGGCCTGGGTCTGGTCGCGGCCCGAGTTCGCCGGCCGGCTGGATGTTCTCGTGGTCGACGAGGCGGGCCAGTTCTCGCTGGCCAACGCCGTGGCGGTCTCGCCGGCGGCCCGGAGCGTGATCCTGCTCGGCGACCCGCAGCAGCTCGATCAGCCGCTCTCGGGAACGCATCCGCCGGGCGCGGAGGCGTCGGCGCTGGGGCACGTACTGGGCCCGGACTCGACCATGCCGGCCGACCGAGGCCTCTTCCTGGAGCGCACCCGCCGGCTCCATCCGGATCTGTGTCGCTTCACTTCGGAGGCCTTCTACGAAGGCCGGCTCAGCTCGATGCCGGGCCTCGAGAACCAGGATCTGGAGGCCCACGGCGCGTCCGGCAGCGCGCTGTCGGGAACCGGAGTGCGCTACCTGGCCGCGCGCCACGAAGGCAACAGCAGCGAGTCGCCGGAGGAGGCGGAACTGGTCGCCCTGCTGGTCCGCCAATTGATCGATGGCGGGGCCGTCTGGACGGACAAGGGCGGCGGCCGCCATCCGATGGGCTGGAACGACGTCCTGATAGTCGCTCCATACAACGCCCAGGTCGCGGAGATCGCGCGGCGCCTACCAGGCGCCCGGGTCGGCACCGTGGACAAGTTCCAGGGCCAGGAGGCACCGCTGTCCATCTACTCCATGACGACGTCGGGACCGGAGGAGGCGCCTCGGGGCATGGAGTTCCTGTACAGCCTCAATCGCCTCAACGTCGCCACTTCGAGGGCTCGCTGCCTGGCGGCCGTGGTCGCCAGCCCGGCCCTGGTCAGGGTCCGCGCCCGCACGCCCCGCCAGATGCAGCTCGCCAACGCGCTCTGCCGCTTCGTCGAGCTCGCCGGTCCGGAGCCCGCGCGCCGCTGAACGAGGCCCGGCGCGCACGCCCGGGCGGTTGGGGGTGCAGTCCCGCACCGGGACGGCCGATACCTCGGCAGCGAGCCGTGTCGCAGGCAGGACGCAGCCTCTGCCGCGCCGCGGCGGCGCGCGGTCCAGGTCCGAGTCGGCCGGTTCCGAGCACCGAGGAATCGAGAATGCAAACCAGCAGCAACCCGTCCCGTCTCGTCGCCCTGCGCGCTGTGCTGGTGCGAAGGGCCATGTTCGCCGGTCTCGGGACGGCGGTCGCGCTTCTCGCGGTGGCCGGCGCGGCATTCGCCGCCGGCGCGCCGTTCGCTTCGGCGCTTCTGACGCTGGGCCTCGGCGTTGCGACTGGATGGGCCGTCACTCTGGCGGTCTACCTGTTCACGGTGGCGCGGCCCCTGGGCCGCCTGACCGAGGCCACCGTCGCCCTGGCCGCGACGGACACGGCGGCGGTGTCGGACGCCCTGGCGGCCCTGGCCGAGGGAGATCTCACCAAGAAGATCAAGATGCAGGTCCGCCCGGTGCAGGTGGCGGGCACCGTCGAGGTGGACCGTCTGCGCGACGGCATCGGCGAGATCATCGCCCGTCTGGGCGACAGCGCCTCTCAGCTGAACAGCGTGACGGACGAGCCATGCCGGCGCCTGTTCTACGTGGGCGGCGACGGCTACCTCCAGGGTCAGGCCGGCGGCGAGGCCATGGGCCGGGCGCTGGATGGCAAGGGCCAGGTCCTGGTCGTCACCGCCTCCTTCGCCCATCTCAGCCTGGAGCTGCGCCGCCATGGATTCGACGGGATCCTGCGCGAGCGGTATCCGAACATCGAGGTCGTCGAGGCCGTGGAGAGCATCGGTGAGGGACCCGAACTACGAGCCGTCACGGCGGCCGCTCTGAAGCGCTACCCGCGGCTGTCCGGCATCTACGTGACGGTCGCCGGCGGCGGAGCGGCCGAGGCGGTGGTCGGCGCCGGGCTGGCCGGGAAGATCGCGATCATCAGCCACGACCTGATCGACGACTCGATGCCGTATGTCGTCAAGGGCGTGATCACGGCCGTCATCGGGCAGGATCCGTACGGCCAGGGACACGACCCGGTGATCCATCTGTTCAACCATCTGGCCGCCGGCTGGACGCCGCCCAGGTCGCGGTTGCTGAGCGCCATGGACCTGGTCACCGCCGCCAACGTCGGGCAGTTCTGGCAGCCGGGCAAGGGCGTCATCGAGTCTGCGTCCGCCGCCGCGCGCCGCCCCAAGCCGATGCAGGCTGCCCGCCGCCGCATCCGAATTGCCGTCCTCGGGCTAGGGGATACGCCCTTCTGGGAGCTGGTTCGGGCCGGTGTCGTGGCTGCGGCCGAAGAGCTGCGGCCCTTCAACGCGGAGGCGGAGTGGATCGTCCCCGAGCCGGGCAAATCGTTCGACCTGGAGATTCGTTCGGAAGCCATCGAGCGGCTGGCGCAGCAGGGTTACGACGCCATCGCGACCATGATCATGGACACCGGACTGGTGGCCAGCATCAACCGCGTGGTTGCCGCCGGCGTGCCGGTCGCGGCATTCAACTCCGAGTCTTCGAGCCTGCGAGGCCTGATGGATCAGCTCTCGCATCGGGCTCAGAAGCTCATCACGGTCAGCGACGCCATCGCCGGCTCGGCCGAATCCTCAGGCCAGGCAACGAGCCAGATCGCGGCGAACATCTCGCAGATGGCCGAGTCGGCCACGTCCGAAGCGGCGGCAATGACCAGGGCCAACGCGAGCATCGAACGGATAGCCGCGTCGGTCGAAGCCATTGCCGGCGGCGCCCGCGATCAGGCACTGGCCGCCGACAGCCTGTCCCAGGCCGCCGCCCACATCGCTCGAGCGGTCGAGGTCGCCGTATCGAGCTCGGATGCCGTAGCCGGCGCGACGGTGCAGGCCGCTTCCACGGCCGAGCGAGGGTCCGACGCGCTGCGCCAGACCCTGGCCCAGATGAAGTCGATCGAAGACGCGGTCGACACCTCGGCCTCGACGATCCAGGAGACCAACGCCCGGGCCCAGCAGATCGGCGAAATCGTCGGCACGATCGAGGACATCGCGGCCCAGACCAACCTGCTGGCGCTGAACGCCGCCATCGAGGCGGCTCGAGCCGGCGACCAGGGCAAGGGTTTTGCCGTCGTCGCCAGCGAGGTCCGCAAGCTCGCGGAAAAGTCGACGGCGGCGACGAAGGAGATCGGGGCCATCATCACCGCCGTTCAGGCCAGCGCCCGACGCGCCGCCGAGGCGATGAACGTGGCTATGCAGAAGGTGCACGACGGTTCGTCGCTGGCCCAGAACTCTGGCCAGGCGCTCGACGAGCTGATGGAGTCGGCCAAGGCCACCCAGCGCCAGACCGGCGACATGTCCGCGGCGAACCGGACGGTGGCCGAGGTGATGGTCGACCTGGAAGCGGCGATCCGGCGCGTGTCGGCGGTCGTGAGCGACAACATCGAGCGCTCCGAGATGGCCGCGGGCGGCATCCGCGAGACGCTCGAGATCGTCGAGAGCGTCGCCGCGCTCTCGGAGGAGAACGCCGCGTCGGCCGAGCGCGTGTCGTCGTCGACGGGCCTCGTGTCCCAGCAGGCGCAGGAAGTGAACGAGGCCGCCGCCGAACTGACGGCCATCGCCCGCGAGCTCGAAGGCACGACGGCGCGGTTCAAGCTCGCCCGTGACGGCGAGGCGGCGGAAGCCGCGCCGAGCGCCCCGGCCGAGCGGCCGGCCGCGGATTTGCGCGCCGTCGGCCGCTCCAGGAAGGCTGCCTGACCGCCGCCCGACCGCGCCGCAATCCCCGACGCAGCGGAGGCTCCCGGGCCCTGCGAAGGCTACTCTATTGGCGGACCGGCCCCGCTCGATGTCGACCGGCCGTTCGGAGAGGAGCCAGGTCAGTGCGTTACCGCATGCTGGGCAAGACGGGTCGCGAAGTCAGCGCGATCGGTTTCGGGGCGTGGGCAATCGGAGCCGACTGGGGCATCGTCGACGACGCCCAGAGTATGGCGGCGCTGCATGCCGCCGCCGACGCGGGGATCACCCTGATCGATACGGCCGACGTCTACGGCGACGGCCGCAGCGAGCGGATGATCGGCCAGTTTCTGAGCGAGCGAAGCGGCGAGCGGTTCTTCGTCGCCACCAAGATGGGCCGGCGGGCACCCCTCGATCTCTCGCACTACACGCCGGCGAGCTTCCGAGAGTGGGTGGATCGCAGTCGGGACAACCTGCGCCTCGATTGCCTGGATCTGGTCCAGCTCCATTGCCTGCCGACCGCCGTCTACTACAACCCGGAAACCTTCGCCGCCCTGGACGATCTGGTCGCCGCGGGCGCCATCGCCAGCTACGGCGTCAGCGTCGAGCGGGTCGAAGAAGCGCTCAAGGCCATCGAGTACCCGGGCGTTGCCACGGTCCAGATCATCTTCAACATGCTCCGCCAGCGGCCGGCCGACCATTTCCTGGCCGAGGCGAAGCGGCGCAACGTCGGAGTCCTGGCCCGCGTTCCGCTGGCGTCGGGGCTTCTGACCGGCAAGATGAGCCGTCAGACCGCGTTCGACGCCACCGACCACCGTTCCTACAACCGCCACGGCGAGAGCTTCGACGTCGGCGAGACATTCGCCGGCGTGGACTACGAGACCGGCCTGGCGTTCGTGGAAGACCTTCGGGACATGGTCCCGGTCGGAGCCACAATGGCCCAGATGGCGCTGCGCTGGATCCTGGCCTTCGACGGCGTGACCGCCGCCATCCCGGGTGCAAAGTCGCCCGAGCAGGCGCGCGCGAACGCGGCCGCCGCGGACCTGGCGGCGCTATCGCCCGCGACGCTGGATCGGATCCGCGCCATGTACGAAGCCCGCATCAAGCCGCTTGTTCACCAGCGCTGGTAGTAGCCCGGGACTTGCCCGGGCCCTCTCCCGACGCCGCGCTCAAGTGCGCGGCAGGCGGCCGTAGAGCTCGCGGTACGTCGCCGAGATGCCGGCGTAGAGGCTGACCCTGGCCGGGTCCGGCTCCATGACGCGGGTGTCGGCCGGAAGCGGCGGGACGCCGTTGACCGTCGAGGGGATCAAGTCCCCGGCAACGGCTCCCAGCAGCGCGGCGCCCCGGGCCGATCCATGCTCCGTGGCGCCCAGCGCGACCGGCAGGTCGAGCACGTCGGCGATGATCTGCTGCCACAGGCGGTTGACGCCTCCGCCCGCGACCACGCCGGAGGTCGGCTTGAGTCCGACGCCGCGCATCAGGTCGAGCCCCTCGCCCAGGGCAAAGGCCACTCCCTCGAGGACTGCCCGGGTCAGTTCCGGCGCGCCGTGGTTGATGCTCATGCCGACCATGGCGCCGCGCGCGGCAGGGTCGAAGTGGGGGGTCCGCTCGCCGCGCAAGTACGGCACGAAGATCAGGCCGTCGCTGCCTGCCGGAACCTTCGCGGCGGCGGCCAGCAGTTCGCGGCTGCCATTGGGGTCGTCGGGGCGGAGCAGGCGGACGACCCAATCGAGCGACGCCGCGGCCGAGAGGATCGCCGCCATCACGCACCACTGGCCGGGGACAACGTGGGCCAGGCCGTGGAGCCGGCCGTCGGGGTCGATGTGCGGCTGCGCCACCGGCGCCAGCACCTGGCCGCCCGTGCCCAGCGAGATGAGAACGGTGCCCGCCGCGTCCTCTTCGCGGGCCATGCCAAGCCCGAGCGCCGCCGCCGGAGCGTCCGCTCCACCGACCGCGACGGCGATCCCGACCGGCAGGCCGAGCGACCTGGCGGCGTCCTCGCGCAGAGAGCCGGCGCACGCCTCGGATTCCATGAGCGGCGGCAGCAGCCCGATGTCGATCCCCAGCTTCTGACAGATGTCCGGCGCCCAGGTCCGGGCTTTGAGGTCCAGCAGGAGCGTCGCCGAGGCGTCCGACACGTCGCTCGCGACCTCGCCGGTCAGCCGAGCCCGCACCGCGTCCTTGGGTTGGACGATCCAGCGCGTCCGGGCGAAGATCTCCGGCTCGTGCGCGGCGACCCACATGATCTTCGGCGCCGTGAAGCTGACGTTCGACCTGTTGCCTGTGCGGGCGACCAGCTCCTGGCGGGGGATGCGCTTCTCGATTTCGGCGGCCTCGGCCTCGGCCCGGCCGTCCGACCACATCAGGGCGGATCGCAACGGCGCGCCGGTCGCGTCGAGAAAGACGGCGCTGTGCATCTGACCCGTCAGGCCCAGGGCCGCGATGTCCGCGCCGCGCAGGCTCGGGCGGGACAGCATCTCGGACATTGCCAGCCGCAGCGCGTCCCACCAGCGATCCGGGTTCTGCTCCGCGTAGCCTGGTCGGCGCGATTCCGTGGCGTACGAGGCCATCGTCACGCCGAGGGAATTGCCCTCTTCGTCAAGGGCGAGCAGCTTGACCCGCGACGAACCAAGATCGATCCCGATCGAGACGCGCACCTATGCCTCCGTACTGGTCCCCACCACGGCCGAGTATGTCGGCTGCTAGGTTACCGCCGGGCGCGATGTCGAGAGGCGAATGCAAGGTGTCGAATCGGTACGCTCCGACGCGGCCGGCAGGCCGGCCGGAGCCAGCTCAGGAGCGCTGGAAGTAGGCGGCGACCTCCCAGGGCGTGACCTGGCGGCGATAGGCCTCCCACTCGAGCGACTTGGCCGAGCGGAACAACTCGACCAGCTCGCTCCCGAGTACGGCCATGATGACGTCGTCGTCCTCGAGGGCGGCCAGGGCCTCGCCAAGGGAGGCCGGCAGCGGCCTGGTCAGACTGTGGCCGCCGCCGAAGCCGTGCTCGACCTCCTCCAGCGGAGGCCCGAGCTCGCAGCCGCGATCGATCCCGTCCAGGCCGGCGGCCAGCATGGCCGTGTAGGCGAGGTAGGGATTGCAGCTCGGGTCTGGCAGGCGCAGCTCCAGCCGCGTCTCGAAGATCTCGACCGGCGGCTCTTCCTGACGTACCTGGGCCGGCACGCGTATGAGGGCCGAGCGGCTGTGACGACCCCAGCTGCCGGCGACGGGAGCTTCGTATCCCGGAACCAGCCGCTTGTACGAGTTGACCAGCGGGGCGACCAGGGCGCACAGCCCGGGCGCGTGCTCGAGCTGCCCGGCGGCGAACGCCCGGGCCACGGCCGAAAGGCCGTAGTCGGCCGCCGGGTCATCGAAGACACTCCGACCGGCACGATCCACGATCACCTGGTGGGTGTGCATCCCTGAGCCCGCGGCGTCGGCAAGCGGCTTCGGCATGAAGGTTGCCTGCATGCCGCGTTCGCGGGCCAGCTCTTTGACCGCCGACTTGAGGGTCGTGACCGTATCCGCGGACACCAGCGCCGGAAGCATCGGCAGGTCCAGCTCGAACTGCCCGCTCGCGACCTCGTGGTGGCTCGACTCGATCCTGATCCCCATCGCCTCCAGGCCGGCCACGATCTCGAGCTCGACCTGGCGCGATCGCCCCCGCGCTCGTTCGAAGTAGCTGCTCGGATCGTCGGGCAGCGGCTCCACGCCGTCGCCCAGGGGGAACAGGAAGAACTCGATCTCGGGCGCCACCAGGTAGTTCAGCCCGGCCGACTCGGCCTGCTCGAGCAGGCCTCGCAGAACCGCCCGGCCGTCGCCCGGGTACGGCTCGCCGGTCGGCGTGACGACCTCGCAGATCAACCTGGCGCAGGGGACTCCGGCGGCCGGTTCCACGATCGCGAACGTGGACGGATCGGGGCGCAGGTACATGTCCGACTCGACCTCGCGAGCCAGCCCTTCGACGGCGGATCCGTCGAACCATTCGCCGGCTTCGAGGACGTGGGCGAGGCGCCGCGCCGGTACCGCCACCGTCTTGACGGCGCCGGTGACGTCGGCGAACTGCAGCTCTATCTGTTCGACGTGCGCGTCCCTGGCGGCGGCCACCAGCCGATCGATCGTCCGGCGGTCCATGTCGGCCAGGCTGC
The DNA here is from genome assembly GCA_964529245.1 of uncultured Anaerolineaceae bacterium. Classification (GTDB taxonomy): domain Bacteria; phylum Chloroflexota; class Limnocylindria; order Limnocylindrales; family CSP1-4; genus Fen-1039. Next base: position 15,215 of record CAZGUS010000020.1, read on the forward strand.
CGCCGACGTCCTCGCTCTGGCCGGCATCGTCGGCCGCGGCTCTCATGCTGCCGCCATTCGAGCGTCGCTCCGAAGGCGTTCCCTCGTGCGGAGTGGGTCCGGTTCTGTCGGGCATTTCGTTCCTCCCGCGTGGCCGTGGGCCGTCAGCGCGGCTATGCGTGGGCATGGACGAGAAGGTAGGCGATCAGGACGAAGAGGATGCTGGCGGCGAGAAAGCCCGCGCTGATCCCGAAGATAAGCATGATCAGCTTCTGGTCGGAGGCTCGACTGACCGGCGCCTCGTCACCGAAGATGAACTGAGATAGAGGCAGGTCCCGCCAGTGCTCGAGGTCGCTCTCCAGCGAGGCGGCGTCCTCGTAGCGCTCGTCGGGGATCTTGCGCAGACACTTTCGCACGATCCCTTCGATGGGCGGCGGCACCGCCGGGTTCAATTCGTGGAGCGCTGGGACGGGCGCGTTCAGATGCTGGCTCATGACCGAGAGGGCGTTGTCGCCCTCCCACGGGACGCGGCCGGCCAGCATCTCGAAGATCATCACGCCCATGGCGTAGACGTCCGTCCGGGCGTCGCCGCGCTTGCCCTGGATCTGCTCGGGCGACATGTAGTCCGGCGTGCCCAGCGCGGTCGAGAACCAGCGCCAGGTCAGCCTCCGCGCGCCGGCCATGAGAGCCACACCGAAGTCGGTCACGACCAGGCGCCCGTCGGCAGTGACGAGAACGTTCTCCGGCTTGAGGTCGCGATGGAAGACGCCCTGCGAATGGGCATAGCCCATCGCCGCCGCCAGCTGCCGACCGAAGTCGACGGCCTGGTCCACGGAAAGACGCTTCTCCCGGGTCATGTAGGACCGCAGCGTCTCGCCGTCGATGTACTCCATGACCATGTAGGGCCGGCTGCGATCGGTGGTGAATTCGAGCGAGCGCTGGATGCCCGGATGGTGGAGGTGGCGCGAGATGTCCAGCTCGCGCCGGAACCGGTCGAACGTCGATACGTCGCCCATGATCGACTCGTGCGGGCACTTGAGCACGACCTGGCCGCCCTTCGAATCCTCGGCCAGGTAGACGTCGCTGAAGGCACCCGAGCCAATCGCCCTGACGATCGTGAACTGGTCGAGCGTGGCCCCTGGCTGCAGCCCGGTCGTGGTCACGAGAACAACCTCCGCCATCCCTGCGGCGCCTCGGGCCGCTGCCCGGCCTCGCGGACGCGGATTGCCATGGCTGTCGCATTATCGTCGCCGCCACGTTCGAGAGCGAGCTTCACGAGCACTTCGCACGTTTCGGCCGGCGGGCGGGCCAGCGCCTCCACGATCTCGCTGGCGGTCACGTTGCTCCACAGCCCGTCCGAGCAGAGCAGGAACGCGTCGCCCGAATCGAGGCGTTCCGAGCGGACGTCGACACGGACCGTGATGTCGCCGCCGACGGACCGTGTCAGGGCGTAGCGGGCCGGGTGGTCGACGGCTTGCTCCGGGGTGATGATGTGCATTCGGAGCAGTTCCATGACCTGGCTGTGGTCGGAGGTCAGGATCTCGAGCTCGCCGTGATGGCGGCGGTAGACGCGGCTGTCGCCGACGTGGGCGAGGTGCAGCTCTCCGGGAGTGATCGCCAGGGCGCTGAGCGTGGACTGCATCTTCCGACCGCCCTGGCCTCCGATGGCGGCGTCGAAGATGGCCTGATTTGCCCGGTTGAAGGCCGTCCTGAGCGTGCCGGTCAGGCGGCCCCCGCCGGCTCCGTTCTTCTGGGCGTGGTCGAGGCAGGCTTCGATTGCCAGCCCCGAAGCCACCTCGCCGCCGCCGTAGCCGCCCAGGCCGTCCGCGACGGCGAAGACCAGTCCCAGCTCCGAGGTGGCGACGGCCTGTTCGAGGGCGCACTCCTCGGCCGGCGTGATGAACGGCGAGACGCCGTCGAGGGCCGCCCAGCCGAGGCGGTCCTCGTTGTGGTCCCGGACGTGCCCGTTCACGGACAGGCCCGCGTATTCGACGGCCAGTTCTGTGGTCACGGCCGGAATCGGTCTGGAGACGTAGCCCACATGTTCAACTTCCCGCTGACGTTAGGTGAGACCGCGCCGGGCAGTTGCCTGCCGCGGACGCGGTCTCGAGCTGGCGAAGCGCGATCGCTACCTCTCCGGGGCGACCACCGGAGGCTTGACGAGGAGGCTCTTGTTTGAGGCCGCCGAGTTGAAGACGAGCCACACGGCGCCGATGAGGATCCAGACGCCGACCGCCCCGAGTGCGATCAGAGTGTCCGTCTGGGTCGACCCGCCGGCCGAGACGCTCATGAGCACGACGGCCGCGAGCATTCCGACGTTGGCCACGAGCCCGGCGACCGGCACGATCACGTGTTTCAAGATGTTCCTCTTGTGCCGGCCTCCGAAGGCGAACAGGACCAGGGCGTTGGTCATGCCGTAGACCAGGAAGGTCCCGGTGTTCGAGGCGAGAGTGATCTGGAGCAGGTTGTCGGCGGAGAGGACCGCATACCCGCCCAGCACGGCCGAGATGATGGCCAGGGCGACCACTCCGTAGTGGGGAGTCGCGTGGCGGAAGTGGAGCATCCCGAGCAGGCCGGGGACTTCCTTGTCGCGGCCCATGACGTAGGTGATGCGGACGCCGGTGTTGAGGCAGGCCAGGGTGGTGCCGATGAGTGCGATCAACACGCTCACGGCCAGGATCAGCACCAGCGCGACGCCGGTACCGCCGAGCATCTGGTCGCCGATGAAGCGGACCATGTCGCCGATCGGGGCGGACGAGGCGGCCGCGGCAGCGTAGCCGCCAACGGACTTACCGGTGGCGTCGGTCGCGATGATGCTGTTGTTGACCAGGAAGTTGGCCGACACGTATTCGATGACGTAGGCAACGGCGCCCTGAATTGCCAGGGACAGAAGCACGGCTCGCCGCACGTCGCGCTTGGGGTTGATCGCTTCGGCGCCGAGAGCCGTGACCGACTCAAAGCCGACGAGGAGAAGGATGGCGATCGTGCCCTGGAACAGGACGTTCGTGAAGTTGTGCGGCAGGACGACCGAGGCGATGCTCGAGTGCGCATAGGCGAGGTCCGGATGTGTGAGCCGGAACGCGATCGCCAGGATGGAGAACCCGACGAGAGCTGTGAGCTGGATGGCGTTGATGATGACGGCGGTCAGCGTCGAGCCGGAGATGCCGCGATATGCGATCAGGCCGACCAGGGCCGAGAACACAAATGCGGCCCCGACCTCGGCCGGCTGATTGAGGGTCACGCCGAACAGGCTCATGATGTATACGCACAGGATCGCGGTGAACCCGACCATGATGCCCGGGTAGATCCAGTAGTACAGATGTGAGACCCAACCAAGTATGAACTTGGCAAGACGGGCGAACTTGTAGTGGATCGCCTCTTCCTTTTCCAGGAATGCGGCTTCGGCGAAGTAGTAGGACGATCCGGCGCCGGCTTCGGGGTAGATGTTCGACAGCTCGGCGTATGAGAATGCCGTCAGGAATGCGAGGATGAGAACGAACAGCAGTCCCGGAACCATGTCCATCGCGGTCGTGATACCGCCGTTCTGCTGAACGACCTGGGCCTGGAACGTCGTCCAGAGAAACGCGCCTGGCGCGATCAGCGCCATGGCGTTGATCGTCAGCCCGGTCATCGTCAGGGTGCGCTTCATTTCGGTCCCTGGCGCGGCGGCCATCATGGTCCTCCTGTCCGCGCACGGTCGGATCGTCCCTGCCGGACTCGTTCGACCGCCAGGATGCCGTGCGTGGAACAAGCATCCGCGACGGCCCGCCGGGAGTCAGTAGTCGGCGGGGAACGGTTTCGCTGCCGTTGGGTTGTCAAAGGCGCCGGCGCAGGTTGTGGCGCGGTTGCGGTAAATGTGCGAAATACGCTCGAAACAGGGCCCTCGCGACAACCGCAACGTCACGCCGCCAGGTCGCGCCTCTCGAATGCGGCTACGGCCACGGCCAGGAAGACCGCGGCTACCGCCGCCAGCACCGCTGCGTCGCCCAGGTTCAGACCGTTTCGGAGCGGGTCGTCGCCCATGTAATAGCGGAACAGGGAGAGTGGCCGGAGGGTGCCGAGCCCTTCCACCACGGAGCTCAGGGCGTCGATCAGGTACATCGCCACCAGCAGCGCCACGGTCAGGCCGATGGCGGCGCCGCGATTCCCGGTGGCGGCCGAGATGGCCAGGGCGATGTCTCCGAACGCCAGACCCAGGAGGACGAGCATGACCAGGGCCGCGGCCAGCAGGTCCGGCGGCAGCGGGCTGGCACTGATGGCCGCGCCGCCGATGGCGAACAGCCACAGGACGACGGCCGTCACCACGCACGCCATCACGACGGCCAGCCACTTCTCGAGAACTATGCGCCGGCGGGAGATCGGATAAGAGAGAAGGACGTCGATCGTGCCACGGGATTCCTCGCCCGCGGTAAAGCCGCTGGCGGTCCCGGCCGCGAAAGCGACCAGCGCGGCTGGCAAAATCATCGAGAACAGCTCGATGTGCAGGAAGCCGACAAGCGTGCTGGCGTCGCCCATGCTGGCGCCCAGCAACTTGACCGCCGGGCCCATCTTGGCGAGCATCGCGTTTAGGTCGAACAGCTTGGAGTACGTGGGAAACAGGATCGCGAAATAGGCGGTCATGGCCCCACATCCCAGGCTCACCCAGAACGTCGGCCAGCGCAGATCTCGGATGGTCTTGGTGAAGACGTTACGCAGCAGCATTGCCGGCCTCCCCGGCGGCGCTCCCGGCGGCCGCTTCGCCCGATCCGTAGTAAGCCATGAATATCTCTTCGAGGCTTGTGTCGATGCTGCGGATGTTGTGAACCTCGAAGCGTGCGGCCGCCTTGATCAACGCGTCCACGCTGCCCATGACCGTGCAGCGGAGCGTGCCGTCGTTCACGACCAGGTCCCGCACGCCCGAGAGGTTTGCGAACGCCGCCGCCTCGACCGGTCCGCCGAAGTCGATCTCGAGCCGGTGCAGTGCCCGGGCTTTGAGGTCCGCGATGGTCTCGACAGCCAGCAGCCTGCCCTCTCGGATGATCCCGACGCGATCGCACAGGTGCTCGACCTCGGGCAGCTGGTGCGACGAGATGAAGACGGTCCGGCCGGCGGCCCGGACCTCCTCGCACAGGCGCTCGAATTCGAGCTGGACGAACGGGTCGAGCCCGGCCGTCGGCTCGTCGAGCATCAGCAGCTCTGGGCGGATCATGAATGCCGCGACCAGCCCGACCTTCTGCTTGTTGCCGCGCGAGAGGGTCTTGATCCTCTTCGATGGATCGAGCTCCAGCCGTTCGATCAAGCCGTCGCGGTAGGCCTCGTCGACGTGTCCGTGCAGGTTGCCCAGGTACGTGAGCAGCTGGCGTCCGGTCAGCTCGCTGTAGAGCGACAGCTCGCCCGGCACGTAGCTGATGCGGCGATCGATGGCCAGGCGGTCCCGGTGGATGTCCAAGCCGAGGACGCGCGCCTCTCCGGCGCTGGGCCGGATCAGGTCCAGCAGCAGCCGGATCATGGTCGACTTGCCGGCGCCGTTGGGGCCCAGGAACCCGAAGATCTGGCCCGTCTCGACGACGAGGTCGACGTCGAGGATGCCGCGCGAGCGGCCGTAGCTCTTGGTCAGGCCCCTGGTCTCGATCGCGGCCGTCATCCGGGCAGACTCCTTTCGGGCGTTCGAACGCTCTCGCTCGCGGCCGTCGAGATGCCTGCGAAGTCCACGCCCGGCGCAGTCTAGATCGTTCGCCTCGGCTCGGCCAAGGCGTGGCCGGCGCACCGGCGGGAGTGCCCCGCCAGGCGCCTTCGAGCCGTCCGGGCCCCCCGGCCGCACCAGGACCCTACGGCAAACGGCCGACTACTGCGGTCCCTCCCCGAACGACCGGCTCAAGCCGGGAGTACACCTACGCGCCCTCCCTGCCGAATGCTTTGGGCCAGATCGCCGGGACGTGTACCGCTTCCCACTCTACGGACCGACCCGCCAAAACCGGAAGCCCAAGGATTGTCCGAGATGTCGATCGCCAGCTACCCCGTACAGGACCGTCGCGGAGGACGCCCCACTGCGTCGCCGCCGAGGCCGACCCGTGCGGTGACCCACGCTCTGATAATTCACCAGGCCGAGATCGTCCGCCTCGGCGTCTCCACGATGCTGTCCAGCGGGTCGGCCTGCGAGGTTGCCAGCGCGGCATCCGTCTACGAGGCGTTCCGGCTGGCATCGGACGTCCACCCCCAGCTGGTGCTGTTCGACTTCACGCCCGCCGAAGGGCCCGAAGTGTGCCGGCTCCTGGCCGCCCTCTGGCCCAAGCCGCGGTTGATTGCGCTCGTCACGCGCGGTCGCGAAGTCGCGCCCGGAGCCTGCCTCCACGGCGGCGCGGACGCGGCCATGCTCATCGACAACGTCAACCGCGACACCTTCCTGATGCTCGTGCGGCGGGTCATGGACGGCCTCGGGCCCATCGTCGCGGGCTTCCCCACGGCGGGGGAGCATCTGGCGGCGGCGCGGGTCGACGAAGGGCCCGTATCACTGCTCACTCCCCGCGAGCGCGAGATGCTCTACCTCATCGGCCAGGGCCTCTCCAACCGCGAGATCGCGGAGTCGCTGGTCCTGTCCGTCAAGACGGTCGAGGCCCACCGCGCCAACCTCAGCCGCAAGCTCAACGTCCGGTCCCGGGCGGGGCTGATGCGCCTGGCCCTCACCGGCAGCCTGGCCTGAGCCGTGATCCCCCTCACTCGCACCGACGGCACGGCCGTGCTGGTCAACCCCGATCGAATCGAGACCATCGAGGAGACGCCCGACACTGTCCTGACCCTGGCCGACGGCAAGAAGCTGCTGGTCCGCGAGACCGCGACCGAGGTCGCGATGCGGTTCCACTACTACCAGCGATCGCTCCACATCGACACCAGGTTCGGCGGCCGGCGGGCCTACGACCCGCCGCAGACGATGGATCCGGCGCAGTACGAGCATCCCAATCGCGGGCGCCTGCGCGCCTACATCGACACCCCTAAGGGCTGAGCGGACATGGACGCCGGCCTCGGGATCATGGTCTGCCTCGGCGCGATGATGGTCGCCGATGTACTCGACGGCGGTTCGCCCGCGGCATTCCTGATTCCGTCCGCGATCCTGCTGATCTTCGGGGCGACCTTCGGGGCAACCATGGCCTCGACCTCGGTCAAGCAATTCATGACGTTCCCCAAGATGCTCGGCCTGGCCATGAAGCCGCGCGTCAGCGACCTCGGCACCACTCGCGCGATGCTGGTCAAGTTCGCCGAGCGGGCCCGGCGCGAAGGGCTCCTCGCCCTCGAGGCCGACGTCGAAGCCGTCCAGGATCCGTTCATCCGCCACGGCCTGCAGATGATCATCGACGGCCTCGAGCCCGACACCGTCGAGGAGATCCTCGAGATCGAGATCGAGTCGATGCAGGCCCGCCACATGAAGGGCATCGACATGTTCGCCAAGATGGGCGGCTACTCGCCCACCTTCGGCGTCCTCGGGACGGTGATGGGCCTGGTCAGCGTGCTGTCCAATCTGTCCGACCCGTCGAGCCTGGGCGAGTCGATCGCGACCGCCTTCATCGCCACGCTCTACGGCGTCGGCGTGGCGAACATCCTGTGGCTGCCGATCTCCGCCAACCTCAAGGGCAAGGATCAGGCCGAGGCCGGCGAACGGCGTCTGGCCCTGGTCGCGATCCTGGCCATCCAGGCCGGCGACAACCCACGCATCGTGGCCCAGAAGCTGAGAGCCCACGCCGGGCCCGCCTCCGACGAAGCCGAAGCCCCCGAGAAGGCCGGCGCCGGCTCGTCCATCGCCGAGGCCGCGTGATGGCCAAGCGCAAGCGCGGCCACGTCGAATCGCCGCACGACAACGACGAGCGCTGGCTGCTGACGTACTCGGACCTGATCACGCTCCTGTTCGTCCTGTTCGTGGTCATGTACGCGATCAGCAACACGGACGTGCGCAAGTTCACCGAGCTCGCCCAGTCCGTCTCCGCCGCGTTCAACGCCGATGTCATGCAGGGCCAGGACGCCGTTTCGATCATGGACGGCCAGACCACCACGGTTCAGGACCAGACATACGACACCGGCACCAGCACCGTGGCCAGCGACCTGCGGGCGATCACCGCCCAGCTCGAGGACTACGCCATCGGCCAGGGTCTGGGCGGCGAGGTCGAGGTCGGGATGGCGCCGCAGGGCATAGTCATCCGCCTCAACGACGCGCTGCTGTTCTCCTCGGGCCGGGCCAACCTCAGCACCGAAGCGCTGACGCTGGTGGGCAAGATCGTGGCCATCGTCGGGCCGCTGCCGAACGACCTGCGGATCGAAGGCAACACCGACGACCAGCCGCCGGAAGGCGGCCTCTACGCGGACAACTGGGAGCTCTCGACGGCCCGCGCCCTGGCCGTTCTCCAGGCCATGGTCAAGCTCGGCATGGCCCCCGACCGCCTGGCCGCCCAGGGCAACGCCCAGTACAACCCCATCGTTCCGAACACCGACGACGCGTCGCGCACCAGGAACCGCCGCGTCGACATCGTCGTGTTGTATCCGCCGGCCGACACCAGCGCGGCCAGCCCGATAGCGCTGCCCTCTTTCCCATGAGCTGCCACTTCGCGCCGGCCTGCCCGACGACCCGCCATTCCGTCGCCATGGAGAACCGCCCGTGAAACTGCCGATCCCGCACGGACGCCGCGCCATCCTGCTCCTGGGAATACCCCTGGGACTGGCCGCGGCCGGCGCCTTCGTGTTCATGCAGATGTCCGGAAGCAAGGTCACGCCGCCCGTGCCGGATCCCGCCGCCGGAGAGCACGGGCCCATGCTCGCCCTCGACAGCCGCGTCATCAACCTCGCCCAGGGCACGACCGCCGGCGCGTTCAAGTACGCCAAGGTGGCCCTCACGATCGAGCTCCGGCCCGAGTCGGCCAGCTTCTACAGTCTGGCCCCCGACGCGCGCGCCAAGGAGGAGACGGTCGAGACGACCAAGGTCTCCGACGACGTGCCGCTCCTGCTCGACGCCCTCGGAACGGTCGTCTCCTCCCACGACTCCGCGACGCTGACCACCTCGGACGGCCGGGCGGCTCTCAAGACCGAGCTGCTGGCGGCGATGCGGAAGATCCTGGGCGACCAGGCGGTCCTCGACGTCTACTTCACCGATTTCGTAATGCAGTAGGCGGACGCAAGAAATGTTGTCGCAGGCCGAGATCGATGCGCTTCTTGGGGCGGTTGCGGATGGTTCGCTGCCGTCCGAGGACCAGCCGCCGTCGCTTAGCGCGGACGGCCGAATCGTCAAGACCTACGACTTCCGCCGCCCCGCCAAGTTCTCCAACGAGCAGCTGCGCACCCTGCAGGCGATCCACGAGAACGTCGGCCGGGTCGCGGCCGCCCGCCTGTCGTCCTTCCTGCGCGGTCCGGTCGTGATCCAGCTGGCGGGCACGGACCAGCTCGTCTTCGACGACTACCTCGGCCAGCTGACGCTCCCCACCGAGCTGGTGGTGATGACGAGTCCCGGCCTGTCGGGCCCGTTCCTGGTCGACCTCGATCTGGGCTTCGCCTTCGCCGCGGTCGACCGCCTCCTCGGCGGCCCGGGCCGCATTCCGTCGGAGCGGGCCGAGCCGACGCCGATCGAGGGCAACCTGATATCGCGCGTCGTGGCCCATCTGCCCCACGCCCTGAACGAGGGTTGGGCCCATCTCCAGACGCTCGACGTCTCGATCACGGAAACGGCGCTCTCGCCGATCCTGCTCCGTCTCGCCGCTCCGACCGAGGTCGTGGCCGTCCTCACGTACGAGGTTCGTTTCGCCGGCCAGACCGCCCCGATGACCGTCTGCTATCCGTTCGGGACGCTGGAGCCGCTGCTCCCCAGGCTGGCGGCGACGATGTGGTACGCCCAGCGCCGCCAGGCCGCGGGCGACGCCGGCGTCCGCGAGACGCTCGAAGGCGAGGTTCGGGGGGTCGAAATCCCGATCTCGGCCGCCTTCCGCGCGGTCGACATTCCCGTCGAGGCGCTGACCGAGCTGCAGCCCGGCGACGTGATCCGTTTCGACGAGCACTTCGATGAACCGGTCCTTGTAACGGTTTCCGACCAGGCCCAGGCGTGGGCAGTTCCGGGACGGGTAGGGGACCGCATAGCCCTGCGTCTGGTGACGCCACTAGTGCCCACGGAGGCCTGACATGAGCTGGGAATCGTTCGACTGGAAAACCGCCGACGGTCAATCGCTCGGTGCCGGGGCCTCCATCCTGCCGCTCTGGCCCATGCTCCGATCGGCAATTGCCGAGGCCGTCTCCGCCGACGCGCTCTGCCCCGTCACCTGCGGGGATCTGACCGTCGGCCAGGTCACGCCCGCAACCGCGCCGACACCGCTCGAGCCTTCGTCCTCGTTCGAGCTGCTCGGCACCGACCGGCGCGGATCGTGGGGCGCCATCGATCCGGCAAAGGGCGACAAGATCGGCGGCAAGGTCTACGCCGCCGGCCGGTTGCAGGAACTGGTGATGGAGGCCCTCAGCACCGCCTTCGAGTCCATCCTCGGCGAGGGGCTCGGGCTCGGCGCGCCGGTCGACCTGCCGGAGCCCGACGCGCCGATGATGCTGCTGCGCATGCCGCTGACCTCCGTCGACAACGAAGAAGTGATCGTGATTTCGGCCTACGACGCCGCCGTCTCCGGCGAGCTCGCGGCCCATATCGTCGCCCTCCAGGCTCTCGCCTCCGAGGCTCCCTCCCCGACGCCTCCGCCCCAACCGCAGACCGTGGCCCAGCGCACCCAGGAACTCAAGGCGGCGACCACGCCGCGATCCGGCGGGCCCGGCAACGGCAACGGCAACAGCCACGGTGGAGGCCCCGCGGCGAACGTCCGGCTGGCGCAGATGCCCGAACTGACGGCCGCGCCGACGAACCAGCCCGGCTACAACATCGACCTGCTGCTGGGGGTGAACCTGCAGGTGGCGGTCGAGATCGGGCGCACTACTCTGCCGATCCGCGACGTCCTGGCGCTGACGCCCGGCTCGATCGTCGAGCTCGACAAGCTGGCCGGCGAGAAGGTCGACGTCCTGATCAACGGCCGGCCGATCGCCCAGGGCGAAGTCGTGGTCGTCGACGAGAACTTCGGCGTTCGCATCACCGACGTGGTGTCCCGCCAGCAGCGGCTGACCCCGCAGGGCCGCTGACGATGCCGCTCATCCGCCGCTCGGCCGCCCCACGCCGCCCCATGGCGCGGCGTCGAGGCGTGCCCGCGGCGGCGCTCGAC
>CAZGUS010000021.1:0-25483 GCA_964529245.1 uncultured Anaerolineaceae bacterium
CCAGTCCTTCTTCGACGGACCATCAACGGTCTTCTGCGTCGCGGTGTAGCTGTGAATCGTGGTCATCAGACCTTCTTCGACGCCGAAGCCTTCCTTCAGCAGCACGTGCACGATCGGCGCGAGGCAGTTCGTCGTGCAGCTTGCGTTGGAAATGATGTTGTGTTTGGCCGGGTCGTACTTCTCGTCGTTCACGCCGAGCACGATGGTGATGTCCTCGCCCTTGGCCGGGGCGCTGATGATCACCTTCTTGGCGCCGGCGGCGATGTGGGCGCGGGCCTTGTCGGCCTCGGTGAAGCGGCCCGTGGACTCGATGACGATGTCGACGCCGAGATCCTTCCAGGGCAGCTGGGCGGGGTCGCTGACCTGCAGGACCTTGACGGCCTTGCCGTTGATGACGATCGAATCGTCGGTGTGAGTGACCGTGCCGTGGAAGTTCCCGTACGTGGAGTCGTGGGCGAAGAGGAGGGCGTTGGTCGGAACGTCCACGATGTCGTTTACGGCCACGACTTCGAGCTCGGGAGCGCGCTCGATGATCGCCTTCAGCGACTGCCGGCCGATCCGACCGAAACCGTTGATGCCGACGCGAACTGCCATGTCTGATCCTCCAGGAGATGTTGCCGCGCCCGGCTCAACCGTTCTGCGCGGAAATGGACGTTGGCCGACCGCCGCGCCAGGACGGATCTCCCAGGCGCGCGATCACGAGCGGGTGACAACCGGCCAGGCCCACGTCCGCGCCGAGCTCGGCCTGGACGATCTGGACCCGACTTCCGGGCGTCTTGAAAGCGGTGGCGGCGACCTCTGCCCGAGCCGGGTAGAGAAGCCGCGCACCCTGGGCGTCGGAGATCGAGCCTCCGACCACGATCCGCGTTGGATTGAGCGCGTCGACGAAGCCGACGCACGCTACGGCGAAGGCGCGGCGACCGCGCTCGAGGATGGAGTGGCACGTCTCGTCGCCGGAGTCTTCGCCTTCGGCGATGTCTCGCGCGTCGATGGCCTCCACGCCCTTGTCATCGGCCATGGCCATCAGGTACGGGCTGCGACCCTCCAGGGCCGCCTGACGGGCCGTCCTGGCCATGGCCGAGCCGCCGAGGAAGGCCTCAAGGTGGCCTACCGCGCCGCACCCGCACAGGCCGCTCATCGACACGGGCGTGTGGCCCAGCTCCCCCGCCGTGCCGTCCGGACCGTGGAAGATCCGACCTTCCGTCACGATGGAGCCGCCCACGCCCGTGGAAACGGTCAGGTAGATGAAGTCCGCGCAGCCGCGGGCGGCCCCGAAGGCCATCTCGCCGAGAGCCGCCACGTTTGCGTCACGATCCAGGAAGGCGGGCAGGCCCATGGCGGCTCCGAGCTCCGCCGCGATTGGGATGTCATGGAACCCTGCGCCCATGTTGGGGGTCTGCAGGACCATTCCGCGCCACGGGTCCACCGGGCCTGGGCTGGAGACCCCGACGCCGACGATCGCATCGCGAAGATCTCTCGGGCAGCCGTCCCGCGCCGCTGCCAACGCCGCGATGCAAGCGCGCAGAACGGCCTCGGGGCCGTCCGCCACGGGCGTCGGGCCTTGAGCGCGGGCAATTCGCGTTCCGTCGTCGACCACGATGGCCGCACGTATCTGCGTGCCGCCTACGTCGAGCGCGAGGACAGGCTGTTCTGACAGGGGAGAACCTCGCAGGGCTGGGATTCGGTGGGGTGCATGCCAATTCTAGCAAAGGGAATTCGGGGCCCGGGAGGCCGGTCGGCCCTTTTGGGGACGGCTGCCCCGACCGCGGCGCCTGTGACGCCGGTTGCCGACATGCGGACCGGGTGTGCCGTTCGGCCCGATCCTGACCCGGACAGGGAGCGACCCCCGGCAATGCGGGGGTCGCCGTTGAGCCGAGAGAAGGAGCGGCTAGGCTCCGATGCGGGTTACCTTCCCGCCGCAGACAGGGCAGGTGCCCTGGGTTGCAGGCTTGCCGTTCTTCATCGTGATCTTGTGCGGGTCCTTGATCTCGACCATCTTCTTGTCTTTGACGCAGTAGCCCTCTGCCATTTCGCTGAGCCTCCCGGTGTACATGCCAAAGGGGGCGTCGGCGCCCCTGATTCTGCCCTGGCGCCTCAGGCGGACGGCCTGAGGACGGCGATTCGAGAACGTCGAGCGCGACCGGCGGCGGTCCCTCTGAACCGCTCTCGGCTGAACTCGCAAACCCTGAGAACTCCGCAACGATGCGGTGGTGAGGAGAACCCCGACCGATTCGCCGGGGCCGAGTTTGCTCTGGTGCTGCCGGGCTCCATTGTGGGGCACGCGTCCGACCGCGTTCGGCAATACCTCTTCCACCGTTCCTGGTGCGCAACCCTTGGGCACCTCGACGGAGCATAGACGGCTCGAAACTTGAGCGTCAAGCACGCCCTTTCATGCGGCACGGAGCGATACCCCGCGTCGGAGCCGAACTCGGGCCGCGAATCTGGTCAATCGGAGGCTACACGGCCGTCCTGCGGGGTGCCGCGCCGGGGAAGCCGGCGCCGCAGCGGGCGAGGCCGGACGCGGCCCGCTCGCACGGCCAGGGCTGCGCCACCGACGAAGACGAGGAGCGCTGCGGCCCCGGCGAGGGCGATCAGCTCGACAGGGCTCGGCTGGGCAACTCCGGACGCGGCCAGCGCAAGACCCCGAATCGGGCTGCGGCCTGGCGGTGTCGTCAGAGCGGCTGCGTCCGCGGCGCCGTTTGAGGAAGGAGAGGCGCCTGCGGCCGATGCGCCGGGAGCCGCCGGCGCATCCGATGCCGTGCCGGCCAGGGTCACTATCAGGTCCGGGTCGACCGCTATCAGCCACTCCCCGGCTTCGTTCGACACCACTCCCGTAACTTCGACGGCGTCGCCGGGCTCGAGCAGCGACAGCGCATCCGAAGCGCCCGCGCCGCCCAGACGAACTCGCCCGGTGCCATCGTCGAGGATCGCGGTTCCGCCGCCCGTCTCGACGATCAGGCCGGCGACGGTCACCGTCTGGCCCGAGCGGCTCGGAACGTCGGACACGGGAATGGGCGCGTCCGTGTCTGCGGTGGCGCCGGCGGTGCCGTCCGGGGATCCTTGCCCGACGACCGCCGGGGCGCCCTGGCCGGACGAGGCTGGCGCCGGCCCGAGGACCAGGTCCGCGGTCGACCGCGGCAGCAACTGGAAGACGCGCGGATCGGAGGTCGAACGCCGGACGATGCCCGTGGCCAGCGCCAGACGTCCGGCCACGAGGCCCGCCGGCGAGATGCCGGCGCCGGGCTCGCCCAGGACGGCGACCGTGAGGCCGTCCACGTTCAGATCGGCGCGCCAGCGCGATCCCGCCTTCGTCAGGCGCACCACGCTGCCGCAGACCGAGATGAGCCGCCACTCGAGCGACGGACCGAGCGCCGTCGCGACCTGGCGAGGCGTCACGGCGACCGCGTCGCCGCGCCCCTCGACGAGCGATGCAACGACCCTCATGCCGCTGTGCAGACTGCCCGTCTTGCCGACGATGTGGACGCTCGTGCCGACCTTCAAGCCGGCTGCTCCGGTCGGAAGGACGACCGCCGCCGCCGCGGTGCCGTCGTCGACGACGATCGTCGGGCCGCCCCAATCGATGACGCCGGTAGCGGCGGTGACCGTGGCCACGACGTCCACGGCGCGGCCCCGGGCGGCGAGTCCGCTCGCCAGGTCGTGGTAGACGGCCGGGGCCGTCGGGGTCGCGGACGGGCGGGATGTCGCGCCGGTCGGCGCGCCGGTAGGACCGGGCGACGTGACGGCTATGGCCTGGATGTCGGCCGGGGCTCGGAGCCATAGCCGGTAGCCGTCCAGGCGACCCAGTGCGGTGGCGCGCTGACCCACGACGCCGGTGAGGCCGACCTGCTCGCCCCGGGTCACGTCCGTCTTCACGATGCCGGACGGCGGATCGGCGAAAACGCGCAGTTCGGCCGCCTGGCCGGCGACGGTCAAGACGAGACGCCCGCCGTCGGTCGTGACCGAGTCGATCGTGCCCTGGACGCTGACCAGCGAGCCCTCCAGCCCCTCCCCGACCTCCGGCACGGTGGCGGCGATCGGCTTTGGGGCCGAGCCCGAAGCCCCGACGGCGAGCCACTCCAGGTCGCGCACCTCGAGCTGCCCGTACGGCGCCGAGAGCGCCCCGACGACCTCGAGCGACCGGCCCGGCTCGACGCCGTCCACGGGCGCAGCCAGGCGGACGAAGATCCCCCCGGACGAATCCGCGATCGCGAACAGGTTGTCGGCGCCGACGAGACCGGGCGCCACCGTGACGACGCCGGCCAGGTGGACCAGCGAGCCCACGGCCTGCGCTCGCGCCGCCGCTATCGACTCAAGAGCGATCGCGGGATCGGTCGGCACGGGTGTCGTGACCGTTGGCGTGGCTGTGGGTTCGGCCGTCGGTACGGGCGTGGGCCCGCCCGTCGGTTCGCCCGTGGGTTCGCCAGTCGGCTCGCCCGTGGGTTCGCCAGTCGGCTCGAGCGTGGGTTCGCCAGTCGGCTCGGCGGTGGGCCCGCCCGTCGGTTCGAGCGTGGGAGTGGCGGATGGGTCGCCGGAAGGCGCCGGCGAAGTGTCGCCCGGGGTCGGAATTGCGGGCGGGGGCGTCGGCGAAGGCGCGGGCACCGGCGTCGAGGCCAGCGACTGCGGGCTCGGGTTTGGCTGAACGAACCAGTCCGAGGCGTTGTCGTTGGTGTCGAGCCAGTTGCCGGACGCTCCGCCCGGCCGCCGCTCCAGGCTGGATCTGGCGGGTGGAGCCGGCGCGACGCCTCCCTCGGCGTATGAGTTGCTCGCCGTCCCCCAGCTCAGCGCGTCGATCACCGCGCCGCCGGGGTGGCGGAGGACGAGCGACCCCCCGTCGGCGGCCAGGCCGCCGGTATATGTAGCGTCCGCGAGCGGCCCATACACCCCGGCCGAGTTGGCAACAAGCAGATGCGCTCCCGGCACGAGCGAACGCGGCGAGGTGAAAGTGGCCTTGATCGTTGTCGTCGCGCCCGAAGCGCTGGCATAGACGAGGTCGCACCCACCCAGATCGACCGCGACGACCCCGGCGTTGTAGACCTCCACGTATTCGTCCGATGCGGATGCGCCGCCGGTCATCGCCTCGGCCAGCACGAGGCCGGCGGAAGGCGGCCAGGCCGCGGATCCGGCTGCGTAACCGGGCGGCACGGCAGCCGAAAGGGCGGCCAGCGGGACGACGAGCGAGACGAGCAGGACGGCAACCCCGCGCGGAGCGGACATCGAGGCACCTCAGTGCGGCTTGCCGGCGGGGCAGGTGCGCAAGTTGTACGCGCCGCGGCTCACGTGCGGCTAAACCGCGGCTTATCGGCCGGTCATCTGCGGCTGCATCGCAGGTATTCCGCCGTTGAGCGAGCGCGGCTCACGAACCGGCGGCCGCGCGGGTGGCGGGCCGGCTGGAGGCGGCCCGACGTGTGGCGGCCCGGCGTGTGGCGGCCCCGCCGTCGCCGGGTTCGATCGTGGCTGGTGCCGCCTTTGGCCGACGCAGCGGTTCCTTTCTTCCGGGCGGCCTGTGGCCGGCGGCGCCATGGACTACCATTCCGACCGCGCCGTTGTCGTCACGACAGACGCCCGACTTGCCCATCAGTTTCGACCCGAGGAGAGATCGTGGCTCGCGCCAAGAGCACTGAACGAGCGGAGAGGCGCCGCCTCTATCGCGCCTATCTTCAGCAGCAGGCCGAAGCCGAGGGCGTTCAGGAAGAAGAGGACACCGCGTCCGTTCGGCCGGTGGCTGCGAAGGCAGCTCGAACCGCGCCGGCGCCCGCCGTCAAGCCGGGCCAGAGAGTCGGGATGTTCACCGCGTTCAAGGCGGCCGGCCGCCCGGTCCACTACGTCGACGACCTGCGCTACGCGCCGACGCTGGTGTTCAGGACCAACGCCGTCTGGCCGGCGGCGGTCATCAGCATCGCCGCCCTCGCGTTTGGGTTCACTCGCACCGACTACAACGACAGCTCGATCGGCTTCCTGCTCCAGTTCGCCCTGCCCATGATTCCTCTGGTTCAACCGATGCTGGCAGGGTTCTTCGCGCCGCGGGCGACATGGCTGGCAGGCATGATCTCCGGGGCGATCTCCGGGGTCTGCTTCGAGATCCTTTACGTGTGGTACTTCGTCGGCAACCACCTGACGCACGTGCCGGCCGGTTCGGACCTCAATTCCAGCCAGTACGTGCCCTTCACCGTCCAGGTTCTGGTCATCGGCATGTCGTTCGGCGCGCTACTCGGGGCCGCATCCGGCTGGTACAAGCGTTTCCTGTCCATGTCGTGGGGCGCCGGCGGCAAGCCTCAGCGACCGGCACCCAAGAAGCCGGCTCCGAAGCGTTCGACCGCCCGCCGCTAGCTGGCGCCCGGCCGACCCTCACGACGAATCGGCCTGGCCCGATTCAACCGCGCCGCATGCCGCTGTATCCGAGCGCCCGCACGCCCTCGGGCCTGGCTGGTCCGCCGGCGCTCTCCGCCTCCGCGGGGAGTGGCCTGACCTCGCGCGCCACCACGTTCACGACGTTTGCCTCGCGCTGGAGCATGCCTTCCACGTAGAGCAGGGCGTGGCGCCTGACCACTCCCCGAAGTCGCGCCCACGCGTCCGGCCAGAGAGTGACGTTGACCATGCCCGTCTCGTCCTCCAGGGCCAGGAACACCGTACCGCGCGCCGTCATCGGGTGCTGGCGAGTGACCACCAGGCCGCCCAGCTTCACCGGGCCGGGGCCCCGATCCGCGAGCGAGGCGTTGGTCACGGCACCGAGCCGCTCCAGCGCCGGGCGAAAGAGCGAGACCACCTGGCGGCGGGCGTCGAGCGATAGCACCGCGTACGAATCGCCGAGGCGTTCGCGCTCCGTCAACGCGGGCAGCTCCGGCGCCGGCGTCGGCGGCAGGCGCAGGTCCATCGGCCGCCCCGCGACTCGGCCCGCAGTCCGGGCCGTGGCTCGGCCCGCAGTCCGGTATCCGGCGGCGCGGCCTGCCGCCAGCCCCACGGCGGCCCGCGGCCCGGCTCGACCGTCGACCCGACCCCGCGTCGCGCCCATGACCTCACGCAACTGCCACAGCAGTTCGCGCCGCGGCCGGTCCAGCGAGTCGAGCGCGCCGGCCCTGATGAGCCGCTCGATCACCTCCTCGGGCAGCTCCGTCCGGGCCACGACGTCCGCCAGAGAGAGGTAGGGGCCGCGGGCCAGCTCGGCGTCCAGGCGCTCGGCGTGCTCGTCGCCGATCCCCTTGACCAGCGCCAGGCCTAGACGTACGCCGTATCCGCTCGCCAGTTCCGGCGCCCAGCGCTCACGCGACGCCGCCGCGGGGACCACGCAACCGGACGAGCGGATCGTGGCCGGCCGCCGCGCGATGCCCGATCCCTCGGGGAGCGGCTCGCCCGCCCGGCCGACCCACTCCGTCGCGGTCTTGTAGCTCGAGGCATTGACGTCCACCGGCAGGACCGCGACGCCGTGGCGCTTGGCGTCGTTGATCAGCACCTCGACCGGGTAGAAGCCCATCGGCTGGGCGTTGATCAAGCCGGCGGTGAACTGGGCTGGATAGAAGAGCTTTAGGAAGGCCGACTCGTAGGCGGTTCGGGCGAAGGCCGCGGCATGGCTCTTGGCGAAGCCGAAGCTCGCGAAAGCCGCGACCCGGCGGAACAGCTCCTCGGCCTGCTCGCCGGTCAGCCCGTTGGTGGTTCGGCAGCCGTCGACGAAGCGCCGATGGAGCTTCTCCATCTCGCTGGTGGAGCGCCACGTGCCCATCGCCCGCCGGAACCCGTCCGACTCGCCCGCGCTGAAACCCGCGACCGTGATCGCGATCTGCATGACCTGCTCCTGGTACAGGATCACGCCGAGGGTCTCTCGCAGGACGGGTTCCATGCTGGGGTGCAGGTACTCGACGGGCTCGAGGCCCTGGCGACGGCGCAGGTACGGGTGGACGGCGTTGCCCTGGATCGGACCCGGCCTGATGATCGCCACCTCCACGACCAGGTCGTCCAGGTTGGCCGGCCTCGACTTCGGCAGCGTCTGCATCTGGGCTCGACTCTCGATCTGGAAGACGCCCACCGTGTCGGCCGCCTGGATCATCTCGAAGACTTCGGGCACGTCCTCCGGCAACCGATCGAGATCGACGCAGGTGGCGCAATCGGCCTCGATCAGCTGGAGCGTCTCGTCGATCGCGGCCAGCATGCCCAGGCCGAGCAGGTCGAGCTTGATCAGCTTGAGCGTCTCCACGTCGCGCTTGTCGAACTGGACGACGACCCGATCCGCCATCGTGGCCCGTTCCAGCGGGGCGATGTCGATCAGCGGCGCCGCGGTCACGAGCATCCCGCCGGAATGGATCGAGAGGTGGCGCGGGAAGCCGTCGATGCGGGCGCAGAACGCCAGCCAGCGCTCCCAGTCCGGCATGCCTGCGGTGGAGCCGCGACGGACGTCGGGCGGCATCTGGGATTGGGGCGAAACCCGCGCCACGCTCGAATGCGGCTCCACCCCGCGGCCGCCGGCCTCCGCCGATCGCGGCCCCCGTTCCGCCATTCGATCGGCCGATGCCTCGAGCGTCCGCGCCGGTCTCTTCGCCACACTCTCCGCCGCCAGCCGGGCGACGCTCGCCGGCGAATCGCCGGGTCCGCCTTCATCGTCCGACCCGACCGCCCGCCACCGCGCCAGCCTTCTCTGCTGCTCCGTGGCCGAGCCGCCGCCGAGATCGACCGTGTCGGCTGGAAGCGGGCTCGAGCGGCGCACGGTTGCCCCGGAAACGCTCGAGTCGAAGGCCATGGCGCCGATCCTGCCGCCGCGAGGGTGGTTGAGCTGACCCATTCGATCGACCAGGCCTCGCTCACCGGCAATGTCGGTCGCCATCGGGGCCGACGTGGCTCGAGCGGCCGCGCCGCTCCCGGCGGCCGCGCCGCTCCCGGCGGCCGCGCCGCTCCCCACGGCCGCGCCGCTCCCCGCGTCGCGCTCGACGGCCTGGGCGAAGAACTGGCCGAAGCCGCCCTCCGCCTCCAGGTCGCGCCGGACCATCACCGAGTCGTAGGTTTCGAGCGCCTTCGAGACCCGATCGACGAGCGGCCTCGGGAACCCCAGCGCATACCCGACCTCGCGCACCGCGGACCGGGCCCGATACGTGACCAGGTTGCAGACCATGCCGGTGTGCTCGGGGCCGTAGCGCTCGTAGACGTACTGGATCACTTCCTCCCGCCGCTCGGAGGAGAAGTCGATGTCGACGTCGGGATAGCTCGTTCGACCTTCGTTGATGAACCGCTCGAACAACAGGTTGTGGCGGATGGGATCGACGCGGGTGATGCCGAGCACGTAAGCCACGATCGAATCGGCAGCGCTGCCCCGGCCCTGCGCCGGAATTCCCCGGGAGCGGGCGAATCGCATCAGGTCCCAGCAGATCAGGAAGAATTCGGCCAGCCCGGTCCGTTCGACCACGTCCAGCTCGTGAGCCAGCTGCCGGACCACCGGCGAGGAGATGGGGTGGTAGCGGCGGCGAGCGCCCTCGTGGCACAGCTCTTCGAGGTACGAAAACGGCGTCTGGCCCTTCGGAACGGGGAAGCCCGGGAAACGGTAGCGTTCGAAGCCAAGGTCAACTGAACAGCCGGCGGCCAGCTCACCGGCGTTGCCGATGCCCTCAACCCAGGCGGCCGCGGTCCGGGCGTCGGCATCCGAATTCCCCGCAGTCGCGCCGCCGGCCGGCGGCAGAGCCATCAGCTCGTCCGCTCCCTTGAGGAACGATTCGCCGTCCGGGCGGCGGAGGTCGCGCAACTCGTCGAGCGTCCGGCCGTGGTGGATGGCGGTCAGGACGTCGTGGAGTTCCCGGCCCTCCGGATAGGCGTAGTGGACGTCGTTCGTGACCACGACCGGCAAGCCGAGCTCTTCGGCGAGAAGCGCGGTCTCGGCCACGAGCCAGTCGTCGTCGGGGAGCAGGTGGTGCTGCAACTCCAGGAAGAAGCCGGCCGTGGCCGGGGAATCGCCACGTGAAGTGGCGCCGCGCGTTTCGGCCCCGCGCAGGTCGCCGCCGAAGAGCCGCGCATACCGTTCCGTGGCGGCTCGCGCTCCATCCCTATCCCCGACCCGCAACCGCCTGGCGATCTCGCCCTCGTGGCAACCGGAGAGCGCCACCAGCCCGTCCGTATGCGCGGCCAGCAGTTCATGGCTGAAGCGCGGCATCGACTTGGTCCCGGCGAGATTCGCCCGGCTCACCAGACGGCAGAGGCTGCGATAGCCGGCGGCGTTGCGGGCCAGCAGGACGAGATGCGGACCGCGCCGCCCCTCGCCCACGCCGCGCAGGTCCTCCTTGGCCGCGTCCCGATGACCGGGCAACCGGGCCCGATCGGGGCGCGGCCGGACCGGCAAACCATCTCCGGGGAGCGGCATCGCGCCCGTCGGAGAGCGGCGGCTCCCTGTTCCGCGGCCCGCCCGCCGCGGCGGCACGACGACCCCCGCCGGATCGGGCGTCGCCGCGTCGACCAGCTCGATCTCGATCCCGACGACGGGCCGCAGCCCCGCCTCCTGGGCCGCGGCCGCGAAACGGACCACGCCGTACAGGCCCCCATGGTCCGTGACCGCCAGCCCGGATAGCTCCAGCTCGACGGCGCGCGCGACCAGCTCGTCCGGCGGAGAGGCGCCGTCGAGGAACGAGAAGTTGGTGTGGCAGTGGAGTTCGGCGTAGGAGGCCACCGGCGCCTCGAGTGGTTGGGCCGCCATGCGGTCGATCTGCCGGCCGCCGGCGACCCGTGGCGTTTCGGTGTGAAACTCCATACTAGAACAGATGTTCTAGTTGTGGAAGAGGCCGCCGCCGCGAGTGGCGCGACCGGCACGGGGGCCGGGAGCGGCGCGCTCAGCGACGCCGCCGGGGCGGGCTGCGCAGCCGCCGGGAACCACGTCGCGAGACCGTCGCGGAGCACCCGGCGGCCGCGTTCTGGCGCGCCACACTCACCGCCGCCGGGCCGTCGAAGGCCCTATGAGCAGACGCCGAGATGCCTTCGTCACCGTGGTGCGGACTGCCGCGCTGATGGGACTGGCGGCGCTGCTTATCCTTGTTCTGCTGCCGATGGCAGTGGCCGCGCAAGCGGCCCCCGAATAGCCGTTTCTCTGGCGACGGTCTGGCGTGGTGGCTGGACCGCTCGACCGTCGGGTGGCCTGGTGAGCTGGTCTCCCGAGCTGCAAGGCCCGTCGCTTCGGCGGCGGGCCTTGTGGTGTCCGGGACTGCTCGGGCCGGGTGCGCCGCGACGAGCCGCGACTCAGATGCCTTCGGGCCAATCGGCCTCGGCAGGCAGTGCTGTGTCGGCCTGAGCCGGCAAGGGCGCGGTGTCGGCGGGCGGCGCGGTGTCGGCGGGCGGCGTGGTGTCGGCGGCGGGCGGCGTGGTGTCGGCGGCGGGCGGCGTGGTGTCGGCGGCGAGCGGCCGTGGCGGCAGCCCGTAGCGCGGCAGCGCGTTCGACGATGGGCGGAGCATCCGCTCCGGGGCCGGGGGCGCGTCCGTGGGGAGCGGCGAATCGGACGCGTCTTCGCCCGCGAACTCGTTCTGAGTGCGCATCCAGCGCGGTAGTTCGGGCGGCGCCGCTGCCGCTGGTGCGCTCGACTTGTCGGGCGCCGCCGAGGCCGCGGGCAGGGTCATCGTCGCGGCGGGCGCCGCGGCGGGCGTGGCCGATGGCACGGCCGCGCCATCGCGCCGATCGGCATTCTGGACCACCCAGTTACGCCTGATCTTCTGCGAGACCGACAGCGACGCCGTTATCCGGGCCAGGAGGAGGAGGGCGATGATGTTCGCTACTACCTCGACCATGGCCAGCAAGACGACGACCACGGCAAGCGTGTTGAACGATCCGACGAAGCCGAGCTCGGACGCCGGCGCCGATCCGGACACCTCGCGCATCATCTGGATGATCTGGGCGACGACGATCACGTACGCGCCGACGATAAGCACCACGGGCATGAGCACGTCGATCATGCGAGCCGTCCCCCAGGCCGTCGACCACAAGCCGGCGAGGCTTCGATCGGATGAACCTCGCAAGGCAAGCCGGCTGAGCAGATCGTCCAGCAGCCGCGCAGGCTTGCGCAGGCTGTACAGAGGGTTGCCGAGGTATCGGGCCGACATCCACAGCAACGACATGGCGAGCCCCAGGCCGAAGAGGCCGAGGAACTGCATGGATGCCAGCCCTATGTAGAGCGGGACCCAGACCGTCAGGTTGGCCCTCCAGGCCCAGAGTGCGGACTCGATCCACCAGCCCGCCGCCCTTGGCTGACCGAACCTCGGTTGCCCGCCGCCGAGCGACGGTACGTTCGCGTCCGTCAGAGCCAGGAAGATGCTGTGAGCGACGGCCGCGATCACGTTCGTTACGCCGTATCCGGCTGCGCAGATCGTCACCAGGAGCGACCAGCCGGAGCCGAGCGAATAGAGGTTTGGCAGCACCAGCGCCACCAGATATGCAACAGCGCACAGGAAGACGCCGAACTCGAACAGGATCGGCGGAGCTAGCAAGGCCACCGAGACATATCCGTACGGCCACGCCGCGACGTATGGATACTGAGCCAACAGGGCTCGAGCCGGTCCCGGGTCGAGATGGTC
Source organism: uncultured Anaerolineaceae bacterium (assembly GCA_964529245.1). Lineage (GTDB taxonomy): Bacteria > Chloroflexota > Limnocylindria > Limnocylindrales > CSP1-4 > Fen-1039. The sequence continues at coordinate 12,523 of CAZGUS010000021.1, forward strand.
GACGCCGGGCATCATGACGTCCGGTAGTTGCCGCTCGTGGACGGTTGCCATCGCCGCGGCCGTCCTGGGAGCCCGGCACCGATAGCAGCGGTCGGCGTCGCCGCGGTTCATCGACTTGCAGGCTTCGCAGAACCAGAACTCCTGCATTCCCTCTCCCTGCCCTCGCGTTGGCCCCGATGCGCGGTGCGGGCCCCTCTCCCGGGGATGACGCGCGCCAATGTAACCGGTCCGTGGGCGGGCCGGAAGCCATTCCGTGCGCCCGGCCGGTTCAGTCGTACAGGCGCTCCAGGTGCCAGGAACCGTCGACTCGATCCAGGTAGACCAGGGCCAGCCAGCGCGGGCCGGCCACTTTGAAGTAGTCGCGAGCGATCGGCCTGCTCCACCAGCTTTCCTCCACTCGCCAGCGGTTGCACACCTCGACCGGCTCGCGGCGTCCGTTCCAACGAAACGCCACGAGAACGCCGCTCGAATCAAGCTCGGCGTCGATCGCGGGATGTTCGCGCAGCAGCCGGGTCATCGGCGGCGCTCGCGACCGTCGGCGAAGGCGGCACCGGGGAGTGGCGCGGCGCCGGGGGCCGAGGCGATCCCGATGGGGCGGCGCCACGACCAGCGGTCCTCTGCGAGCGGCGCCTCCGGATCGCCGATCTCCATCCAGCCGACGCTGCGCTCGCCGAAGCGGAGCCCGAGCCGGGCCAGCTGCCAGCCGAGCCGCCCCGTCCTGCCGTTCTGCGGAGTGAACAACGACAGCTGGGTCCCGGCCGCCGGCGCCACCTCGCCCAGCTCCAGTTCCAGGCTCGCGACCGGCGCCGGCGGAGGAGAGGCTTCGATCCGGGCCAGGAGCAGCCGCTCCACGGCCAGACCCTCCGACGTGGGCTCGGGCAGAGGCTGGTCGATGACCATCGTCGGCGGCGTTTCCCCGGCCACGAAGGTCCCGTCCAGCTCCAGCGTCAGTCGGGCCCGGCCGGCGGCCGCACCGCGCGCCACGAGCTGGTCCCCGAAAGCGGCCGCCAGCCTGTGCAGGACGAAGCGCAGCGCCTCGATGTCCGCCACGGGCGGCTCTATGGGGAGTGCCAGCGTCATGCGCTCGGGGGTGCGGCGCGGCCGGAACGGGTCCGTCTCCAGGCCCCGCGCCCGCGCATGGATCCGCTCCCCATCCGCCCCGAACCGAGCCACCACCGCGGAGAGCGGCAACTCCGCGACCTGCCCGATCCGGCGCAACCCGAACCGATCCAAGCGGGCACGCACCATCGGATCTCGGCTCAAAGTGGCGGCGGGGAGCGGCGCCAGGAAGTCCGCGTCCGCGCCCGCCTCGACGAGGTGGAGCCGCACTCCGGCGCCCCTCGTCGCGGCCACTCCGGCCACTCCCTCGCCGGCGAGCGAAGCCGCCACGGCAGCAACGAATCGGGTCCCGCCGACGCCCGCCAGCGGCGGCCCCGGCAGAATCTCTGCCAGCGCCTCACCGATCCTGTTCGCCATAACGGGCTCCGGCCCCCACAGCCGCCGGAGCCCATCCAGATGCACGTCGGCCCGCCCGAAGCCGGGCATGGCCGGGTCTTCCTCCGCGGCCACACTCGGGCTGAAGCCCGCCAGTCGATCGAGCGCCGCCTCCATGGCAGCGCCGTCAGCCGCCGGGTTCGGATCCAGGAATCGCGCTTCGGGCGCCAGCCGGTGAGCCGAGCCGAGCGGCATGCCCGGACGAACCCCAAGCTCCAGCGCCGATCTGCTGGCGTCCAGAACGGACCCGTCGGTCCACGGCATTCCTCCCAGCACGATCGGCCCCGCCTCGAAGGGTCCGGAGGAACGGGCTCGTGCCAGGCGGATGAGAAGGTGGGGCCAGTAGAGATGGAGAAGTCGCATCGGCGTGAACCGGGAGTGCGGAAATGGGAAGGGGCGGCGACGGCCGGACGGCCGGAGAACCGGGGACCGGCCGCAAGCCACCGGGCGGCGCGGCGCCAAAGTGCGCGGCCGCGGCCGGAGTGGCGCCAACCGGAGTGGCGGCGACGCGCGGCCTGCCTCGGGGCGCCGTCTCCCTCAGCAGCTCGTCGCGAGCCAGGCAGGCGTCCCGCGAACAGCCGTCCGCATACAGGATTCGAACCTCCGCCGCCCGCCCCGGCGGCCCATATCGATCCCTCGAGACGCGAACCTCCGCCATCTGCCCGACCACGTCCCGGCCGAGCCTGATCCATGCCCGGCGGCTCAGTTCCAAGCGGAGTGCGGCTATCTGGGCGATCGCGGCGGCGATAGGGCCGGGCAGATTCGGCGGCTCGAGCACCAGCAGCTGGACTTCGGCTCGACGCGCCAGCGCCGCCAGGCGGTGCAGACGCTCGCCCAGAGCGGCCGCGGACAAACCGGCGCGATCGCCGGTCAGAGCTGGCAGATCGAGCAGCAGCAGATCCACCGTTCGATCCTGGAGGAGCATCGCCGCCATCGACAGCGCCTCCTCGAGAGAATCCGGCGTGAGGACGACCAGCCACTCGAGCGCAACTCCCCGAGCCGCCGCCTCCACCGGATCGAGGCTCCGCGCCAGGTCGAGGTAGGCGGCTATCCCGCCGGCGGCCTGAACCTGGGCGACGGCTCGAAGCGCGAGCGTGGTCTTGCCGCTCGTGCCGTCTCCCCGCAGGGACGTGGTCGCGGTGCGCGGCAATCCGCCGAGTCCGAGGATCGCATCGAGCGCACTGAAACCCGTGGGTATCGCCCGCTCGTCCGTGGGTGCCGAAGCGGGCGCGATCGCCGGGCGCCCGACCGGCTGGATATCGTCTTCCGGGTCGAGCCGCGGCGCCACCGCCAGCGCCCCCAGGACCTCCCCGCCCCAGCGCGGAGCTGCCCCACCCCAGCGATCCCGGAGGGTCGCCAGAGCAGCCTGGACGTTGGGGGAGGGAGTGGCCATGCGGCTACATAATAGAACGCCTGTTCACATAGTCAAGGCCCGGACCGCCGCCGATCGCGGCGGCACGCGATACCATCTCCGCCGGTCCGATCGCCCCATCGCCCGCATCGCCGGCAGGTCGGGCCGCCGCCCTATGCTAGACTGCCCATCGCTCGCGTGGGGATGTAGCTCAGCTGGAAGAGCACCGCGTTCGCATCGCGGGGGTCAGGGGTTCGAGTCCCCTCATCTCCACCATCATCCCGCGGGTCATCGAAGCCTCGGTCCAGGGACGGGGATTCGTCGCGTGTCCGAGCAGGTGTGCCGAGGGCGGGCGCTACGCCGAACTACCTGAGTCCACCGGCGGGATCGGGACGAGCCGGAAGACCGGATGCTTCGACGCGATGGCTTCGAACTCCTCCAGGCTCGCGTCCGCTTCGACCTTGAAGGCTCGCCGTGTGCTCGGCTCTATGCGAACGTAGGCCTTGAGCACGGCCGCGCCTTCATGGGCGTCGACCGGCTCGACCGCCAGCTGCTCCGTCAAACGCCCCCGGCTCAGCTTCGCGCGGCCGGACGCCTCGACGTTCTTGACCCAGGCCGCGCCGCCATAGGGCGCCACGAGCCATCGCCGTCCATCGATCTCGACTATGGTCAGGGGGGTGGTGTAGGGCTTGCCGGTCTTGCGTCCCTGGACGGTGAGCAGGCGCATGCGCTTCGGCCCGATTCCAGCTCGCAGAAACAGCTTCACGACCAGGTTGCCGATCCGCTCTTCGCGACTGAGCCTGCGCCCGGGTCCCATGCCACCCCCCACACGAGCTTCGCTTCCGGCCACACGCCACCCGACTGCCCGCGGCCGACCAGAGCGGTCGCCGCGCCCACTTGCCAGAACGTACGCTACAACGCCGAGAGGGCCGTCGCGAGGAGAACGACGCCGACGCCCAGGACGGCGAGCCCCGAGACCAGGGGCAGCAGGCTCACCACGCGGCCGATCGAGCCACCTGGCGAGGCGAGCTGGCCGCCGCGGCTGCGGACGACAACGGTCGCGACTCCGACCGCGCCCAGGACCAGGGCGATGCCGAGTCCGAAGGTCGCGACGAGCAGCATCCCCAGCGCGACCTCGTGAAACGCGATGGCCATCAACAGCACGATCAGGGCGGTACCGTTGGGCACGAGGCCGCCGACGATCCCGATGGAGATCGTGTAGCCACGGGTCAGTTCCAGGCCGGCGGGAACGTGGGGATGGGGATGAACGTGCGGGTGGTCGTGGTCGGCGTGGTCGTGGTCGGCGTGGTCGTGGTCGGGCTCGACGGCCGCTTTCGACCGTGAGCGCGCCCACGACGCGCGCCTGACCAGATCGGCGCCGAAGAGGACGACCAGAATGTCCGCCCCCAGGGTTATGTACGGCGTTATCTGGTTCGGCAGCAGCGCGTCGTTGGCGGTCAGGACGACCGCCGCCAGGATCAGAACTCCAACCGTGTGGGTCACGGCGACCGTGACCGCAAGCAGGATCACCCGGCCCAGGCTGCCCTGCGACCCGAGCAGCGATGCGACCACGAGCGTCTTGCCGTGCCCCGGCGACGCCCCGTGGACCGCCCCGAGCAGCAACGACACGAGCAGCGCACCGGCGACCGAACCGGACGTTCCGACCAGCAGTTGCTGGTACAGCTCGGTCGGGGAGCCGAGGTTCATGGCCGCCTCGGGTGCCGGCGGCGGCAACGCAGGCGGCCCGCGAACACACGATCGGGACCGCGGCGGAGCTCGGGGAGTGGTCGGCAACCGGGCACGACGCCGAGTATATAGACGATCCGTGCGGGCCCATCCGTCCGATGCCGACCGTGGCGGCGACCGCGCTCCCGGGCACCCGCAGGCGGCGCTTCGCCGCGCCGCCCGACGCGACGAGACCGGCCGCCGGGTCGCGATCGGCAGTGCTCGGGTATCGTTCATCGACACATGACGAGGCGCTGCATGGCCGGACTTTGTCGATCGCACGCGGGCCGGGGGCGCGGCGAAAGATCGAGCCCGTGGCTCTCCTGAGGCGGCGCCGGCTGGTGGCGGCGGCGATGATCGGCGGCGCGCTCGTCATCGCGACGGCCCAACGCCTGGCGCCCGTCGGCGGCCCGCCGCTCTACGACGGCGTGGTTGTCGCCGACCCGTACAGGTGGCTTTCGCCGCCCCCGGGACTCCTGGGCGGAGCCAGGTCCATTGTCCAGTCGACGACACTGGTCGCCGGCCAGAGCGGAGAGCTTGCGGACGGGACTCCCGAGGTGCCGCCGCAGGCCCAGGTCATCGCCGATTTCGGGTCGCTCGATCTGCCCGCCGGCACGACCTCGATCACGGTCTCCATCGCGCCGATACCCGCGCCGGACGTTGCGCCGCCGGATGGCGTCGTGGCAGGCAACGTCTACCGGATTTCGGCCACGAACCAGCAGGGCACGGTGGTTCCGGTCAGGGCGGAAGGCAGGGTGACGATGCTCTTCCGCGGCCCGCCCAGCATGACCGCGGCCACCATCGAAGTGTTCTCGGACGGCACCTGGACGGCGGCGCCCACCGACCCGGCCGGCATCCCGGACATGTTCACCGCCATTGTGAGCGGCTTCGGCGTCTTCGCTCTCGTCGCGCCGCCGGGATGGCTCGCCGCGGGTGAGAGCGCCGTGCCCGCCGCCTCGTCGACGGCGAGCGCCGAGGCAATCTCGTCGGCGGCGTCTGCGGCGTCGACGGCGACTTCGGGCGCCCCGATTTCGCCGGCGCCTTCAGCCGGGTCGGCGGCGTCGACGGCCCCGACCGAGCCGGCCGCCCCGCCAACCTCGTCAGGCTCGCCGTGGGCGCCGATCGCCGCCGGGGCGGTGGCTCTCCTGGTTCTACTGGCCGCGGCCGCCGTGCTCATGCGGCCGCTGAAACCGCCCGGAGAATGACGCGAGGCGACGCAAAAAGAGGGGCCCCGACCGACCGGCCGGGGCCCCTCGCTGAGACGGAGGAAGGTCAGGACGCCACGTTGGCCGGAGCGGTGATGACGTTGGCCGCCGCATCGTTGACGTGAGTGATATCGAACGAGTAGCCCCAGCTGCCGGACTGTCCGCCGGACGACACGCTGTAGCCGTAGAAGCCGCTGACGGGGAAGTTGCCACTCTTGGCGACCCAGAGGTCCGCCTGGAAGTTCCCGGCGACGCCGAGGATGGCTCCGCCGGCGCCCAGGTTCGTGCTCGAGCTGTAATGGATGCAGTCGACGCCGTTCTTGTTCTCCTCGCCGGCAACCTTGAAGTTGTTGGCGTTGGTGTCGAAGTCGGTGCCGTACATGGAGGTCGGCAGCAGGGAATCGAGCGAACTGCTGGACGAGTAGTCCGTGCTCGCCGTCCAGGTTGCCCCATTGTCGAAGGAGGTCCAACCCTGGGTGCCGATGACGATGACCTGCATCATGCCGGACTCGTCGATCTTGTACGACTTGGTCGGCTTGTTGACGACTGTCCCTGAGATCCCGAACGCGCCCGTGTCGGCCGCGGTGGCGGTGGACGAAGCACCGGTCATCTGCCACGAGAACTGGTAGCTGTCGAGGGCGTCGAGATTCGAGGCCAGGCCGGAAGTCAGCGATCCGCTGCCGCCGGGAGCGACCACGCCGTTGCTTCCGCCCAGGTTGATGCCGGGGGGATTCGAAGAAGAGCTGCATGCCGCAACGATGAGTCCGACAGCCAGGCTCGCGGCCACCAGGACGCGCACCGGCCTTCTGAGCGATCCGATCTCCACGTGACCTCCTCCAAAATTGACGGTAGTTCGGGCTGTAGGGGCCCGACATTGACCCGAAAAGTGCCGCGCCGCTAGCTCGCCCATCCGCGTGGGCCTACCCGTTTCATCAGGCGATACTCCCATGCCTCCGGCGCGGTGAACTCGCCCCGGTTCCGCTCGATCGATCAGGCACTCGGGGCCGTGACCGCGTTCGAGGGGTCGTTGACGTTGGTGATGTCGAAGACCATCTCATAGGCGACGGTGCCGTCGGCAGCCGTGCCGACGATCGCCATGCCGACCGGATAGCCGCCGTCGGTGGCGATCCAGAGGTCGGCCGTCCAGGTCGCGCTCTGGACGTTCGTCAACGTGCCAAGGGCGGATATAACGGCCGGCGAGCCCTGGTAGTGGTCGGCGTTGACGCCGTTCCTGGGCCCGGTCCCGACCTTGTTGAAGTCGCCCAGGAGCGAGGGGTCGATCAGCGAGGAGAACATCGTCGCCGGCGCGAACGAGTCGAGGCTCGTTGCCGTCGGTGACGAGATGAAGGTCCCGCTGCCGGTCAGGTCGAGGTAGGAATTGCCGCCCACCTCGATGACGTGCATGACACCTACGGTTATGTCGATGGCCTTGGCCGGCTTGACCACGATCGTGCCGGTGATGTCGATCGGGGCGTTGGCGCTGGCGGAGGCACCGAACGCGGACAGTGTCGATCCCCAGTCGCCGCCGGCAAGGGTCATCTTGAACTTGTAGCTGCCGATATTGGCGAGCGCGGCAGCCGCGCCGCCGAGGCCCGACGTGCCGCCGCTTGCGCCCGAAGCGGGTGACGAGGAAACGGCTGCAGGGTTGGTGGACCCGGAGGCCTGGCTGCCGCCGCAGGCAGCCGCGGCGATGGCAAGAGCGGCGAAAAGGGCGAGAAGGGCGCGTCCCTGGCCTGGTGAGCGAAGCATCGAGAGCCTCCCCGATCCGATTGGGGTGCCGGCAGTGGTGGCGCTAGCCAGCGTGCTCAAAGTTAGCACGGATGCCGCATTTGACCCGGCAAGCTTGTCCTGGGCAAACGTCGCCGCGTTGCCGCGCCATGCGCATTCAAACACCGGCTACCCGCGCGGCCCGAGCGTCCCGAGCCGCAGGGTTCGTCCCATGGGGCGATCCACAACAACCCAGGCGCGGCTCCCGGACCGTGGTTCTTGACGGAGAGTGTTTCAGCCCGCATGATTCATGCATGCACTCGCACAACCACACCTGCCTCTGTACCCGGCGGCGGCCCCGCCGCAGGAGGTAGCCGGCTATCTCGCGCTCCCACAAGGAGCCCGTCGAGTCGCCCTGGGGCCGCGGTTCCTCTCGGATCCGCGGTTTTTTGTTACCCCCGACGCACGCCGCCGCTCTCGCGCCGAGCCGCCGTGCGGGTGAGGTCACGCCCCAGCCGCAGCCGCCTCTCGGCCTCGCCAACGCCCTCTTTCCCTCCGCTCGAGGCGCCGGGCCCATAGCCGCACCTCACACCACAGCTCGACCCGAGGATCACATGGCTCTCCCCAGATCAATCAAGAGCGCCAAGACCGCCCGCACCGCGGGCGCCGGCAGCGACCCGCTGGACGGCCTGGCGGAGCGCGTGTATCAGGCCCTCGCCGGCGACACTCAAGCCCGGCTGGGCAAGGCACGCGTCGGGGCCTGGCTGGGCGCCCTACTCGACACTCTGTTCCCGCAGGCGGCGGAACAGACATACGCAACACCCGGGGACCTGCGGGACGCCCTCGACGCATCCGCGACTGAGCTGCGATCGCTGCTGCGGCCGCTGGAAGGCGAGATCGACGACCCGGCCCGCCTGGCCGCGGCGTTCTTCCAGGTCCTGCCGGAGATACATCGCCAGCTGGTGGTCGACGCCACCGCGATCGAGCGGGGCGACCCGGCGGCCGAGAGCGTCGACGAGGTCATCATGGCCTATCCGGGGTTCCTGGCCATCGCCGTCCATCGGGTCGCCCACCGCTTTTACGAGCTGCAGGTGCCGCTGCTGCCGCGCGTCCTGTCCGAATGGGCCCACGAGCGAACCGGCATCGACATCCACCCGGGAGCGACCCTGGGCCACCCGGTCGTCATCGATCACGGCACCGGCATCGTCATCGGCGAGACGGCCGTGATCGGCAACAACGTCAAGCTCTACCAGGGGGTCACCCTGGGCGCACTCTCCGTTACCAAGTCCCTGGCCTCGACCAAGCGCCACCCAACCATCGGCAACGACGTGGTCATCTACGCCAACGCAACGATCCTGGGCGGCGACACGGTCATCGGCGAGGGCAGCGTCATCGGCGGCAACACCTGGATAACCTCCAGCGTGCCCGCGAACTCCATCGTCTATCAGCGCAGCGAAGTCCACGTCCGGCAGGGTCGGGCCGATTTCGAGGCGCCCGACTTCGTCATCTAGCGTCCCCCAGAACCGAGGAGATACCCGTGGCCAAGGCCAACAACATCCTGGAGACCATCGGCAATACCACCGAGCTCCGCCTCAACAAGCTCTTCGATCCTCGCGTCGAAGTCTGGGTCAAGCTCGAGCGGCAGAACCCCGGCGGCTCGATCAAGGATCGCATCGCGCTGTCGATGATCGAAGACGCCGAGAAGCGCGGCGTTCTGAAGCCCGGCAGCATCATCGTCGAGCCCACGTCGGGCAACACCGGCGTTGGGCTTGCGCTCGTGGCCGCCGTCAAGGGCTACAAGCTGATCCTCGTCATGCCGGAGTCCTTCTCCGTCGAGCGGCGCAAGCTGATGGCCGCGTACGGAGCTTCCTTCGAGCTGACGCCGCGAGAACTGGGCATGAAGGGCGCCATCGCCAAAGCCCGCGAAATCGTGGCCTCCACCCCGAACGCCTGGCTGCCGATGCAGTTCGACAATCCGGCCAACGTCGAAGTCCACAAGCGAACGACCGCCGAGGAAATTGCCCGCGACTTCCCCGAAGGCCTCGATTACATCTTTGCCGGCGTCGGCACGGGCGGCCACGCCAGCGCCGTCGGCGAGGTGCTGCGGCCCCGCTGGCCCAGGCTGCAGGTCTTCGCCGTCGAGCCGGAGCTTTCGCCCGTGCTGAGCGGCGGCGCACCCGGCCCGCACCCCATCCAGGGCATCGGCGCAGGGTTCGTGCCCGGCAACTTCCATCCGGATGCCGTGAACGGCGTCGTGCAGGTTGCTGCGCCCGATGCCTTCCACTACGCCCAGCGCGCGGCCCGCGAAGAAGGGCTCCTCATCGGCGTTTCGTCGGGTGCGGTGCTGGCCGCCGTGGCCAGGAAGCTGCCCGAGATCAAGGACGGCGCCCGAATCCTGGCCTTCACCTACGACACGGGCGAGCGGTACCTGTCGGTGCCGGGCCTCTTCGACGTCGAGCCGGAGGCCGTCGCGGTCTCCTGAGCCAAGAATTCACCGGACAAGCTCGAGCGGCCGCCCTTCCGGGGGCGGCCGCGTCGTTTCCGGCGCGGCCGGTCGGCCGGCGGGCCGGCGGGCGACCGGCGGCCCAACGCGGCCACGCGATCCAGGCAGCCCTGACATCCCACGCAGGCATTATTGCTGACTCTGGCGTTCAACATTAACCGGTTTACTTAGGGCCGCCGGGCATCCTGAATCGAGGCCCGGGGCCCTGTCTGGCGGGTTCTCGTGGGTCGAACGTTCGTCTGCAAGGCCGGGCATGGAACCGACCCGATCGAGTCTCGTTAGGAGCTCGCCATGCGAGCGGAACTGGCCCGCCATTTCGATGTCGTCGTCGTGGTTTGGGTGCTGGCCCTATTCGTGGCCTGGAGCGTCATATCGCTCTCGCGCGCGCCACTGAGCAACGCGCAGTGGGACCAGGGACCTCAGGCCGGCGCCGTCTGGGTCGTCCCGGCGGCACCGGGGAGCTGACCCGGATCCCCCGCCCGCGGGGTTGAGCAGCGCCGCCGCGTTGCGGCGGCGGGCGCGCTCAGCCGACAGGAGCCGCCACTCGAGCGGGCTCGCGTAGGCCGCGCAGGATGACCTCTGCCGTCGCCTGGTATCCCAACCGACCCGTGTTGACGATGAGGTCGTACTCGTCCGGATCGCACCAGTCCCTCTTGTAGAGCTGGCGCGTGTAGGCCGCGCGGTTGGCATCCGTCTCGTGCATCCTGCGCCGCGCCTCGGCCTCGGTGAGGCCGAAACGATCCATCAGCGTCTTGATTCTCATCGACTCCGGGGCTCGCAGGAACACCCGGAACACGTTGGCGCGGGCCCGCAGGCAGAAGCCCGCGCCGCGACCGACGATCACCACGTTGCCGCCGTCCGCGACCTCGTTGATCACCTGCTCGGTCAGTTCGATGATCGCCTGGCGCGGATCGAAGAGCGGGTCCGGATAAGGAGGGGACCAGCCCACGCCCATGGCCGGCTCCAGCGTCGAGAAAGAACGAACTAGGCGTTCCAGCAAAGGCCGCGGTCGTTCGTCCTCGGCGGAGACTTCGCTCGTCGAGACCTGCAGCCGCCGCGCGACCTCCTGGATGAGCTTCTTGTCGACGACCTCGGCATGGAGCTCCGCGGCGACGATCTCCGCAACGCTCGAGCCACCTGCACCGAACTGGCGAGAGATGGTCACGACTGGCATCTCGGGCTCCTCAATGCCTGTTCGCCGCCGGACCCGATGCCGTTCGGCCCGGGATCGGTCGGCTCGACGCCCACTCTAGGCCGGCCGCCCGAAAGTGGAAAGAGCCGACGGGACTCTCGATCGGCCATCTCGGCCGAACCTGGGCTGTGGCGTCAGGCTGCTTCCAGGGCGCCGTGCAGCTCCAATGAATGGTCGCGCAGCCAGCGGCGCCAGCGCCGGTGGTCCGGCAGACGGCCGGCCACGAGCTCCCAGAATTGCGGCCCGTGTCCGAACACGCGGAGGTGCGCCAGCTCATGGACGACCACGGTTTCCAGCGCCTCCGGCGGGGCGAGTATCAACCGCCACGAGAAAGAGAGCCGGCGCGCGCGCGAACAGCTTCCCCAGCGCGTGCGCGTGTCTCGAACCGTGACCGCGGCCGGCTCCACCGCCATGGCGGCGGCGTGGCGCTCTATCTCTCGCTCTATCGCCGAACGCGCCCTGACTCGCAGCCAGGCCTCCAGGATCGCGGCCAGGTCGCGCCGCTCCCCCGCGCCACAACGCACGACCAGCTCGTCGCCGTCGTCGCCGCCCTCGCGAGTCACGACGGTGCGGCGCCGCTCGTGCTCGGCCACTACCCGCAGCCGGTGCGGCTCCCCGCGAAACAGGAACGTGCCACCGTCGCGGAGAGGACCGAGCGCGTTCAGCTCAGCTCTCTGACGGGCCTGTCGTTCGAGGTGCCGTCGAAGCCAGGCCTCGCGTTCGGCCACGAACGATTCGGCCAGCCGCTCCGCTTCGCCCTTGCTGCGCGCCGCCCGAGAAGGGACGGTGACCACGGCCGTGTGACGCGGGTCGACGGTGAGTCGCAGAAGCGTCGCCCGACTGGACCGCCGGATCGTGCACTCGAGGCGCCCGCCCGGAAGCCGAAGGGAGGCCCGCCATTCGGTCGTCGTCGACATCGGCCGAAGCGTACCCCCGGAAGCCACGCTTTCGCTCCAGGGCGCCGTCACACGCACCGGGCAGCTGGCGTCTGGATGCCGCAACGAAGAACGCTGAAGCGAGCCTGAGGGGGCCGCCGGTAGGCGAGGGGCCACAGGGGCCCGGCGGTCGCGAACGTTCGAGGGGAAGGACCAGGGGCCCGGCGACGGGCCCCTGGTTCGTTCTTGGGGTCCACCGCCGCGCCGTTGCGCCGAGTCCGGGCCCTCAACTTCGTCCCGTTGCGTGTAACCACCGGGCGGGGGCCCAGGAGGCGCCGGCCTCGATCCACATCACTCGGCAGTATCGCGTGAACGCGGTTGCGGACAGGCACTACCGTTGGCGGCATGGGTAACGACGCCGATCGATCCCGCCTCGAAGCCTGGCTCGTTGGCCACGGGGAGTACGAGCTCTTCGCCTGCGACCCGGCACTGGCGGATACGGCGGGCTTCTGTGACGCATATGGCTTCGCACTCGAGGATGCGGCGAACACGATCGTCGTGGCCGGCAAGTCGGACCCACCCCGGTACGCCGCATGTATCGTCCTCGCCACGCACCGGCTCGATGCGAACCACACGATCCGCGATCGACTCGGCACGCGCCGGGTCTCCTTCGCCTCAGCCGCCGAGACACAGGCGCTGACCGGTCAGGAGATCGGCGGGGTCACGGCCTTCGGCCTTCCCGCCGGGCTCCCGATCTGGGTAGACACCGCGGTCATGGAGCGTCCCCGCATCGTGCTCGGCGGCGGCAGCCGCCGCTGGAAGGTGCTCGCGCCACCCTCCATTCTGCTGACCCTGCCAGGGGTGGCTGTGGTCGAGGGGCTGGCTCGCACCGCCGCGCCACGCACCGAA
>CAZGUS010000022.1:0-1214 GCA_964529245.1 uncultured Anaerolineaceae bacterium
GTCGACACCGAGAGGGCCGGCCGCGAGCTGTGCCGGCCGAGCGCGGTCAAGGTGCTCACCGAGGAAGGGCCGGAGCGCGTTCGGGAGCTGGTCGCGCTCGGTGTGCCCTTCGATCCGGAGCTGAGCCTGGAAGGCGGCCACTCGCGACGGCGCGTCTCCAGCGTCGAGGGCGCGGCAACCGGCTGGGCGGTGACGAGCCTGCTGGCCAGGCTGGCGGCGCGGACCGACGGGATCGCCACGCGCGAAGCGACGAATGCGCTGGCGCTCTGGGTGGACGGCGGGCGGTGCCTGGGGGTCCTGACCCCGGACGGACCCATCGCCGCGCGGGCCACGATCCTGGCGACGGGCGGCGCGGCTGCGCTGTGGGCTCGCAGCACGAACCCGGAGGGCCAGATCGGCGACGGCATCGCCATCGCCTACGCGGCCGGGGCGGCCGTCGCGGACCTGGAGTTCATGCAGTTCCACCCGACCGTGCTCGCCGGCTCGCGGCTGCTGCTGACCGAAGCCCTCCGCGGCGAGGGCGCGACCCTGCTCGACGCGAACGGCGAGAGGTTCGTGGACGAGCTGGCACCGCGCGACGAGGTGGCGCGGGCGATCGTGCGCAAGGGCCGCGCCTGGCTGGACCTGCGGGCGATCGACCGGTCGCGCTTTCCTGGGCTGATGATCGAGATCGAGAAGGCCGGCTTCGATCCGGCCACTCAACCGATCCCGGTTTCGCCGGCGGCCCACTACACCATCGGCGGCGTGGTGACGGACCTGGTGGGACGCACCGACGTGCCGGGTCTATTCGCTGCGGGCGAGAGCGCCGCCACGGGCGTCCACGGCGCCAACCGGCTCGCCTCCAACTCGCTGCTCGAATGCCTGGTCTTCGGGCGTCGGGCGGCCCTGGCGGCGCTGGACGAGGCGCCGGCCCCGGGGCGGCCGGAGCGGCCCCTCGCGCCACCGCAGGAGAGGACGGCCTCGCAGGCACTGCGCGACCAGGTCTGGCGCGAGGCCGGCGTGATGCGGGATCCAGCCGACCTGACGGACCTCGCCGCCAGCCCGGATGTCGTGGCCTCTCTTGTCGGCCGCTTCGCGCTGGCGCGGGCCGAGAGTCGCGGCGTCCACTACCGTATCGACGTCCCGAGCGCCGATCCGGCCTTCGAAGGACACTTCGTCCTTCGACCGGGCAGGGAACTTACTTTGGAGCACTGGACTTGACACCCCGCGCCGCC
>CAZGUS010000022.1:1314-25408 GCA_964529245.1 uncultured Anaerolineaceae bacterium
GGCGCCGCGCCCGCCGGCGGCACGATCCGCCCGCCGGACCCCGCGGCCGTGGCTCGAGTCGTGGCCTCGGCACTCGCCGAGGACCTGATCCTGGGCGACCCAACAAGCGAGGGGCTCTTCGGGCCGGACGACGAGTGCGAGACCGTGCTGCTGGTCAAGGAGCCGGGCGTCGTCTGCGGCATCGGGATTGTCGCCGCGGTGTTCGCGGTGCTGGATCAGCGAGTTGTGGTGACTGCGACGCGTGCCGACGGCGACACGATCGAGGCGATTCCAACGGAGATCGCCCGCATCGCCGGCCCAGTCCGCGCCATCCTGGCCGGTGAGCGCACGGCGTTGAACCTGCTCGGCCGGCTGTCCGGGATCGCCACTCTCACGGCGCGCTGCGTCGCCGAGCTGCAGGGCAGCGGGGCCGTGCTGCTCGATACGCGCAAGACCACGGCCGGGCTGCGGGAGATCGAGAAGTACGCGGTTCGCTGCGGCGGCGCCTCCAACCACCGCATGAACCTGGGCCAGGCGTTGCTGGTGAAGGACAATCATCTGCGCCTCGCCGGCGGGATCTCGGCGGCCGTGGCCCGGCTTCGCCGGGCCCGATCGAGGCTGCCGCTGGAGGTCGAGGCCGAGACGCTGGACGATGTGCGCGAGGCGATTTCTGCCGGCGCCGATCGGATCCTGCTGGACAACATGTCGATCGAACTGATGCGCGCGGCGGTGGCGCTCTGCCGCGGCGCCGGTTCGGGCGCCGTCCAGACCGAGGCATCCGGCGGCATCACGCTGGCCAACCTGCGTCAGGTCGGCGAAACGGGCGTCGATTTCGTGTCGATGGGCGCGCTCACGCACTCGGCGAGAGCGCTGGACGTCTCGCTCGAGGTCGCGCCGTGACGACCGGCGACTCGGCTGCCGGTCGCGCCTCTGAAGCCCTGGCCATCCCCGTCGCGCCGCCCGGCGACCCGGCCACGTTCCCGGCGCTCGCCGCCGAGATCCTCCGCCTCGCCCGCGAGCACGACGCCGTCATCCTGGCCCACAGCTACGAGCGCCCGGAGGTCCAGGACATCGCCGATCACGTCGGCGACTCGCTGATGCTCTCTCGAGTGGCGGCGTCGGCGCCTCAATCGACGATCGTGTTCTGCGGCGTGTCGTTCATGGCCGAGACGGCCAAGATCCTCTCCCCGGCGAAGCGAGTGCTGCTGCCCGATCTGGCCGCGGGATGCTCGCTGGCCGATTCGATCACGGTCGAGCAGCTGCGCAAGTGGAAGGCCGAGCACCCGGGCGCGATCGTCGTCTCCTACGTGAACACGACCGCTGCCGTCAAGGCGGAGAGCGACTACTGCTGCACGTCGGGCAATGCCCGGGCGGTGATCGAGGCGATCCCGGCCGACCGCCAGATCCTTTTCCTGCCGGACATGTTCCTGGGCTTGTGGCTGCAGCGCGTCACCGGCCGCAAGCTCACGATCTGGCTGGGCGAGTGCCACGTCCACGCCGGGATTCGCGCCTCGGACGTGGAACGCTGGCATCGCGAAGAGCCCGGCGCCGACTTGCTCATCCACCCCGAATGCGGTTGCACGAGCCAGGTGATGGAGGCCGCCGGCGAACAGGCTCACGTCCTTTCGACGGAGGGCATGGTCAGGTTCGCCGAGCGTTCCACGGCAGGCAGCTTCCTCGTCGCCACCGAGATCGGCATCCTCCACCGCCTGGAGCTCAAGGTGCCGGGCAAGCGTTTTGTGCCGGTCAACCGAGAGGCCATCTGCCAGTACATGAAGCTGACCACGCTGGAGAAGCTGCGCGATTCGCTCCGCGACGGCGTCTATCCGATCGAGGTACCCGACGACGTGGCGGCCCGGGCTCGCGTCGCGCTGGCGCGCATGATCGCGATCGCCTGAGCGGGAGGGAGGCCGACCGCCACTCCCCGCGGTCCCGCTTCGGCTGCGGGCTCAGCCAGGGCGCCCGAGCTCCAGCTGGACCGCGTCCAGCTGCTCGACCTGCGCCAGCCTGGCGAAGATGTTGCCGCTCGCCCGGTAGTGCTCGACGAGACGCTCGTACTCCGTCGAGACCCAGGCGTAGTCGGGGTGGCGGGCTTCCCACTCGCGACGGAAGACCACGCCGCACAGCCGGACCTGCATCAGCTCCTTGAGGCAGTTGAAACACGGCTGCACCGTGGTGTAGAGGAACGCCCCGTCGAGGGCTGTGCCGAACCTCGCCGCGGTGAGCATGGCGTTCTGTTCGGCGTGGACGCACAGGCAGATGTCGTACAGCTTGCCGGACAGGCTGGCATCGGGGAGTTCGCGCCGGATGGCGCAGCGCCGGCAGCCGCGCTCGGAGTCGGTGCAGTTGGGGTAGCCGGCGGGCGTGCCGTTGTAGCCGCTGCCGAGAACGCGATTGTCGCGAACGATCACGGCCCCGACCTGCGATCCGAGACACTTCGCGCCGGATTCGACCACCATCGCCAGGCGCATGTAGAAGTCGTGGCGCTTCCAGCCGGTGTCCGAGAGCTCGATCACGTTCGCTGCCATCGAGATGCCTCGCTCGTCCGTCCAGTTTCGACCCGCGCCGCCGTGACGGCCACTGCTCCGACCGCCGCGGACCTCGATCCGGTGCGCAGACGAAGGTACACGAGCGCGTCACCGCGCGTTCGCGCCGCGAACAAGTCAATATCTAATTGCCTTGCGGGCGATGCCTGCCGCTAGAATGTGCCGAGTTCTACGTGAGGGCCGCGTTGTCTGGGCAACCGACCGTGATCGTTCACATACTCGAGTTCCGAGCCAAACCCGGCCATGAAGCCGAACTGGTGGGATTCCTCAGGAATCTCCAGGCTGGGACTCGTCCCGTCGGAGGGCTCCTCAAGCATTACATCGGCCGGCGCTTGAGCCGCCACCAGCAGGAGCACGTCGCCGTCACGTGCTGGAACGACGTCGCTGCGTTCACCCGGGGAACCGATCCGCTCGGAACGCCGGCCTACCTGTGGCCCCGGGGCGACCTCCTGAGCGACCGCAAGTCGTCCTCCTATCGCGTCTGTGCGTCCCTGGCCGACGGCACCGAAGTGGCCCGCGTGCTGCGCGTCTACCGAGCCGACGTTGCCCCTTCTGACGTGGACGAATGGGAGCGACGGACGGCCGAGCACATGACCGGCCTGGTCGGAACCGAAGGCCTGGTCTACCTTCGAGAGGGCGTGGGCACGGCCGGCGCCAACCAGGAAGGGAACGTGCCCATCGTGGCGCTGTCGTGCTGGCGCAACTGGGACGCCGTGCTGGCCGCGACGGGCGGTCACATCGATCGTCTCGTCCAGGCGACAGAGCTCATCGACCTCGAGCGCACAACCTCCGTCGACCATTTCGAGCTCGTCTCGCCGGAATAGCGACCGCGCCGGCCGGCGTTTCGCTCAACCCGGCCGGGCCGGCCCGATCAGGCGTCCGGCGAGACCGCCGAGCCCGACGCCGCCGAGCGATAGAGGGCATCGATCGTTCGGGCCTGGCCGAGCGCGTCCGCCCGACCGAGGAGAGGCTTCGCGCTGCCGAGGATTGCCGCGCTCGTGTTCTCGAACTCGAGGCGATAGGCGTCGTCAGATTGGACCGGAATGAGCCGATCTCCGAGCGAGAGTCCGCCCCATTGATCCTGCCAGGGGTCGTCCAGGTGAAGGTTGCCGCGGCTGCCGATGGCCTCAAGCGAGCGATGGTCGGAGGTGAAGCCACACACGATCTCGGCCACGAGGCCCGACGGAAACCGCAGCAGCCCCGAGAACCCCTCGTCGACGCCGGACGCCGCGAGAGTCTGGATGCCGAAGACCGCGGACGGTTCCGCTCCCGCCACCAGGCGCGAGCCGCTGACGCAATAGCAGCCGACGTCCATGAGGCTGCCCCCGTCGAGTCCCGGCTCGAGGCGGACGTCGCCCCGATCCTCGAGCGTGAAGCTGAAACTGGCACGGATCGACCGCAGTTCGCCGACCTCGGGGAGCAGCTCCATGAAGCGCCTCACCTGCGGGGAGTGGCGCCACATGAACGCCTCCATCAGAACCAGGCCGGATGACTCCGCGACGCCGAAGGCCTGTTCCACCTCTTCGGGATGGCGTGAGTATGGCTTTTCGCACAGCACGTGCTTCCTAGCCGCGAGCGCCTGCATCGTGACGGGATGGTGGAGCGAGTTCGGAAGTCCGATGTAGACGGCATCGACCCCGGGATCGGCCAGTAGCTCCGCATAAGACCCGTGGACGCGTCCGATCCCGAACCTGGAGGCGAACTCGGTCGCCCGGGCGCGATCCCGGCTGGCCACCGCGTCGACGCGGAAGTTCTTCGCGCGACCGCTATCGGCCAGCGCCCTGGCCGCGATGCGGCCCGGGCCGAGGATTCCCCAGCGGACCTGTTCGGTGGACATCGTGATCTCCTGCGGGTGCCGCAGCGATGGATCGAAGCTCCTGCGGTGTCGGGGTCACACGTTACCGCAACGCCGCGCCGGGCCTACAGCGCTCCTCCGGAGCAGCCGGTCTCGTTCGGGTAGAGCGGCCGGACGCCGATCGTGTACCGCGCGCTGCCGTAGGTCCACACCGTCGCCCCGTTCGAAGCGCCGGCCGCGGCCGTGAAGCCGGTCAGATCCGCGCCGGTCAGGGCCACGCAAACGGTGCCGTCGACAGCCGTCGGCCGGCCGACCTTGCTCGGGTCGGCCGCCAGCGGCCAGGCAACCTGGGCGACCGGCTGCGAGGGATCGGCCGGACCGGCGTCGGTCAGGAAGACATCTATGCCCGCGGGCACGTACTTCGCCGTGTCGCTCACCGGCCGGCCGAGGAAGGAGGCAAGGTCCGACATCTGCGCCCAGAAGCTCGAAAGCTTCGCTCGGGCGGCCGAGATCGCCGGATCGGGCGTGGCGAGACCGCCGGCGCCGGGTCGACCCGGCTGGCCGGGCTGATCGGCGTCGCCGGACGGCGACAGGGCGTAGGCGCTGACACGATGAGCCCTGCCGTTCACGACGGTGGTGAACGTGGTCGTGCCCGCGTCCGCGACCCCGACGATGTCGTAGCTGGCGTCCGGGCCGAGGAGCCCGGCCGCGTCTGCCGCGGCCACGATCTTCTGGATCTCGGCCGGCGTCACGCGCTCGACCGCGAGGTTGGGCAGGAGCGGCGCGGGGTCGACCTGGACCACCGGACCCGGCACGACGATCGTGCCGTCGCCAAACAGTGCGAAGGCGGGGATCTCGGTGAGGAGGCTGCTCGGGGCGATGAACCCGCCGCCGGTGGCGATGCTCAGGATCAGATGATTGGGCTCGGTCGCCACGGCGTATCCCGAGGCCGCCGCGGTCGGGCGCGGCGTCGGGGACGGGCTGGGAGCGGGCGTGCTTACGGCGGCGGCCGAGCAGGCGGCTGCCAGCAGGCAAACACCGAACAGTGGGAAGAGCCTCTTCATCTCGGGCCTCTCAGGTTGGGCAATATGGCAGGAGCCCGACATGGGGGCGCGTCCTGTGGCGGCTCGACGGCGTCCGTTCGCGGCCGGTTCCCGTGGGACGCCCCTCTGGCGTTGTCGTCTCGGTCCGTGGGCCGATGGCCCTGGCGCCGCGGCGGCCCGCGCCGAGGCCGCAGTCACCCGCTGCCACGCTCGCTCGCGAGACGGCAGTCCCAACCCGTGAGCCGTGTCGGCCGGCCGATTGACATGACCCGCGGCCTCATCAGGATCGCTTCCGAGACACCCGGCGGACTGAGGCGGCCCACCAGGTCGGCGATCCGCTCGAGACCGAGGGAGGTCGGTCGCAGTGGCACAGCCGTCCAATTCACCCGAAACGTCCAACCCAGCGGCCACTGCGCCGGCCACAACGGACGCGGCTGTTGCCGGCGGGCCGGGCCCCGGACGTCGTGTTCGCCGCCGCCTGCTCTTGATCCTTCTCGCCGTGCTCGTGATCGGCGGGATCGGCGTCGTCGAGGTGCCCCAGCTGCTGTCGCCGGCGCCGACACAGACGATCTGGCAGGCCATCACAGCCGGCATCAACGGCGGCGTCGTCCCCAAGCAGACCGCCCTCGAGGCCTTCGCCTACGTCTACAAGGTCGACATCCCGGACGTGACCGTGCCGCGCGGCACCGACGGCGGGGACGCGCCCACGTCCGGAACTGGTGTGACCAGCTGGGTCCAGGCCAACTGGAACGCCCTGACTCCCGACCAGCAGGCCGTGATCAGTCGCTACCTGCCGCCGGCGACCCAGGCCGGAACCAGGCAGATGACGCCCGCCCCGACGGCCGCGACGGCCGCCTCGGCCCGGCCCAGGTTCCAGCTCGATGGTGTCGTCAACCCATGGCCGATCCTCACGAACCTGGCGCCGGACGCGCCGACCGACCTCGCAATGGCCATGTCAGAGGAAGTCGCCACCGACATCGCCCACATCGGCAACAGGCTGGGGCTGCCGATCATCTCCATCGGGCTGCCGGGCTTCCCCAACATCATGCTGACCATCAGCGACAAGGATGGCGGCGACGCCCTGTTCGAAACCAACATCCTCGACTACCCCAACCTGCCGGGGCATATTGGGCCGTGCGCGATCACCGCGTTTGCGAACGCGTGGAAGGGCGAGTCGGTCAACGGCAATGGCGGCGTCTCGCCCCGGCTGCACGTCCTGATCACACATGAAGTCGTCCACTGCTACCAGAACACCATCTGGGGCAGCAGTGCGATCGCCGAGTTGATCCCGTCGTGGATCAAAGAGGGATCGGCGATGTACCTGGCCGCGGACGACACGCAAGTCGCCGAACCGACGCTCGGTGCCGTCTGGACCAACGGCTACATCGGCCGCGACGAAACCGCCCTGGTCGATCGCACCTACGACGCGTTCGGCTACTTCGCGCTCCTGGCTCACGAAGGCCGCGACCTGTGGGACCTGATGGCCAAAGCATGGCAGGCGGCGGCTACGGGACCCGAGCGTTCCAACGCGTTCATCGGCGTCCTCACCGGAGACGCGCCCGACATCGTCGACAACTGGGCCGAGTCATACCTGCGCGCGGGCCTGTGGCAGGACCCCTGGATCATGTACGGCTTCGGCCTGCCGGACTCGGCCGAGGTGACCCAGCACCCGGCCCAGGCTCAGCCTGATCCCGGCTGGATCGGCTCGGTCAACAGCCGCGCCAACACGGTTCTCAACGTCACGTCCTCCTCGGGCGAGGTCGTGACCGTGACCACCGACGGCCTGGCCAGCGTCCACGACGGCGGAAGCGATAGCTACACCGCGTTCCAGACCCAGACCTTCTGCACCGCCGACAGCTGCGTCTGTCCGCAGGGCACTCTCCTCGCCGGCCGGGACATGGCCAGCCAGCACCTGGCGATACCTTTCGTGGCCGCGTTCAACGGCGCAGTCGGCGGGTCGAAGTACGCCATCATCTCCGACACGCTGGACAACCTGTGCAAGCGCCGGGCCACGCCGCAGCCGCAGGGATCGCCTTCGTACGGTCCGTGCGGAGCCAGCTGCACCCAATCCAACGGCGATCCGCATCTCGCGACGCTCAACAAGTACCGCTACGACTTCCAGGCAGCCGGCGAGTTCACGCTCCTGAAGTCACCTGACGGCAGTGTCGACATCCAGGCCCGCCAGGAACCGTTCGGCACGGGCGGGTACGTATCCATCAACACGGCCATCGCGGCGAAGGTGGGCGGCCACCGCGTGGGCGTGTACATGACCAGCTCCGGTCTGGTGGCCCACGTCGACGGCAGCGTCGTCGACGTGAGCTCGGGATCCAGGGATCTGGGTGGCGGCGGGAGCATCTCAGCCATCGACAAGGGTTACCAGATCGACTTCCCGGACGGAACACAGCTGTGGACGCTCTCGGTCGGACAGTACGGCATCAACGCCCAGATCAAGCCATCGGCAGCGCTCCGCGGCAACGGAGTCGGGCCGCTTGGAGCAATCATCCCCGGCGGCCTCGAAGTGCCGGCCATGCCCGACGGGACCCTGCTGCCGGCAGCCACGAGCTCGACCGAGCGCGCCAAGACCATCGACGGTGTCTTTGCCGACGCCTGGCGGCTGACCGACTCGACGACCCTCTTCGATTACGACTCCGGCAAGTCCACGGCGTCGTACACCATCAAGCCGTTCCCGACCAACCCCACGGTCTCGACCGCGGCCGATCTGTCGGCGAGCCAGCAGGCGGCCGGCGACGCAGCCTGTTCCGCAATCACCGACCAGGGGCTGCACGACGACTGCGTCTTCGACGTCGGTGCCACCGGCCAGACCGGGTTCGCATCGAGCTACACGGCCACCCAGGACTTCTACGACTCCGGCGTGGCCACTGGCCCGACTGCCGGCGCCTCGACCGCGCCCGCCTCGCCTCCGCCGGGTCTGGTGAGCGGCGCGGTGACGCTCACCAATGCCACGACCCTGGGCGGCTACGCCATCGGCGACAACGGCCTGGTCTACGTCTCGGTCCAAACCGGCGACACGACTTACGGCCTGATCGCCTTCGACACCAAAGCGGGCAAGATCGTCCAGCAGGTCACCGAGCCGGCTATGACGCCGGTCCACTTCGCCGCGGGTTCGGTCTGGCTGCCGGGCCTCAAGACCGATTCCAACGGTCACAACTGCAGCGTCACCCGGGTCGACGCCACGACTCTTACCGAGCAGGCGACGATCCCAACTCCTTGCAGCGCGTTCGGCAACGTCGGACCTGTCGCCAGCGACGGCGACGCCGTCTGGTTCCTCGACACTTCCAAGGTGGACATCTCGACGAACCTGGGCGCCGTGATGACCCGCATCGATCCGACGACGAACCAGCCTGGAACGAGCGTACCGATAACGAGTTACGGCGGGTACTTCCAGGATTCACAGGGCGCGTACTTCTACTACGACACCGACAAGAACTACTACAGGCTCGCGACCGGCTCGACGGCCTTCGATTCGATGGGCTCGTTCAAAGCCTATTTCTCGGTCAAGCCCGGCGGCACGGGCCTGTGGGCCCAGGGCGGCGACCACAGGACCGCCTTGTACTTCAGCCAGCCCGGGGGCACTCCTGCGGCCACGGTCCAGGTCGACGGGGACCTGGTCGCGGGCGATACGACCGCGGTCTACGAAGACGTGTTTGCCAACAGCGACCAGGGCGCGGCGCAGGACCAGCTGTGGCGCTATCCCCTGGACGGCTCGACTCCGACCGAGGTCGGCGTCGGGCCCACCATCGACGGCAACTCGATGGGCTACACCGCGGACCCGCAGGCGATCGCGACCGCGGACGGCGTGCTCAAGCTGTGGACCACGCGCGGCGGGACACAGCAACAGACGGTGATCCTGCTGCAATGGACGCCGACGCCCTGACGGGCGCGTCCGGACCGGCGTCCGAGATCCGAGCGTCGTTCGGGCGAAGTCGCGGCTAGCGCAGGCTCGAGCCCGGTCCGGCCGGCAATCGAGCTTCGGCCTGCCCGGCGTCTTCGGCCGGTTCGACCGGAGGGAGTTCGCGGTCGTTGTGGGCCGTGTAGTCGGGCACCGTTCGCTCGTACGAGCCGGTCATCAGCGGCGAGCTGATCATGAAGTCGGCCGAGGCTCGGTCGCAGGCCACCGGGATGTTCCACACGACCGCGATCCGCAGCAGCGACTTGACGTCCGTGTCGTGAGGCTGGGGCTCGAGCGGGTCCCAGAAGAACACCAGGAAGTCGATGCTGCCGTCGGCGATCATGGCTCCGATCTGGAGGTCGCCTCCGAGCGGCCCCGACTGGAGGCACGTCACCGGCAGGTCGAGTTCGCGCTGAAGCATCGTGCCGGTGGTTCCGGTCGCGACCAGGTCGTGGGCGGCGAGCATGCCCCGGTTGTAGCGGGCCCACTCGATCAGGTCCTGCTTCTTGTTGTCGTGGGCCACGAGCCCAATGCGCTTGCGCGGTTTGAGGTTCAGTGTCATCGGTCATTCCTATCCGGCCGCGATCCCATCGGGTCGCCGCCTATCTCAGGATGACATGAAACCCCGGCGCCGTGCGGAATCAGCCCGTCCGGGCGCGCCCGAAGTCGAGCTGCTCAGCCGATCTCGTAGTCGAGTTCGCAGCTGGCTTCCGGTCCGCCGGGCGCGTGGAACGAACCTTCGCCGCTGATGCCCTCGAGCTCGCCCGTGCCCGAGCCGGCCACGATTTGCCATCGACCCCGCGACTGCCTGCCGTCGTGGTCGCCGGCCGACTCAAGGACGAGACTCCCCGACCGGCCGTCGATCGAACCCGCTATTCGCCAGAACCCGACGAACCTGGCCGAGCGGTCGGACCGGTAGCAGAAGACCCACTCGACGGTGCCCAGGCCGGCGATTCCGCCCTCGAACCGTTGGGTTCCGGCGACGCGGGTCAGTTTGACCTCGCCCGGTGCCTCGCTGACGGTCTGCTCGCTGCCGCCCGTGATGACGAACTTGCCAGTCGATCTTGTCATGGTCGCGCTCCGACTCCGAATGGGGCGCGCACTGCGCCGGCGGCCAAGCATGAGCCGTCTGCCCCGTTGCCTCGAAGGCTCTCGCGCCGATTGCGCCAGCCGAAATGGCGCAGGCTTCTGCGCCGTGACAGGCAAGGTGGCACGGCCGCGACGCAGGCTCCTCGTATGCAGAACATCGTCTGGAGCGGAGTCAAGCCGGCAGGGGACCGGCAGCCTGAGAGGCCGGATCATCAGGTCATGGCGGCGCACGTCACCGCCGGAGGGTCGCCGTTCGATTTCGTCGATCGGCCGGCCTGGTTCAGCTACAGCGCCTTCGATGCCTTCCAGAGGTGCCCGCGCCAGTACGCCCTGCGCTACCTGTGCCGGGTCCCTGCCGACCAGGTCCGTCCGGCCGCCGAGTTCGGTACGGCGGCGCACGCTGCGTTCGAGGCGTTCACCCGTCAGCGGCGCGAACGTCTTGATCGCGGCGATTCGCCGCCGACCAGGGCGGACCTGGGGCGCTTCTTCGAGTCGGCCTGGGCCGCGACCTCTTTGCCCGCCGAGGCGGGCGCCGCTGCCTGGATGGCGCGCGCAGAGCCCATGCTCGACCGCTTCTGGGCCGCCGAGTCGGGCGCCTCGCCGGATCGCGGCCGAACGTTCGGCGAAGAGCTCCGCTTCCGCCTCCGCCTGCCGCTGGACCTGGGATTCGTGGCCACCGTCGCCGGCTTCGTCGATCGAGTCGATCGGCTGCCGTCGGGCCGGGTCGAGCTGATCGACTACAAGACGGGCATCGAGAGCATGCCCGAGGATGCCGGCTCGAGCCTGCAGCTCTCGATCTACGCGCTGGCCTGCCGCGACGCGCTGGGGCTGGGCCTGCCCGAGCGAGTCACGTTCTACTTCGTCGAACAGGACCGCCGGCTCAGCGCGGACTGCACGGACGCGGCGATGGACGGCCTCCGCGCCGGTCTGGCGGATCGAGCCCGACAGATTCGCGGCAGCAGCTTCGTCCCGACGCCGAGCGCTCGCGCCTGCGGCTGGTGTGACTTTGCGGCTATGTGCAGCGGCAGCTCATACCGGTCCGGCACCGGGACCTCTGGTTAGGTCGCCGACTACTGGGACGGCCGAACCGGAGCCCGGCGGAGCTAGGCGTCGCCGGGGGCGCGCTGGGCGGGCGTGTACAGATAGTAGTTGGCGCCGCAGGCAGCCTGGTTGCCCTCGTGTGCGGCCGCGCTGATCTGGTGGTCGTGCAGACTGGTGTTGTCGCCGGCGGCGTACACGCCGGAGACGTTGGTGTGCTGCTCCGAGGTGACCACGATCTGGCCCAGCGGGTTCAGCTCCAGCCCGAGCTGGCGGGCCAGATCGTTGGCGGCCCTCGTCCGGCGGATCGTGTAGACCTGCTCGACGGGAATCCGCGTCCGTGCGGCATCGTCCAGGACGAGCGCGGTCATCTGGCCGTCCACGTTGGCGTACTCGGCCACGGCGCAGGCGTGGGCGGCGATGCCGTTCGCCGCCAGTTCGGCCAGCCTCGAACCTGGGACCTCGAAGCCCTCGGTGCGCCCGGCAACGAGCGTCACTCGGCTGGTGAACACGAGCAGGTCGAGGGCGGTCTGGACCGCGTCCTCGTCGTGGCCGACCACTCCCACGACGCGGTCGATCGATCCGTAGCCGTCGCAATGGGTGCACCAGAACAGGCTCTGCCCGACGCAATCGTCACGGCCGGGGAAGTCCGGGAAGTGGCCGAAAACGCCGGTGGCCAGGATCACGGTGCGGGCGAGGACCTCCAGCGGACCGTCTTGCGGAACCTCGCCGAAAAGCCGAGCCATCTCCTCGTCGCGCGCGACTGCCGGCCCAGGCGCCCCTCGAGCCGCCCCGCTCTCGGGCAGGCGCTCGATCCGCACCCGAAACCGATCGCCCTCCCGCGTCGCGGTCGCGACGTGGCCCAGCAGGAGCTCCGCTCCGTACCTGGCCGCGTGGCGCCAACCGAGCCGGCGGATCTCGGTGGCGGAAACTCCGTCCGGGAAGCCCAGGTAGTTGTGGATGGTGTGCTGCCAGCGGAACCGGTCGCGCTCGTCGACGAGCAGAACGCCGCGGCGCATGCGCGCCATGTTGACGGCTGCCGACAGTCCGGCCGCGCCGCCGCCGACGATGACGCAATCGAGTTCGCGCAATGAAGGCTCGGGATATTTCATAGCGCAATCATGCACTTTTTGGCTGCGCCGGCATGTGACCGCAGACCGGCGGTTGGGCGGTTCGCTCGGACTACGTCAGAACCTCGAAGCGCTCCAGCGCGTACCGATCGACCTCGGCCGGCTCGAGCGTGACTCGGACCGGAACTGCCATCCGGCCCTTCACGATCGACAGCGGCACGGCCAGCAGGTCGTGGACGAGCTGGCCGGCGGTGGCCAGGCCGTGCGCCGTCTCGACTGCACGGCTTCTGGTGGCGCGCCCGTCCCGCATCGCCGCCGCGATCCGGAGAGCCGCCGCGATCCCGACGCCGGTCTCGAAGTAGGTGCCGAGCACGACCAGCGCTCCGGCGGCGGAGGCGGACTCGGCTATCCGCATCGTCGCTGCCAGCCCGCCGACGCGCACGGGCTTGACCACCAGCACGTCGGCGGCGCCGTCGGCCAGGGCGGCGCGCGCGGCGCCCTCCGAGTCGACGCTCTCGTCCAGGGCGATCGGAACGCCGACGCGCTCGCGCAGTGCAGCGTGACCGGTGATGTCCCAGGCGGCCAGCGGTTGCTCCACGAATTCGATCCGGAAAGGTTCCAGGGCGGCGATCCTCTCCGTCGCGGTGTCGAGGTCCCAGGCGGCGCCGGCGTCGATGCGCACGCGCGGCTCCGGGCCGACGGCCCCTCGGATGGCTCGCAGCCGGTCGACGAGCTGGTCGGTCGTCCGCTCGAAACCGGCCCTCAGCTTCAGCGTCCCGAACCCGAGTTCGATCGCCTGCGCGGCGGCGTCCGCCCCGGCCTCCGGTGCGGCGTAGGCGATTGTCGCGCTGACTGGGATCGGGGCGACGCTCGCAACGGCGGCCGGTCCGGTGCCGGCCAGAGTGCCAGTGACGGCCGCGGGCGGATCGGCCGCTTCTCTGGCGGCCATCAGGGCGAGGACCGCACCTTCGATCGCAGCCATGGCGGCCCGGCCCGGTTCGCCTTCGGCCGCCAGCGCGGACCAGAGCGGCAGGTTCGAGCCGGCCAGCGCCGGGACGATTTCGCGGATCAGCCGGGCCAGGGCGCCGGTTGTGACATCGGTCGCGAAGGGATCGAGCGCCGCTTCTCCGAGTCCCTCGTTGCCGGCCTCGTCGACCAGGCGCAGGAGCCACGAGCGCCGATGCGTGAACTCGCCCGTCGCGTCGAGGAGCGGCCGTCGAAACGGAACTCGGACGTGGATTGCCTCGATGGCGACGAGACGCGGCAGGGTGGCGGGCATGTGGGCTGGCATCGTGAGCCGCCGCGTCAGCGGCCGGGGGTGTGCACCGAGCCATTCTACGGGCCGCGAGGCCCGGGCCTGCGCCCGCGCCGACGTGGCCGCGTGGCCAAGTGGCCGCGTGACCACGTGGCCGCCGCGCCGCCCCTCGTGTCAGGCCCGGCGCCCCGCGTCCACGGCCGATATGATCGCGGCCGAACGGATTGGAGGCGGCGGCAGGATGACGAACGGCATGGATGGAGCTCACGTCGGCGACGACAGGCCGGCCACGAACCAGGCCACGAACCCGGCCACGAACCAGGGAGCGGCGTCCGGCGCCGGGAATCCGGCCACGAACCCGGGCGCGGCGCCCCGCGCAGCGAATCCGGCCACGAATCCGGCCACGAACCCGGGCGCGGCGCCGGCAGCGACGATTCGACCGTGCGTCCCCGACGATATGGCCGCGGTCGCGAGGATCTACGCCCATTACGTGCAAACCAGCATCGCCACGTTCGAGCTGGAACCGCCCGCGGTCGAGTACTGGCGGGGTCGCCTCGACGAGATCGGCGGCCTCGGCCTGCCGTTCCTCGTCGCGGAGGTCGGCGGCAAGGTCGTCGGCTATGCCTTCTGCTCGAGGTGGCGGCCGCGTCCGGCCTACCGCCAGACCGTCGAAGATTCGATATACCTCGCCCCGGATGCCGTGGGGCAGGGTATCGGCACGGCGCTGCTCGGGGCGGTCCTGACCGAGTGTCGTGCGGCGGGGATGCGGGAAGTGATCGCAGTCATCTCGACCGAACGTGACGGCAGAGGAGGCGCGTCGCAAGCACTGCACGAGCGCCACGGCTTCCGGCTGGCGGGCCGGCTTGTCGCGGTCGGGTTCAAGTACGGCCGCTGGCTCGACACGATCGTGATGCAGCGATCGGTGGGCGAAACCGCCGGCTGAGCGACGGCGGGCGCCACTCCGCCGCGCCACTCCGCCGCGCCACTCCGCCACTCGGCCCCGCCACTCCGCCGCGGTCACTCCCCGGACAGGGCCGCCCGAACCGCCCGCAAGAGAGTGTCGACTGCGTATGGCTTCGCCACGAAGGGATACCGCCCGGCGGGCCCCTGGGGATTCGAGTTCATCGCCTCGCTGTAGCCGGAAGCGAACAGCTGCCGGGTCTCGGGCCGTGTGGCGCGAACCGCCGATGCCGTTTCGTAGCCGGTCAGGCCGGGCATCACGAGGTCCGAGAAGAGCAGGTGTATCTGCCCCGCAAACCGCCGCGCGACTTCCACTGCCTCGTCGCCGCTGGTGGCCCGCAGGACCGTGTAGCCGTTCCGCTCCAGCAGCCGCGCGGCGAAGCTGAGCACAGCCGGTTCGTCCTCGACGACCAGCACCGTCTCGCGGCCCGGCGTGGCCGAACCGGCCGCTTCGGGCTCGACCGCCTCTTCCGGCTCGGGCTCGATCGCCGGGAGGTCGATCCGGAACGTCGAGCCCCGACCGGGTGTGGACGTCACGGTCACGCGGCCACCGGACTGGCTCACGATCCCGAACACCGTTGCCAGGCCCAGGCCCGTGCCGCTGCCGCGTTCCTTGGTCGTGAAGAACGGTTCGAAGATGTGTTCGGCCGTAGAAGCGTCCATGCCCGCGCCGGTATCGGCCACGGACATGCGCACGTAGTTCCCGGCGCGGACCGCCGAGTTCTCGGCGGGGGAGCAGTCGCCCGGAACGGCATTCTCGGTCGAGATGGTCAGCCTGCCACCGCCGGGCATGGCGTCGCGCGCGTTGGCGGCGAGATTGACGATGACC
This sequence comes from uncultured Anaerolineaceae bacterium, assembly GCA_964529245.1. GTDB lineage: Bacteria > Chloroflexota > Limnocylindria > Limnocylindrales > CSP1-4 > Fen-1039. The sequence goes on from CAZGUS010000022.1 coordinate 16,829, forward strand.
TGTTCGATCGACCCCCTGTCGGCCCGCGTCCATCCGAGGCTCGGGTCTGCCTCGACTTCGAGGCGGATGTCGTCGCCGATGATCCGCCGCAGCATCGGAGCGACTTCGGCTACGACTCGGTTCAGGTCCAGGACCTGGGGCTGCAGAACCGTTCTACGGCCGAACGCCAGCAACTGGCGCGTCAACGCCGTCGCCCGGTCGGCCGATCGGCGGATCTCCGCCAGGTACTCGGCCACCTCGCTGCCGGGTTCGGCCTCGGCCGCGGCCAGCTCGTTGAAACCGGCTATCGCCGTCAACAGGTTGTTGAAATCGTGGGCGACACCTCCCGCGAGCCTGCCTACGGCCTCCATCTTCTGGGCCTGGCGAAGCTGGTCCTCCAGATCGCGCTCGCGGGTGATGTCGCGCTGCATGGAGACGTAGTTGACGATGGCGCCGGACGAACCTTTGACGGCCGAAACCCTGGTCGCCTCGATCAGGACCCTGCCGTCTTTCGTGGCGGTCGGGACCTCGCCCGACCAACTTCCGTCCCGCGCGACGGCGTCCAGGGCCACCCGATAGAGGCTGCGGGCGGCCTCATTCGTATAGAGACTGCCGCGATCGCGGCCGAGCGCCTCATCGCGCGAGAAGCCCGTCTCCGTCTCGAAGGCAGGGTTCACGTACACGATCGAGCCGGCCGGGTCGGTGATGATGATCGATTCGGCCGACTGCTCGATGGCCTGGGTGAGTCTGGCGCGTTCGCGTTCGGCCGCCTTGCGGGCGCCGACGTCGCGCACCGTCCCCAGCATGCGGCCCTCGGCGAACTGGCGGGCGTGCAGCTCCAGCTCCAGCATCGTGCCGTCGGGCCGGACGACGCGCCGCTCGAAGACGACCGGTTGGCCGGCCTCCAGCTCCGGCCGGAGGAACGGCAGCTCCGCCAGCTGGGCGGGATCGACGTAGTCGGGCCAGAGGGTGCCGCGCAACTCGTCGATCGGACGCCCGAGGATTTCCGCCATCGCGGGGTTGGTGTCGATGATTCGCGCTTCGGAATCGAGCAGCAGCACGCCGTCGGCCGTCTGCTCGATCAGGCTGCGATACCGCTGCTCGCTTGTCCGCAGCGCCTCCTCGGCCTCATGTCGGGCCGTGGTGTTGAACACCGTCGTGATGACGTGCGGCACGCCGTCCACGAGGAACGGCTCGCTCGAGAGCACGGCGTATACGACGTCGCCGCGCCGGCTTATCACGCGCGCCTCGAGATCCCGGACGCGGCCATGAGTTCGTAAGTCCCGGGCGATTCGGTCCGCGACCTCCTGGTCGGCGAAGAGGTCGAGGTCATGCGACGTCTTACCGACCACGTCCCCTCGTTCGTAGCCGGTCTCGCGCAGGAACTCGCAGTTCACGTCGACGATCGTCCCGTCGGCGGCTCGCAAGATGAGCATCATCACGCCCGCGTTCTCGAACGCGGCTGCGACTCTGGCGGCGCCAGCATCGACGGTCCGGCCCTCTCGGCGGCCGCGAGCCCTGTCGACCTCGGTTCGATCCATTCTCCCGACCCCGTGCGCCCCCAACGCGTCAAGCCCGGCGACCGACCGGGCGGCCCACCTGCCGTCGAGATCTGGCGTGCCCACGACGCGCCGCCCGACGGTCGACGGGCCGGCCAATCTTAGATCGCCCGACTGTCACATCCAACGGCCAAGTTCGGCGAGCTCCGGGTCGGCAAGGGGAGGCCGGCGCCCGCCGCGACCCTTCGAGGGCGCGGACGGTTCGCTCTCGTGGAACAAGCCTCGAGCCGGAGCGAGCACATGCTCCCGACGGCGTAGCGTTGCAATGTGAGCCGACAGATCGAGGACGTGAACCGGCGCTTGCTGCGCGCCCGTGACGCGATGGACCGCGCCTACGCGGAGCCGCTCGACATCCGCGCCGTGGCGGCGGTGGCTTGCGTCTCCGAGGCGCATTTCATCCGCACCTTCCGCGCCGTCTTCGGCGAGACGCCGCACCGTTACCTGCAGCGCCGGCGGGTCGAGCGTTCGATGTTCCTGCTGCGCGAGACCGACCGCAGCGTCACCGACATCTGCCTCGACGTCGGGTTCGGCAGCCTGGGGACCTTCAGCCGCACTTTCCGGATGATCGTCGGCGAGACGCCCTCCAACTACCGCCTGGCTCATGAGCCGATAGCCGCGCCCCACTGTTTCCAGATGGCAACCACGCGGCCGGTGGCGGCGACCGGGGCGGCGCGGGCCGCGGCAGCCGCCCCGCGATCGAGCAGTTTTGGAGAAGCCACCGGGGCGGCTGCTCCGTAGCATAAGGGTCCTCCGCACAAGACCTCGCCAGGAGAAGACAAGCGATGATCAAGCTGAACGTCGCCTCCGTCATGGTCCTCGACCAGGACGAGGCTCTCGACTTCTACGTCACCAAACTCGGGCTGGAGAAGGCCCAGGACATCCACCAGGGCCCCTTCCGCTGGCTTACGGTCCGCGCCCCCGGCGAACCGGGGATCGAGATCTTCCTCCAGGAGCCGGGCCCGCCGGTGCAGGATGAAGCCACCGCCGCTCAGCTCCGCGAGTTGATCGCCAAGGGCGCCATGGGCGGTCTCGTCATCCAGACCGACGACTGTCGTGCCCTCTACGAAAACCTCAAGGCGCGTGGCGTCACCGACTTCACCCAGGAGCCGACCGACCACTTCTACGGCACCGACATGGGCGTCCGCGACCCCTTCGGCAACGCCATCCGGATCCTGCAGCCGGCGAAGGTCGCCCAGAAGGCGACGGCCTGACCGATCCGGCTTACATGGACCGCGCCCATTCCGCCCTGCAGAAGCTCGCCTCCCATATCTTGCACGACCAATTCGCCGGCCGCGCGGATCAGCCGGCCTGGATCGTGCCTCCACTGAACCCGCCAGCAGAAGGTCGCAAACATGAAAACAATGACATGCACGCAGATGGGCGGACCGTGCGCCGCCCCGTTCCATGGAAACACGGCCGACGACGTCATCAAGGCACAGGATGCCCATCTAAAGGAAGTGGTCGCCGGAGGCGACGAAGGTCACAAGGAGGCCCTGAAGGCCATGCAGGGCAGATGGAAGAACCCCGTCGGCGGAATGCGCTGGTACATGAAGACAAAGAAGGACTTCGCCGCGCTTCCCGAAGACTGATCGGCAGGCAACCCCAACACACCGGCGTCCCGTTCCCGCTCCAGGCCCTGGCCGTCCGTCCGCTGATGACCTCGTCGGAGCTGGAGGCGATCCGGTCCGTGCCGCTCAGCCTGACGAGTCGCCGGACCTTCTCGGCGTGCTACCGGCTGGACGTAGTGATATCGGTGGTCACGGCAGCCTCCTGGATCGGTGCTTCTCGTAGTCCCTCTGCTCCTCGACGGTGCGTTCGGCGAGGGGTTCAGCCTCGAGTCGCTCGTCGGGGATAGGTAGGCCGCTCTCGATCGATTTGCCGTAGGTGCCCTGGGCGAGGCGCTCCTCGGCGCGGCCGACGGCGGCGAGCTGCTCGCGCAGATCGGCCGCGAGGGCGACCGAAATCGCTTCCGAGTCGAGTTCGCTGGCGGCGTCCTCGTACTCTCCGGTCTGCTGACGTCGGAGGGTCCCATCGGCCCGGATGTCGCCGACCTGCGTTGCCAGCAGGGCTTCAACTCGCGTCCGCTCGCGGGCAACGAGTTCACGGGAGCGGCGCTCGTTCACGATGACCTCCTGGGCCGGATCAATCGGAAGCCGGATCAATCGGACTGTCCCCCGGATCGGCAGTCACGACCTCGATCGCGCTGCGGCGTGCTGGACCAGCCGCCCCGGCAGAGCTGAGGCGGCCGGGGTCGACGGCCTCAGCTCCATGAGTTCCGAAGAGGGGAGCGATGCTCCCGCTAGACCGTGACTTCGCGCTCCAGCAGGACGGGCAGCACCTTGGTGGCGAACGAACCGTGGGCCATGAGATCCACGCTCACGACCCGCCAGCCATCCTTGGCCAGAACATTGAGCTGCTCTACGAGCTGGTCGAGACGAGTCTCTGGCTCGTCCTGCCAGTGCACCTTTTCCACCTTGTATTCCACACGAGCCATTCGAGTCTCCTTTGGTAGACCGTGGGCCGGCAATCGGGCCCGCATCTGCGGGCCAGATCGGCCCCTGGCCTTCCATCTCGCCGACCGAGTCGGCGAATGTCAATGTGGTGCCTGGCCGGCTCGCCGTCATGACAGTACGTAATCCGGAAGCCGGTGAACCTGGGCGTGGTGGTCGCGGTCGGGCTCGCCCCCTCCCTGATCGCCGTTGGGTGTCGTCGGTTCTGCTATCGAGCCAGGTCGGCCTCGTAGAGTCGCTGCTCCTCGACCGTTCGCTCGGCCAGAGGTTTTGCTTCGAGCCGTTCGTCCGGAATCGGGAGCCCGCTCTGGACCGAACGCCCGTACGTGCCGCGCGCTATGCGAGCCTCGGCGCGACCGACGGCGGCGAGCTGGTTGCGGAGGTCGGCCGCGAGGGCGACCGAAACCGACTCCGAGTCGAGGGAGCTACCGATGTCTTCGTACTCTCCGGTCTGCTGGCCTTGAAGAGACCCATCGGCGTGGATCTCGCCGGTCTGCTCCGAGAGCAGCGCTTCGACTCGCGTTCGCTCGCGCGCGACGAGTTCTCGGGCGAGCAACTCATCCATGGTGCCCTCCGAGTGACGCCGGCGGTTCCGGCACCACTAGGACGGAGCACGGGGCGTGATACAGAACCGCCCGAGCCACGCTACCGACAATCGGTCCGAGACCCCCATGGCCGTGCGAGCCCACGACGATGAGATCGGCATCCCAGTTCGCGGCAGCCTCGATGAGTCGATGCGCGGGGTTTCCGTCCTCCACCATGCCCTCGGCGACGAGCCCGGCCTTCTCGAGGGCGGCGGCCGTGCTTCGAGACAGAGCTTCCTGGTGCTCGTGCAAGCTGGCTGCGCTGGCGGCCTGAGCCGTCCGCATCTCCGCCCCTTGCAGCCACGGATTCCACTGTGGGTCCACGTCCGCGACGCTCAAGACGCGTATCGGAGAGCCGTGGAGCGCAGACCAGCGGCGAACGATGTCGGCCGCGGTCGCGGCGCTCTTGGAGCCGTCTTCTCCCAACAGGATGCGGGCGATGTGATCGCGACGGGCGACCAGAACCGGTACCGGGCTATGGTCGACGACCTCGGCGGAAACGGAGCCCAGGACCGCCGATTCGATCGGGCCACGCCCCCGGTTGCCCACGACGACCAGGTCGGCCTTGAACTCGGACACTTGATCGAGGAGGGCCGTCGCGGCCCGGCCGCGGATGACCTGTGTCTGGATCGTCAGGTCGGGCGCGGCGATTCTGCGGGCGACCTTGATCACGATGCGCCTGGCCTCGGCCGCCATCGCATCTTCTGTCTCCTGGACGACCTCGGAAGTCAGCACCACCCCTGGCATGTCGAACATCGTGGCCGTGCCGGGATAGACGGTGAGGACCTCGATCGAGCTGCCCATCGGCCAGGCCAGGTTCGCGACCAGTGAGGCCGCTCGGTCGGATGACGTGGAACCGTCCACGGCGAGGAGAACCTTCATTTATGCACCTCCGGCGTCGGGCCGCCGTGTGGCGGTGGCTGTTTGCCAGCGCAAGCTACTTTTGGAGCCTGATCGACGCGACGCCTCAATCCGCTTCGAGGGCGTCGTTGATCTCCTTGGTCGCCTCATCGGAGAGGGACGTCTTGAGGACCTCGCCGCCAAGGGGTGCGAGCGCCGCGAGGGCCTTGTCCTCGGTCCACTTCTTCACGAATAGAACGAGCGCCGCCGTGCCGGGCTTGAGCACATCCTGGGCTCGCTGGCGGAAGTCGTCCTTGATTCCCCAGCCGGTGAAGGTACCCATGACCGCGCCCATGATTCCGCCGAGGATCAAGCCGCCGACGGGGATCAGGAACAGAAGTCCGAACAGCAGCCCGAAGAATCCGCCCATCATGGCGCCCGCCCGCGTGGCTCCGGTCTTGGTGACCATCTTGGCCTTGCCGTCGGCATGCTTGACCACGACGGCGGCTCCGGCGACCTGCATGACAAGGTCGTGCTCGAGCTGGAGGACGACCTCGTAGGCCTTCTCCGCGGTGGCCTCATCGGGGTAACCGATGACGACAAGATCCACACCGTCTGCCATTTTGATAGCTCCGTCCTGCGGGCTCGAGGCCGGCCATACGAACGATTTGGTGGCCCGGGTTCCCGTGGAGTACGGGTGGGACCTGCGCATACGGGCAAGGTGCCCGGACGCTCAGGCAGTGTGTCCGCCGCGGGCCGAGGCGTCATGACGGTCCGTCATGGGTGGAACTGCGACTGGCGTACCGGCCACCGAGGCGCGGCCGGTGGCGGAGGCGTGGCCGGCAACCGCAAGTCGCGTTTTCGAGGGGCGTGAGGTACGACGTGACCTGGCCTTCGGCACCGGCGTCAAGTAGACGTAGTCCACGGACGGCCAACGTGCGCGCAGGGCGGCCGTAGCGCCGATGATTGCCTGCTCCACGTCCGCCACGGTCAAGTCGTGTGCGAAGGTAACGTCGCCTTCGATGATCAAGCTCGAAGGTCCGACCACGACGGCGAACAGATCCGGGACCGCAACGATCCCCGGCTGAGCGGCGACGACACTGTGCATCTCGCGCAGAACAGAGATCGCGACACCGCGACCGGAGAGGAGGGCGCGGTTCGCTCGGAGCAGGACGATCGACGCGAGGAGGAGCACGAGCCCGATGAAGGCGCTCGCCGCGGTGTCGGGCGCCGAGCTTCGGGTCAGCTGGCTCGCGACCAGACCCGCGGCGGCCGCGATGGCACCCAGCACGGCGCATGCCCCGCCGATGACCACAGTCAGCGCAGCCGGGTCCGTGCTCCTCCGGGCCTGGGCGCGCAGAGAGATGCCTCGGATCGCCGCCTCGCTCCGTATCGGCTTCAACGCGACGACGAGAGCGAACGTGTCGAGGGCCACGGTCGTTGCCAGGACGAAGTAGGCGATCGCGTAGTGGTCGACGGTCGAGGCGTGCAGCCCGGAGTCGACGGCTCCCGCGAGCGCCAGTCCGGCGCCGCCGACAAAGATCCCGAGGGCTGCGAACAGCGACCAGAAGAACCTTTCGCGCCCGTAGCCCAATGGATGGCTGTCGTCGGCAGGACGAGCGCTGCTGAGCACTCCGATCAGCAGGAAGGCCACGACGGCCAGGTCGGCGGCATTGGCTGCGGTCTGAGCCCGCAGTCCGACGGAACCCGTCATCCACGCCGCCGACCCGAGGGCGAGTGTCTCGACGCCGTTCACGCCGAGCGAGATGAACACGTTTAGACGCGTGGTGTTCTCGTCCGGCATGTCGGGCGTATTCACGTTCCGCGCGCGTCCGACGCACCGGTCGGATCGCTCCGACGCGCGAGGTCGACCGTCTTGCCGAACGGCTGACGATCGGGCAGAGCAGCGCGGGCAGGTTCGGACCGTCGGATCCGAAGCGGAGCGCTCGTGTCTCGCGGGTTTAGGTTGCGGGGTTCGGGTGCTTGAGATGCCATTCGCGCCGGAGTGTCCTGCCTGGGCGAAGGGCCGTCATGACGGCCCTTCATATGAGCTCGGGCGAGCGCCGGGCCGCTGGTCTCATCCGGCCTTGGGGTGAGTTCCTCGTGCCCGTCCCGGCCGTCTCAGATGGCCCAAGCTCCGGGAACAGCCGGCAGACCTGGAGATGGCCGGCGAGCGCGACTGCTGCGGTCCGTCGGCGCGCCAACCCGGATACACATCCCGGCCCAAGGGCTGCCGTAGTTGCGGTGTCTACCTCAGCTTGAACGTGCGGATCGTCGTCCGGCCCTGGCCATAGGCGACCTCGCTGCCGAGTTCGGCGGTGGCGAGGAAGTCGGTCGGCTGCGCCAGCCCGTGATCGATCATGGCGTCCACCAGCGGCCCAGCTCGAGGCTTCCCTTGCTCCTGAGCTCCGCGTCCACGAGGCAGAGCGTCTTCCACGGCTTGGCTGGCTGGTCGGCAGGGGTCTCGAAGATGGCGTCGTAGGTCCGTCCACCGATCGTCAACGTCGTGTGGCGCCCGTTGTAAGCCGGTTCGACCCCGTGCTTGGTGGTCCAGACGCACAGGTTGCTCACGATGTCGGCCGTGGTCGGTCGATCGGAACTCGTGATCCAGAAGTCGAAGCTTTCGCACCAGCGCCCGCTGGCCACCGTCGTGAAGTCGAAGTCGATCGCAAGGCGCATTTCGGCGAGCCTGCGGGGCAGCAGGTCGCCTGCCTCGGCCTCGCTCCATGGCGATCGGCCGGCGAGGACTTCGGGGTAGCTCTTCATGGCCGACCCGCCGCTGTCGGGCCATTCCCACTCCCACCCCGCCGCGTCCTGATCGCGAAACACCAGCTGCCGGTAGTCGTGGATGTCGCCCTTGCCGTAGGCGTTGTTGTAGAGAACGGCTCCCGAAATCGCAAGGAGGCCTCGGACTTCCGACTGGATCGATGTCACGTTTGCCGCCTCCGTCGTGCGCCGCGGCTGGGGCCCAGTAGCTCGAATCGGTACAATCAGGCCGTTTGGGAGTCCGCGGACCGATCGCGACGGCCCAGATCCTACAGTCATGCGCTGTAGTCGAGCACGAACCGAGCGGGAGTAGCTCAGTCGGTAGAGCGTCAGCCTTCCAAG
>CAZGUS010000023.1:0-13256 GCA_964529245.1 uncultured Anaerolineaceae bacterium
ATGAGCGGCCGCGTGATCGTGGTCGGCTCGGTCAACATCGACCTTGTCGCGCGCGTGCCCCATCTGCCCCACCCGGGCGAGACGGTCACGGGCGGGAGCTACGACCGGCACCACGGCGGCAAGGGCGGCAACCAGGCCGTTGCCGCCGCCAGGTTGCGCCGCCCGACGTTGTTCATCGGCGCCCTGGGCGACGACGCGTTCGAGGTCGAGGCCCGGCGGGCGCTGGTGACCGAACGAGTCGACGTGTCCATGGTCGCCTCGCTGCCGGGCCAGCCCACGGGGGTCGCCCTGATCCTGTTCGACGCCAACGGCGAGAACCAGATCGTGGTCATCCCAGGGGCCAACGGCGCCATCGAGGCGGGCTACGTGCGAGATTGCCTGAGCCGCCTCGGACGGCTTGTCGGCGACGTCGTGCTCCTGTGCAACGAAGTGCCGCTCCACGTGGTTCGCGAGGCGCTCACCTGCGCCCGTGCGGCCGGAGCCACGACGATCCTGAACCCTGCGCCGGCAACCGGCATCGATCGCTCGATCTTCTCCCTGGCCGACATCGTCACGCCCAACCGCAACGAGCTGGCGATGCTCCTCCACACCGAGGCTCGCCGGACCGGCCGCAGGACGGACGCGAGCCAGGAGATCCCGTCTCGGGCGCGGCTCCTCCTCGATCCCGGTCCGGACGGTCCGGGCGTCCGCAAGGCCGTCATCGTCACCCTGGGCGCGGCCGGCGTGATGGTCCTGGAGCGCGAAGGCTCGGGGTTCGGCGCGGCGAAGCCGGCGGTGCCGGCGGTGCCGGCGGTGCCGGCGATGCCGAACCCGCTGGTTCCCCTCGAACCGGCGGCACAGGCCGCGCCGCCCGACGCGGGACCCGGCTCGAATGGCGTGCGCGTCTGGGAGGTTCCGGCCGAGCGCGTTTCCACGGTCGACTCCACCGGCGCCGGAGACGCTTTCAACGGTGCGCTGGCCGCCGCGATAGCCGAGGGCAGGCCCCTAGCGGAAGCGGTCCGCCGAGCCGTGGCCGCGGGCGCGCTCGCCACCACGCACGTCGGAGCCCGCGAGGGAATGCCAACGGCGGTCGAGCTCGACGAATTCATCGCGACGCGGTAGGCGACCGCGGCTCGGCGGCGTGGGGCAGGCCGGAGCGCGAGTCGGGTACCATAGGCGAGCGTTCGGGCCGGGCGTGGGCCGCCCGATCGAGCAAGTCGAAAGCAGGAGCATGACGGATACATCGCTGGCCAACGAGCCCTCCGGGCTCGCCGGCCTCTGGAGCCGCATCCGGCACATTCATCCCGGTCTGGTGCTGGCCGCGCTGGACCTCGTCGGGTTGGGCATCGCCTCCATGCTCTCGTTAGAAGAGCTGACCGGCGGCCAGGTCCCGTGCCCGCGGAGCGGCTTCCTCAGCGGCTGCCACACGGTCCAGAACAGCCCGTACACGCGGCCGTTCTTCTACGTGCCGGTGGCCGTCTACGGCGTGATCCTCTCGGTCACGCTCTTCTGCCTGGCGATCTACTGGTGGCGGACCAACAACTACAAGATTCTGCTGCTGCACTACGGGTTGTCACTGATCGGCGTGCTGTTCGAGGGGTGGTTCCAGTTCGCCCAGCTGTTCCTCATCCACGCCGTCTGCATCTGGTGCGAGTCCTACGGTGTCTCGCTCGTCCTTCGTTTCCTGATCGCCCTGTGGGTCTACCTACGGACGCCGAAACCGCAGCTGGTGTCGGCGGACGAATCGGCCTGACCGGCGGGCCTCAACCACTTCGAAAGAGGGCATGCCTCGATGACTCAAAGCCGTCCGAACGGTCGACCGACTCCCGCCCCGAAGGGCGCCCCGCCGACCAGCCGGCGTTCGGCCCGGCAGCAACGCCTGGCGAATCGAGAGGCCAACCGGGCGCTCGCCCGGGCCGGCACGTCCGGAACCTCGGGCAGCGGTTTCGGCTCTCTCATGATGTGGACGGTCGTCGCCATCGCCATCGGCGCGGTGGTCATCGGCGGTGCCTACCTGCTGACCAACCAGAAGGCGAACGGCTCGGTCGGGGCGAGCCCCATCACTCCGTTCGTCGTGACGCCGAGCGGCGTGCCCTCCAATGGACGCACGCTCGGGCAGGCCGATGCCAAGGTCACGATCGACGCCTGGGAAGACTTCCGCTGCACCGCATGCTTCGACTTCACGACGAACGACGAGCCGCAACTGGTGACCAACTACATCAAGACCGGTAAGGCCAAGCTCGTCTTCCACGATCTGCTGACGATCGATTCGCACTCGACGCCGCCCAGCACCGAGTCACGGGACGCGGCCAACGCCGCGCTTTGCGCCAACGACCAGGGCGATTTCTGGCCCTTCCACGACTGGCTGTTCACCAACCAGTCGCCCAGCGAGTCCGCGGGCGCCTTCACGATCTCCCGACTCATCCTGCTGGGTCAGGATGCCGGCCTGAACATGACCACCTTCGAACCGTGCGTCAAGAACGGGACGCACCTGGCCGAGGTGGCCGCGGAGCAGACGTCCGTTCCCTCCGACGCCACCGGCACGCCGTCGATCTACATCAACAGCACGCTTGCCACCGACTACACGTACGCCGTCCTCTCCGCCGCCATCGACAAGGCCCTGAACCCGTCGGCCAGCCCGTCGGCGTCCGGCTCCGCCGGCGCCTCGAGCTCGGCCGGCGCGTCCAACTCTGCCACGGCCACGGCCACGGTTTCGGCTTCCGCCACGGCCACGGCGGCGGCCACGGTTACAGCGGCGCCGACGGCCAGCCCGACCTGATCTCGCCGCTCCGCGGCCGCGCGGAGACGATCGTAGAAACGCATCGACGGCGCCCGTGAGGGCGCCGTCGCTCTATCTTGCGGTGGGCCGGCCCGCTACTCCCGGGCGATGGCCTCGGCGGCGTCGAGCTGCTGGCGCAGATCGGCCGCGGCCTGCCACTGCTCGGCGGCGGAAGACTCCATCCGCTGCGACTCGCGCGAACTCCATTCGGCCAGCCAGCGGTTGGCCTCGCGCAGCCCGCGAGCCTGCGTCAGCCGGTCCCGAACGTTCTGGATGAACGCGCAGTAGAGCGTCAACGGCGACGCGCTCGCGACGAGCGCCTCTGCGCCGGGCACGAAGTCGATCGGCACCTTGATTCGGGCGAAGAAGGCTCCGGCCTCTGCCCCGAGCGGATCGACGGCCTGACTGTGGCCGCTGCCGCGCAGGATCGGTGCGTGCGAGCTGAAGTCGATCAGGACCGTCGCCTCGGGGGTCATCTGAGCTCGTAGGGCGCCGCCGAAGCTGAGGAACTGGTTGGCGACGCCCATGCGGTCGACGACCGAGATCGGGCCCCACGAGTATTCCGATGAGATCGGATAGTGCGATTCGCGGTCGAGCTTGACCGCCTTGCCGCGGCCCGAATCGCACGTCCAGCAGTCGACCGTCTCGGGGTCGAAATGGTGCAGCGTCGGCGCCGGCCGAAACGCCAGGATGAGGTGGCTGGCCGGGTCGCCGGCGACTCGATCCGCCTCGACGAGCTCGAAACCGAGGTTGGCGAGGCGGCGTCCGGCCTGCTCGACCCAGCGGCCGTCGTCGTCGAGAGTTGGGTGCTGGTCGTTCGTCATCGTGGTCAAACCATAGCCTTCGGACGCGCTGCCGTCTCGGCCCTCACGCACCCCGGAACGCGCGGCGGGTGTGTCGCGCTCCGGCCGGCGGCGGTCAAACCCCGGGCGGGGCGGCCGGGCGGCGGTCGTGGGACCACCCCAGGCGCACGAGCGCGACCGCGCCGCCGATCGAGCTGACGGCCAGCGTCAGAACGTGGATCAGCAGCGCCAGCGCCAGGCCCTCGGACGCGCCGAGGCCGAATGCCAGGGCGATGGTCTGGCCCGCGTATTCGAACGTGCCGAGGTAGCCCGGCCCGGACGGGATCGCCGTTGCCAGGTTCGTGCCCGCGGCCAGCAGCGCGCCCTCGCCGACCGTCAGCTGGATGCCGAGCGCCTGGCCGACGGCCAGGACCGCCACGACCGTGCAGCTCCACGCCGCCACGCTGAGCACCGCGGCCGCGGCGACGGTGCGGGGCAGAGCCGCGACGCGCAGGCCGTCGCGCAGCCGCGTGGCGACGCCGACGACGCGAGGCCAGCGTCCGAGGAAAGCCGCCGCCCTGGCCGCCCCGGGCAGCCGATGCGCCGCCAGGGCCACCGCCAGCGCGACGCACAGGAGCGCCGAGATCGCCACGCCGACGAGGATCGCGCTCACGACGACGCCGCGGACGTTGAGGATCAGGATGGCGAACGCGCCGATCGCGACGAGCACGACCGTGTCGACGATTCTCTCCACGACCACGGTGCCGAGCGTGGCGCTTCGGCTGATGCCTTCGCGGTCGCCCAGGTAGTGGCTTCTCACCAGCTCCCCGAGACGGGCCGGCAGGACGTTGTTGGCGAGATACCCGACCAGCATGTAGGCGCTCAGCCGCCGCAACGGCACGCGGCAGATCGGCCGGATGAGGATCTGCCAGCGCAGGGCCCGGAAGACAAGGTCGGCGGCGACCGCGGCCACGGCAAGCGCCAGCCAGCCGGGCCGGGCGCCGCCCAGGAGGTCGGCGGTCTTGCCCAGATCGACGCCCCGGATCACGAGGTAGACGCACGCTAGCGAAATGAGCACGCCGATGGCGCCGCGGCCCAGGCGGTTCGTCAGCCGCCGGCTCACGCGCCGCCGCCCGACTTCGAGAGTTGGGCGCGCCGTCTCGGTTGGACGGCCGGGGCGCCGCTCACCGGGTGGGCTGGCTTCGCTTGTCGAGCTTGCGGCTGCGGCGCAATCGCAGCCGGTGGAGCATGAAGCGCATCACGACCTTCACGGTCGAGAGCCCGTACACGACGCTGCGCCGGAAGCCGACGGAACTGGCTTCCTCGAAGTAGCGAGTCGGCACCGCAATCTCGCCGACCCGCATGCGGCAGGCGACGGCCTGCGCGACCAGCTCCTGGTCGAACACGAAGTCGTCGCTGTTGAGCCGGTATGGGATCGATTCCAGGAGATCGCGGCTGTAGGCCCGGAAACCGGTGTGGTACTCCGAGAGGTGGAGTCCGAAAGCGCGGTTCTCCAGCATCGTCAGGAAGCGGTTGCTGACGTACTTCCAGCGCGGCATGCCGCCCGCCAGCGGGTCGCCCAGGAAACGGCTGCCCAGCATCAGGTCCTTCTCGCCCTCGAGGATCGGCCCGACGAGCGCGGGAATGCGCGTGGCGTCGTACTGATAATCCGGGTGGAGCATGACCACCGCGTCCGCGCCGGCCTCGAGGGCGGCGTCGTAGCAGGTCTTCTGGTTGCCGCCGTAGCCGAGGTTCTGGCGGTGGATGATGACGTCCAGCCCGAGCTGCCGGGCGATCGCGACGGTGTCGTCCCTGGAAACGTCGTCGACGAGGATGATCTTGTCGACGATCGAATGCGGGATGTCCCGATACGTCCGCTCGAGCGTCTTGGCGGCGTTGTACGCGGGCATCACCACGACCACCCGCTTCGGGCGGGGCTCGTCCGAGGCAGGTCCGGGCTGCGTCGAGGCGGCTCCGGCTGCAACGTCGCCCGGGTCGGAGGTCGGCTCCTGCTTCTTGCTCACGCCCTAAGCCTACCGTAACCGCTCGCCTGCCTGCGCTGGCCCACTCGGGGGCGGTCGTCGGGGAAGTGGCCTATGAGCCGACGCGAAGTCCGGCCGGTCATGCTCGGGCCACCGGGCCCCGCGGCTACAGCTCGCGGCGCCGCAGGAGGAGGACGCCGATCGCCAGAGCGGCCACGATCCAGACCGCGCACCAGGCCAGCCACTCGAGCGGCGGCGTCGTGCCGGCGAAGAAGGGGCTGATCGTGAAGATGCGAGCCTGGTCTCCCGCGGCAGCCAGCACGGCGGGCGGCGGTTCCAGCGCATACATCGCGCCTCCCCAGAGAACGTCGCTCGGCAGGGCAAGGTGGGCGACGAACCCGGCGTTCCGCAGCGTGTCGTTGTTAAGTACGTTCCCGACGCCGCCGGCCACGCCGCCCATCCAGGCCAGCCCGAAGGCCACGACGGCGATCGCGCCTGATGCCACCGGCGCGATCCGCGTGCTGAACACGATGGCCAGTGTCAGCAGGATCAGGGTTTCACCGGCCAGGTAGATCGGCGCCGCCAGCGGGTCGAGCGGGGTGTAGTTCGTCGTGAGCCAGACCGCGCCGATCTCGAGGTAGCCCGCGGCCAGGGCATAGCCGACGACCACGACGGCCAGCCCGAGCCAGCGGCCGAGCAGCACGTCCGCTCTCCGGACCGGCCTCGCGAGGACCGCCAGTAGCAGGCCGTTCTCGATTTCGGGTCCGATCGCCGGCGACGCGGCGAAGGCCGCGGTCATCGTCAGAACGAAGCTGAACATGAACGCGATCATGACCAGCAACTGGGACAACACGAGCTGCTGCGTCCCGCCCTCGAGCGGGCTCAGCTCGGAGGCCTTGCCGAAGAGCCAGCCGGTGGCGACGACCAGCACCAGCGTCAGCCCGACCAGCGCCCACAGCAAACGGCGCCGGAAGGCTTCACGCAGCGTCAGGCGGGCGATGACGAAGATCGCGCCGTGGTTCACGCCCGAGTCTCCGGGCCAGAGGGCGGTGCGGCCCCGTCCGCCGGGCCGTCGTGAGCCGCTCCCAGCAGCGAGAGGAACCGCTCTTCGAGCGTGTGGTGGCTCGGCATCACGGCGTGCACCGCCCCGCCGCCGGACACGATGGCGGCGACCAGTGAGGGCACCGCTTCGGCGGCGATCGCGTCGACGACGAGCCACTCCCCGTCGAGGCGGGTCCGGCCGAAACGCCCGGCCACGGCGGCGGCGTCCGGCAGGCCGGTCACGCGAACTCGTACGCCGCCACCGACGACGAGGTCCGCCATCGTCAGCTCGGCCACGACCCGGCCTCGATCCACGATGGCGACTCGGTCGCAGACACGCTCGACTTCGGTCAGCAAGTGAGAGTTGAGGAAGACGGTCACGCCTCGAGCGCTCAGCGCGCCGATGATCGCCCGGACGTCCTGCCGCCCAACCGGATCGAGCGCGGACGTGGGCTCGTCGAGGACCACCAGCTCCGGCCGGCCGAGCAGGGCGACGCCCAGCCCGAGGCGCTGCTGCATGCCCTTGGAGAACGTCTCGACCCGATCGTTCGACCTGTCGGCCAGCCCGACGAGCTCCAACGCCTCATCGATGCCGGTCGGCCGGCTCGACTGCGGCAGGCGCGCCAGTTCGCAATGCAGCGCCAGAACCTCGCGCGCCGTCATCCAGCCCTGGTAGCGGAACAGCTCGGGCAGGTACCCGATTCGCTGCCGCGTGTCGAGGTCGCCCAGCGGCGCCCCCAGGACCCGGCCCTGGCCCGCGCTCGGCGCAGACAGCCCGAGCAGCAGCTTGACGGCCGTCGTCTTGCCCGCCCCGTTGGGTCCGAGGAAGCCGAAGACTTCGCCGCGGCGCACCGTCATCGTCAGGCCTGCCAGGGCGACGATGCGGCCGAACTGCTTGCGCAGCTCGCGCGTCTCGATGACCGGGGCCCGCTCGGTCGGGGCTGGCCGCGTCGCGACGCCCGCGGCGCCCACGTTCGATTCCGTCACGCGACTACCCGTCGATCCGCTCGACGATGGTGGCGATGCCCTGGCCGACTCCGATGCACATGGACGCCAGACCGTACCTGCCGCCCGTCCGGCGCAGCCCGTGGACGAGCGACGTCAGCAGCCGCCCGCCGCTGGCGCCAAGCGGATGGCCGAGGGCGATCGCCCCACCGTCGACGTTCACGCGCGCTGGATCGAGCCCGAGCTCACGGACGCAGGCCAGCGACTGGCTGGCGAAGGCTTCGTTGAGCTCGACCAGATCCAGGTCCGCGACGCCGATCCCGGCCCGGTCGAGGGCCTTGCGAACGGCCGGTATCGGACCCAGGCCCATGACGGCGGGATCGACGCCGGCGACGGCCGTGGCGACGATGCGGGCCATCGGCTTCAGGCTCAGCTCCCGCGCCCGGCCCGCCTCCACGACCAGGGCCGCGGCGGCCCCGTCGTTGATGCCGCTGGAGTTGCCCGCGGTGACGGTTCCGCCCTCCCGGAAGGCCGGCCGCAGCTTCGCCAGAGCTTCCATCGAGGTCTCACGGGGATGCTCGTCGCGATCGACGACGATCGGGTCGCCCTTGCGCTGCGGGATGGTGATCGGCACCAGCTGCTCGTCGTAGCGGCCTGCGGCGATGGCCGCCGCGGCGTTGCGCTGGCTGGCCAGGGCGAACGCGTCCTGCTCCTCACGGCTCACGCCCAGTCGCTCGGCCACGTTCTCGCCCGTCTCGCCCATGGAGTAGGGGTGATGGCGCGCCGCCAGGGCCGGGTTGACGAAGCGCCAGCCGAGCGTCGTGTCGACGAGCTCCCGCGATCCGCGCTCGTATGCGGCCTCGGGCTTGAGCATCACGTAGGGGGCGCGGGTCATCGACTCCACGCCGCCGGCGATGAAGACGTCGCCGTCGCCCACGGCGATGGCGTGGGCGGCCGAATTGACCGCCTGGAGGCCGCTGCCACACAGCCGGTTGACGGTCAGGCCTGCGACCTCGACCGGCAGGCCGGCCAGCAGGAGCGCCATCCGAGCGACGTTGCGGTTGTCCTCGCCAGCCTGGTTGGCGCAGCCCATGATCACGTCTTCGATCAGGGCCGGGTCGATCCCGACGCGCTCGACGAGGGCGCGGATCACGGCGGCTGCCAGATCGTCGGGCCGCACGGCCGCCAGCGCCCCGCCGTAGCGGCCGAAAGGCGTCCGGAGCGCGCCGACTATCCAGGCCTCGCGAATCGGTCGATCGAGCTGGCGGATCATGTCCGGCCGATTGTACGGCCCCGCCGCGCCGGACCGCGCCGCGGCGCCGGAGCGTGAGCCCGAGCGGTCCCGGCCCCGAGCCCGCTCCGAGCCCGATCGGCGGCCTCGGGCTAGGAAGTCGTCTTGGCCAGCGCCTCGACGACGAGCGCGTTGTCGTCGGTGATGACGATGTACATGATGTCGCCCTGGCCGTAGATGTAGGCCGTGCCGTTGGCTCCGGCCGCGGCCGCGACCGGATCGACGATCTCGATCACCGACACGGTCCCGAACACCGCCGGACCGACCGGCCAGCCCTGCTTCTGGGCGGACGCCTCGAAGCCGCCGATAAGCGCCGTCGAGTTCACGCCCGGCACCTGGATGGCCTGCAGCGTGAAGTTCTCCGTGTCCGTCAGATCCGACGCGATGGCCATGTGGATGTCATCCGCGTTCTTGCCGAACTGCACCAGCCACGGCGCATACAGCACGCTGTCGCCGCCGCCCTTAAGCGAAGCGATGTAGGTCGAGAGCGGCCAGCTCAACTTCTCGAGAGTGACGCCGCCGATGGAGTCCGGGAGTTTGGCCTCCAGGGCGGCGTCGAAATGGGGTAGCGGCAGGCTGGCCGCGGCGCTCGGGCTGGCCGACGGAACGACCGAGCCGGACGGCTGCGGGGCTGAGGTGTCGGTCGCCGCCGGTGTCGCGGTGGAGCGAAGCGTGGGGCGAGCCGTGGGCGAGGCGGTGGGTGCCGTGCCGTTGCAGCCGGCCAATAGGATCGCCGCGAAGCCGATGCCCAGAAGCACCGAAAGCAACCGAATTGAGCGGCGATTCATTCATCAACCCCGATCGATATGGTGCGCTCGCCCGGCCGGGCGGGGACGATGCGCGTGAACGAAACGAGCATGGGGTCGGCCGCGCCCGACTGTCAAACGCGCCCGGCGGCCGGGCGGGCGCCGTCGACCGGCCAGCTCGGCCAGGCTCCCGGCTCGACGCGCCGCATCGACGGCAGTGCCCACGAAGCCGCGATCACGACGACCGCGAGCCACCACTGCAGCCCGTCCGGCGTGGAGAGGAACCCGATCGCCAGCCACATCCACGGAGATCGCAGTGAGAGAAGCGAAGGCACGGCCGCGAGCAGCCCGTGCCCGAAGAGCGACGGGCTCGCAACCACCGTCGCGGCACCCAGGCGGGCCAGCGCTTCCCGGCCCCTCGCCCGCAGCGCGATCGCCACTGCCGCGACCGCAACGGCGGCGTAGACGGCGAACGGCACGAACCGGGGCAGGCCGAAGCCGTACAGGCCCGGCAGGCTCTGTTGCGATGTCTGGTAGACGCCGAGCGAGCTCAGCCAGTCGCTCCAGAGAGTCAGGCCCGTCAGTGGCACTGTGGCTGCCACGAGTACCAGCAACCCGGCCACCCCGACCGCGATCTGCGCCCAGCGATGCTCCAGGACGAGCCACAGGGCCGCCAGACCGGTGTACGGCTTGAACACGGCGCCCAGCACCAATCCGGCGCCGAACCACGGTGCCAGCGCGTATAGAGCCAGCGCGGGCACGGCGACGTTGCCGACCCACAAACCCTGGAAGAGCGGCGGCCAGATCAAGGCCGGTATCAGCCACCGGCGCGGCAGGCCGATCACCCGCATCGCCAGGAGCCCCAGGCCGAGCGAGCCGCTCAGCCAGATGCCGCGGGCGAGCTCCAGCGGCAGCAAGGACAGCGAGCCGAAGAACGGCAGCGCGCACGGTGGGTACAGGAACGGATAGCCGGTCCGATCGACGGGCTGGACCGTCAGCGGCGTCTGCATGTACACCGCCGACCCGGCTCGGAAGTGCTCACCCGCCTTGAGGTAGATCCCCAGATCGCGCAACGGCTGCCACGCCATCGTGACGTCGCTCAGGACCATCGCCACGACGGCCAGGACGGCGAGGGCCTCCACCGGCCGGAGCCACGGGTCGGAGGGCCGGAGATGGGCTGAGAGAAGGCCGGCGGCGGCGAGCGCGATGGCGACGGCTGCCAGCCACACGGCCCAATATGGGATCCCCGAACCGTTGGGGACGTCAGTCGAGCGTGTGACGGCGATCACGTCGGCGGCCAGCAGCGCCACGAGCGCCCAATCGCGCCTCTTCGCGAGCTCGACCGTGACCGATGGGCGAGCGAGGCCGTGTCGGTCGTTCACCGGCCGGCGCCCGAGGGGCCTCCGAACACGACCAGCCGGCCGGCCTCCAGCTCGAAGAGGCGCTGATCGATGGGATGGTCGGCGGCCTCCCACCTGTCGACCACGTGGGCCGCCAGCAAGGCCGAGAACTCGTCGTCGTGATCGGCCAGACCCGCGGCGATGAGCAGGTCGCGCTCCGGCACGCCGATGACGACTCGCCCTATGCCGCCCAGGTCGGCCGCCAGCTCGGCCCGAACCTCCGGCAGCAGGATCCGGGCCGCGTCCACACCCTCACCGGAATCCGACCAGACGACGCGCCTGAAGCCGCTTTCCTCGGCCGCCCACGGCGCCTCGATCGACCACGCCGCCAGGTTCGCCATGGCGGCGGCGTGAACGTCGTCGGGACCGACGCCCCAGGCCAGCAGGTGCTCGGCGCCGACCAGGACCTCGAAACCCGGCCCGGGGATGACGTACCCGATCGTCAGCCCTGCCGGGCCCGGCAGGATCAGCGGCTTGCCCGGCAGGCCTGCACCGGATACCGCATGAAGGTTGCGACCGTCCACCCCGACCGTGCCCGCCGGTCTGAGCGCGGGGCGGAGGAGGCGGGAGGCGGCGGACCACTCGTGCTCCGGGGCGAGGGACGGAGCCACGCGAGGGGCCGGATCTCGCTCCATCGATTCCTCCAGCTCGGATCGACGCTCGATCCGTACGGAGTCAGGTTAGCGGCCCCGAAAACAAACAGCGGGCCGTGAGGGCCCGCTGTTTGTCCGGGTAGTGGAGGCCGCTCGCGCGGCCGTTGGTTAGCGCTTGATGCTGCGCCGCTGAGCCTGGACCGACACCAGAGCGAGGGCTCCGAAGCCGAGGCAGATCAGCAAGGCGAAGATCGGCGTGCTGTTGCCGGTGGGTCCGCCGCTAGACGAGGTGCCGGTCGGCGGAGGCGTGTACGTCTCGCCGGCGACCGACTCGCTCGCGGACGGAGATGAACTGCCGGTTGCGGCGTTGACCACGACGGTCAGCGAGTCGCTCGCCGGATCGAGGCTGCCGCCGGTCGGATCGCCGGTGAGGGTGACGTTGTTGGTGAGATTGCCAACCTCGCCCGCCTGGGCGACGTGGGTGATGGTGCAGGTCATCGAGGTGCCTTCGGCAAGGCTCGTGTCGGGGCAGGTGATGATGCCGAGCTTGTCGTCGTTGACCACGATGTTGTTGATCGTGACGTTGCCGGTGTTGGTGACCTTGTAGCTGTAGGTGATCGTGTCACCCACGGTGTAGCTCGGGTGGTCGGAGCTCTTGACGATGGTCATCGCCGGAGCCGGAGCCGGAGGAGCGGCGTTGACCACGACGGTCAGCGAGTCGCTCGCCGGATCGAGGCTGCCGCCGGTCGGATCGCCGGTGAGGGTGACGTTGTTGGTGAGATTGCCAACCTCGCCCGCCTGGGCGACGTGGGTGATGGTGCAGGTCATCGAGGTGCCTTCGGCAAGGCTCGTGTCGGGGCAGGTGATGATGCCGAGCTTGTCGTCGTTGACCACGATGTTGTTGATCGTGACGTTGCCGGTGTTGGTGACCTTGTAGCTGTAGGTGATCGTGTCACCCACGGTGTAGCTCGGGTGGTCGGAGCTCTTGACGATGGTCATCGCCGGAGCCGGAGCGGCAGTGACGGTGAGCTGGGCGGCATTGGAGTCGATCGTCTGGCCCAACAGGGTGCGGTGCGCGTGGCCCGTGGCCGTGTTGGTGATCGAGCCGTTGCTGATGTCTGTCGCGGTGGCCACATGGCTGGCCGTGCAGGTGACGAACGCGCCGGGCGCCAGGGCAATCGGAGTATTCGGGCAGCTGACGCTGACCTTGTTGTCGGTGACCGTGTAAGTCCTGTAGATCGTGACGTTGCCGCTGTTGGTCAGCTTGTAGGAGTAGTGGATCGTCTGGCCGAGGCTGTAGGTCGAGGTGTCCGCTGTCTTCACGAGTGTCAGGCCGACAGTCTGGATTGCCTGCACCGTCGCGGTACCGATATTCGAAACGACGGTCCTGCGGCCGAACTGCCCGCGGCCGACCGCGAAGTTGGTGATTGACCCTAGATCGATATTGAGCTGGGTGACGACGTGCGTGCCCGTGCAGCTGGTACTGGCACCGGGCGCCAGGGTTGCGGCGGCGCCGCTGCAGTCGACCGTCGCGAGCGGATCGGTGACGGCGAACGGCCCGGTCAGGGTGACGTTGCCCGAGTTGGTCAGGGCGAACGTGTAAGTGATGACGTCGCCGACATGGCTGAAGGTGGTTGGGGTCGCGGTCTTCGTGAGACGCAGCGCCGGCGCCTGGCCGGTGATGGTGACGGTCAGCTGGGAGGTGGCCGGTGCGCCGA
>CAZGUS010000023.1:13356-15793 GCA_964529245.1 uncultured Anaerolineaceae bacterium
CGAGGGTGTAGCTCGGGTGGTCGGAGCTCTTGACGACGGTCAGGGCCGGCGCCTGAACGCCGACGGCGTTCACGTTGACCGTGACCGGGGTCGAGTCGACCGCGGTGGTCCCGAGGCTCGCGTGGCCGGTGGCGGTGTCGGAGATGGTCTTCGCGGCGTCGAAGTCGGGCTGGGTTGTGATGTAGGTCTTGCTATCGCAAGAGGTGGCCGCGATCGTCGCGCCGGGCGCCAGGCTGGCGCCGCTGCAAGTAACCGTTCCGAGCGGGACGTCGGTGATGGTGAACGGCCCGGTCAGGGTGACGTTGCCCGAGTTGGTAAGTGTGTAGGTGTAGCTGATCGTCTGGCCGACGCCGTCATAGGTGGACCGGCTCGGAGTCTTGGTGACGGTCAGCGCCGGCGCCTGAACGCCGACGGCGTTCACGTTGACCGTGACCGGGGTCGAGTCGACCGCGGTGGTCCCGAGGCTCGCGTGGCCGGTGGCGGTGTCGGAGATGGTCTTCGCGGCGTCGAAGTCGGGCTGGGTTGTGATGTAGGTCTTGCTATCGCAAGAGGTGGCCGCGATCGTCGCGCCGGGCGCCAGGCTGGCGCCGCTGCAAGTAACCGTTCCGAGCGGGACGTCGGTGATGGTGAACGGCCCGGTCAGGGTGACGTTGCCCGAGTTGGTAAGTGTGTAGGTGTAGCTGATCGTCTGGCCGACGCCGTCATAGGTGGACCGGCTCGGAGTCTTGGTGACGGTCAGCTTTGGATACTGAGCCACGTTGTAAGCGAAGCATGTGGCCTGTGTCACGTCATACGCCACCGACGTGATCTGCTCCAGGTTGTCGTCGTTGATGGCGTCCATGTAGCAGCGGATCCCGCCGAACGGTGCACTCGGCGACGTCTCCTCGAGGACCCAGAGGCCGGTGCTGCTGCGGGCGAGGGCGAGCTCCGTCGGGTTGAGCGCGACGGTCACCGAGCCGTCCGCGCCCGTTACGTGCTGGGAGATGACGCTGCCGTATTGCCCATTCTTGAAATCGAAGGTCCAGCCCGGGGCCAGCGCGCAACCCACGGCGTTGCTGTTATCCCATGTGATGGGTTTAGCCGAGTAGCCGGACTTCTCTTCTCCGGCGTGGCCGCCGGTGTCGTCGGGGCTCCCGTGAGCGTTGGCCGGCACGTCCGAGTAGGACGGGCAGATCTCTTTGTACATCGTGACGGTGAGGGGAGGCAGAGCCGTGTCAAGAGTCGTCGCCACCGTCTGGCCGACATTGCCGCTCGAGCTGCTGCAATCGAGGCTGCTCGCGAACTCGGTGACCGTCAGCGTGATCGGCAGCACTCCCGTCGGGGTAGCGGTGGTCGTGCCGATCTGAACGAGGCCGAGGTTCGCCATGCCGTACGCGGGGATGGAAACGCAGCCGCCCGAGACCACCGACAGGCCGGTAGCGCCCGAAACGGCCGTCACGGCAAATCCGTGGGCGACGCCGTCCGGGTTCCCCACGTACTGGACCGTGAAGGTCGCCGTGTTGCCCACGATGACGGGGCTCGGCGTCTGGCCGGCGATCGTCACAGCCTGGACGGGCCGGGCCATGGCAACGGAGGTCATCGTCGCGACGGCAAGGAGGCCGACGACTATGGATACGGCCCCGCGCCGGAGTGTGCGCGAACCCAGTCGCTTGGACAACACAGTGCTAATTCCTCCACAAACGTCGGCGACAAGCGCGCCAGAAGACGGGCGACGACTCATGATCGGCCTCCCCGAAAGGCCTGCCCGAGGACTACCCACCTCAGGAGGCTACGGAATCGTTGAGTATCTGCTCAGTTCTGTCTAGTACCTTTGGTCGCCGCCGATGGTCGCGTGGGGTGATTACGTTGCTGTCCCGCAACGAACCGAGGAAGGACGGTGCTCGGGCGCGACACGAGGCCACGGGGGCGTGTCCGTCTCTCTCAAGACGGGTTCCAGAAGCTGGCCATCTCTCGGCGTCGTTTGCGGAAGGTGGAATCGACGCGTAAATGGAAACCGGCGAGCCGAGAGGGCTCGCCGGTTGAGTGAGGTCGAATGGCCGTGCGCGCGGCCGGGCTTTGTGCCTAACGGCGAATGGTCCGGCGCTGGAGCTGGGCGGCGGCGAGGCCGATCCCGCCGAAGATGACACAGATCAGGAGGGCGAAGAGCGGCGTCGAGTTGCCGCCCGAGGAGCCCGGCGTCGTAGTGCCGGTCGGAGGCGGAGTTGCCGTCTCTCCCTGGAAGGACTCGAACGGGGTGTCGCTGACGATCGGAGTTGCCGTCTCTCCCTGGAAGGACTCGAACGGGGTGTCCGTTGGAGCCTGCGTGGGCGGGTCGGTCCGCGGCGCCCCCACGACCGGAGTGTCAGTCGGGGCCTGGGTCGGCGGCGTGGTCGGCGGAGCGGTCACGACCGGAGTGTCAGTCGGGGCCTGGGTCGGCGGCGTGGTCGGCGGAGCGGTC
>CAZGUS010000023.1:15893-25201 GCA_964529245.1 uncultured Anaerolineaceae bacterium
ACTACCGGAGTGTCAGTCGGGGCTGGGAACGACTGGTATGCCGTGGGGCTCGGGGACGGAGTGGAGCATGTGCCCCCGCTCCACGTGGCGTGACTGGAGCTGTTGTGGTCCGAAGCCCAGCGGACGTAGAGAGTCGTGACCGACGAAGACGTGGCGAGCGCGTTGACGCCCTGTGCCATGGTGACATTGGTCGCGCCGATGAAGCTGGAGTTGTCGGCCCACTGCATGTTGTAGTCCGACTCGTGGGCGAGGGTTATCGTCCAGTTATTGACGCTGGAGTCGTTGGAGCAGACCGACGCGATGGTGGGCGGAGCCCAGGCAAACACGACGGCCGTGGTCAATGGGATGAGCATGGCAAACAGCGCGAGAGCTGCCACCAGAGCGGGGACGCGGCGCTTCAATTGTGCCTCCTGAATATCGGCCTCGGTACCGACGGCGCACTGCTGGGAGTGCGCCCCATCGGCCTCGAGCCGGCCTGGCTACCTCCGCTACCCGCCAGGGATCGGGGTTGACCGCCTGGGGAGGACCTGCCCGACTATCGCACCGGCGCTACCTGAATGTCTAGCGTCTCAGTCATATATGTTCGAGGGGTGCAACGCCGACAGCACCACCCGTTGAGAGCTACCCGGTCCGTCGCGTCAGGCGCGTCAGTCCCGTCCGGCCCGGCTCCTCGAACCTGGGAACGTCGCCGATCCGGCCGAGGCACCGCCCGAAGCGAATTGCGGGAAGCGCGCCGAAGACGCACCGCCGTCGCGGGTATAGCGCCGGCCGTGGCGATGGACCCTGGTCGTGCTGCCCCGCCCTGCGTCCTCTTCGGGGCCTTGCCTCAGGCGGCCATTCCCGGCCTCTACCCGCCGGCGCCGACTGGGCCCGTGGGCGGCTTGACTCCCTCCGGGAGCCTGGGCGTGAAACGGAAGCCGCCGGCAACGCCCGGCTCGGTCAGCTCGTGGGGTGCCAGAAGCTGATCGAGCTCCTCGGCTGTGAAGATGCCGCGCTCTATGACGATGGCTCGGATGGTCCGGCCCTCTCGGACCGCTTGTTTCGAGATATCTGCGGCGAGGGCATAGCCCAGGTACGGCGCCAGCGGCGTGGACAGCGCGGAGGAGCGTTCCATCAGATCGCGGGCGCGCTCCCTGTTGGCCTCGATGCCCGTGACGCAGAACTCGGCGAAGGCGCGGCTCATGTTCGTGAGAATCGTGAGCGACTCGAGGGCGGTGTGGGCTATCACGGGCATCATGACGTTCAGCTCGAGCTGGCCGGCGGAGGCTGCCCAGGCGATCGTCGTGTCGTTGCCGATGACGCGGAAGCAGACCATCGACAGGCACTCGGCCATCACCGGGTTGACCTTGCCGGGCATGATCGAACTGCCCGGCTGGACGGCCGGCAGGGTGATCTCGGCAAAGCCGGTCATCGGGCCCGATGACATCAGGCGCAGGTCCTCGCTGATCTTGATGAGATCGACGGCGATTCCACGCAGCGCCGCGGACACCTCGAGCATTGGGCGCATCGAGTGGGTCGCCTGGACCAGATGCTCGGCCCCGCGCAGCTTGTGGCCGGTCTGCTCGGCCAGATAGCGGACGACGAGCTTGATGTACTCGGGCTCGGCGTTCAGGCCGGTGCCGACGGCGGTCGCGCCGATGTTCTGCTCGGAGATCGACTCGGCCGCCGCCGCAAGGCGTTCGACCCCACGGCGAAGCGTCAGCGCGTACGCCGCGAATTCCTGGCCCAGCCGGATCGGCACCGCGTCCTGCATGTGGGTCCGGCCGGACTTGATGACGTCGTCGAACTCGCGGGCCTTGGCCTCTAGGGCACCGATCAGTTCGTCGGCGGCGGGCATGAAGTCGCGGATCAGATCCAGAGTGGCGATTCGCATCGCGGTCGGGAACACGTCGTTCGTCGACTGGGCCATGTTGACGTGGTCGTTGGGGCTGCAGACGGCGTAGTCGCCGCGCCTGCCCGACCCGACGCCCTGGGCGTGCAGCAGTTCGATTGCCCGGTTCGCCAGAACCTCGTTGGCGTTCATGTTGTGGCTCGTGCCCGCGCCGGCCTGGAATGGATCGATGCGGAAGTTGTCGATCAGCTCGGCCTGCTTGGCGGCCCGGGCGGCGGCGAACGCTGCGCGCATCGGGTCGGACGGCCGCCTCGGCTCGAGCTCGTCCGACTCGGCCGCCGGTTCGGCCGGCTGGAGGATCTCGTCGGCCGCCTCGACGATGGCGTTGCCGAGCTGCCTGGGCATGCGCCCCGTCGTCATGTTGGCCCGCGCCGCCGCCTTCTTGACCTGGACGATCGCTCGCACCAGAGCCTTGTGAGGCAGCGTGCCCGAGATCGGGAAGTTGTGGATGCCGCGCGCCGTCTGCACGCCGTAGTAGGCGGATTCCGGCACCTCGAGGTATCCCAGCGGGTCCTTCTCGACACGGAACCCGGGGCGGGCAGCGGGGGGAAGAACCGGGGCGGCGGAACCGGCGGGGCCGGCGGGCGGTTTCGTCTGGCCTGAGTCGGTGGCAGTCATGGCGGTGTCGGCTCCTCGCTCGAGCGGCTTTCGGCGGTGCGCGGCACGGGGCGCGTGCGTGTCGTCAGAGTCTATCGCCGCCCTGAGGTCGGCGGTTGCGGTGGGCTAGAATCCGCGTACGTGAGTCGGGCGAGTGGCCCCGGCCGGACTCGAACGGAAGGGCATCATCGACGACAGGCCGTTTCTCGTAGGCCCGTACGCGGACAAGATCATCGGCTTCCTGGTTGGCGCGTTCGCGCCCATCCTGGGCGTAGCCACGACGGCTGTGGCGATGCTGGTCTGGGCGGCGTCCGGCGGCGAAGACGAGGCGACACGGCGGCGGCGGCATGCGGTCTCGGTCACGTCGTGGGCGGGCCTGGGCACGGTCGTGATGCTGGTGCTGGTCTTCACGATCTTTCTCGCGCTGGTCGGGGCCGCGATATTCGACCCATCGTTGAGCCCGTCGGCGCCGCCCCAGCCCTGATTCGCGCCCGGCTATCGCCCGCGAGACGTCCTCGACTGCGGGTCGAATCCGGTCGATCAGTGAGACGCCGGTACATTTCCGGCTGTTCGAGCGGGTATATTCCGTGGGCCGGACCGGCGGCCCGCACGCGCCGACTCGGACGCGTCGTCCCCGGCGTCGGACCGCCCGCTCGCCCGGATGAGCAGTCAGCTGTCGCGGCGATGGAGAAGGCGCCGCAGCGGCGGTTCCCACCACTGAGGAAGAGCCGTCCCACGCCGTTTCCCCAGGAGGTCCCGAGTGACTCAACAGAAGGCATCGCGCGAGGAGCAGATCCGGCAGGACGTTCGCGACCTGCACCATCTCGGCTACGCGCAAGAGCTCTTCCGCACCATGGGCGGGTTCTCCAACTTCGCCATCAGCTTCTCGATCATCTCGATCCTGACCGGCGCGGTGATCCTGTTCGACTACGGGCTGGCGTGGGGCGGCCCGGCCGCCAGCACGATCGGCTGGCCGCTCGTCTCGATATTCACCCTGCTGATCGCCGCCTCGATGGCAGAGATTGCCTCCGCGTACCCAACGGCCGGCGGCCTCTACTACTGGTCGAGCCGGATGAAGAACAAGGATTGGGGCTGGTGGACCGCCTGGTTCAATCTGGCCGGCCAGATTGCCATCGTGGCCGGCATCGATTTCGCGGCCGCGGCGTTCGTCAACACGGCCATCGTCACCCCGATTCTCAGCAACTTCAACGTCACCTTCACTAACGCGACGATCCTTGCCGGTCCGGCTGCCTCGCCGTGGTTCAACGGGCAGCTGCTGACGATGGCCGTCCTGCTGGTCATCCAGCTCGCCCTGAACGTGGCCGGCGTCCGGCTGCTGGCCAAGCTCAACGACGCGTCGGTGTGGTGGCACATCGGCACCGTCGCCGCGATAGTCGTGGCGCTTTTCCTGGTCAGCTCGGGCAAGGCTCACTCGACCCTGAGCCCGTTCGCATTCGCTCCCCAGGACGTCCAGGGCAGCGCTTCCCTCTTCGGCGGCTCGTTCAGCTTCGGGCCGGCCATCGGCTACGCGGTCCCGGTCGCCTTCCTGTTCTCTCTGCTCCAGGCGCAGTGGACATTCACCGGCTACGACGCTTCCGCCCACGTGGCCGAGGAGACGGTCGGCGCCCGGCTTTCTAGTGCCTGGGGCGTCTTCATTTCGGTCGCCGTCTCGGCAGTGGTGGGCTATATCGTCCTTTTCGCCCTGGTGACGCATCTGCCGCCGATGGAGCTGATCTTCGGTTCCGCCGTGGGCGGCGCGTGCCCGGCCACGGCCACCTACTGCTCGCAGTACTACCTGGGCCAGCCGGTCGTCTGGAGCACGCTGCAGTACAACCTGGGCAGCCTCGGCGACGTGCTCTCGGCGGCCATCGCCGTAGCCATGAGCCTGTGCGGCCTGGCCTCGATCGCAGCCGCCAGCCGGATGCTGTTCGCCTTCAGCCGCGACCGCGGCGCGCCGGCCTCGGGCTGGCTGCGCCACGTGTCTCACCGCTTCCGCACGCCGGCCAACGCCATCATCGGCATCGTCGGCTTCTCGTTCATCCTGACGATGGCGGCCTTCATCTTCGGCGGCAGCACGGCCATCGTGATCGTGACCGCCATCAGCACCATCGCCCTGTACTGGGCCTACGGCGTGCCGATCTTCCTGAGCGTCTTCGGCAAGCAGGATTGGCGGGAGCACGCGGTCTGGAGGCTCGGCCGCTTCTCCAGGCCGATCGCCGTTGTGGCGGTCGCCTGGATCGCCTTCATCTCGGTCCTGTTCCTGTGGCCGACGTCGGGCAACCCCTACACCCTGCTGGCCTATCTGGTCTTCCTCGGCTTCCTGGTCGTGTACTACTTCGCCTGGGCGCGTAAGCGCTTCAAGGGCCCGGTCGTCGAGGTCGGGGAGGTCGAGTTGACCGAGATCGAGCGCGAGTTCGAGCACGCCGCCGAGGAGCTCGTCGGGGGAGCGTAGCTCCGCGACTACCCGGGAATCATGCGGCCGGAGGGCTGGAGCCCGCCGGCCGCTTCTCTCTTGCGAGCGGTTCAGATCAACGTGGCATTGCCGCCAGCAAGTTCGCCATCGTGATCTTGGGCGACTTGGGTCCGAACTTGTGGCGGAGCAGGTCGTACTCGGTGTAGGGGCGATCGTCGGTCACCATCTGGCCGCTGGCCCCGAACTCCTCCACCTTGACGTCGGAGATCCAGACGCTGCTCAGGATCAGCTGCTCCCACTGGCTGGCGGTCGTGACGCCGGGTGGGGAGTCCGCTGCGTCGGAGAGGTCGGACACCACGCCCGGCTTGGAGAGCACCGACTCGATGCCGGCCGAGGTGAGGTTGATCGGATCGTTCGAGCCCAGCATCAGCACGCCGTTCGGGTCCGACATCGGGGAGAAGACGATCGTCACGTGCGGAAACACGCTCTTGAACGTCTTGGCGTGGCTGCGCAGCTCGTCGACCGTGAGGCCGGAGCCGGAGTAGACCCACTGCATCATCACGCCGCCCGGGTTCAGCCGAGCCCTGGCCGCGGCGTAGAACTCCTGCGAGAAGAGGACAGCCGTGCCCGAGGTGTTCATCGGCGGCGGCGGATCGACCATGAGCAGGTCGTAGGTGTGGTTGGTCAGCTCCACGTGGTTGCGGCCGTCGGCGATGATCACGTGCCCGTTGGGGTTGTTGATGACCTGCTGCCAGTCCGGGTAGAAGTACTTGAACATGCTCGGGACCGACGGCACCAGCTCCACCGCCTCGACCTTGAGCCCATCCTGCAGGGCGCTGCGATAGCTGGAGCCCATGCCGAAGGCGATGATGCAGATGGACTTCGCGTCGGGCCTGACCATGAGGGGCAGGTCCGGCATGAACCGCGTGATCGCCGATATGCCGGTCATCGAGTTGCCGCCAACGTACAGGCGCAGGTTGTAGAGAGCGCCCGGCACGTCAGCCGCCTGGGTCACGGCAACGTCGTCCTCGGCCTGGCCGAGGACCGTGGCGTGGAGGCGGTTCAGCGTCGAGGTGGACGGATCCACGACGAGCACGTTGGGGACGACCATCAGCACGACCGCGACGACTGCCACGATGCCGCCCACGGCCGATCCGACGCGCCGCACGGCCATCGCGAGGGGCCGGGCCTGCCAGAGCAGCACGACACCGGTGAGGGCGTTGATGGCCGCGATCAGCACGACAGATCGGGGCGAGGTCAGGACCGGCATGAGCACGAAGGGGACGACGAAGGTCCCGCACAGCGCCCCGACGGTGTTGGCGCCGAGCAGGAGGCCGGTGCTGGTTCCGACGCGCTCGTCCGACTCGGAGACGAGCATCGAGCTCATCGGGAAGACGACGCCCATGATCAGCGCCGGCGGGGCGACCACGACGATCAGCTCTCGCAGGAAGCTCCAGGAGACCAGGTACTTCGTCTCGACCCCGAGGCCGGCCAGGACGACGAAGGCCAGCGCGATCTCCGCGGCTCCGAGCAGGGCGACGGGGTGGCGCGTCCTGGACAGGAAGCGCGAGAAGACGAACGCGCCCAGGGCGATGCCGGTCAGGAAGATGGCCAGGATGCAGGTGAAGACGTAGCTCGAGCTGCCGGTACCGGACGAGAGGATCCTCGTCCAGAGGTTCTGGTATCCGAGCGACGTAAGGCCCGACACGAAGGCCACGGCGAGAGCCAGCTTCGGCCGCGAAATCGAGGCCGCGCCGGCTCCGATCGCGGATCTGGCCGCCGCCACTGCGGAAGGTCCGGGCTCGCCGGCCGTGGCAACGGTCGACGCCGGCTGGTGGCGGAGGCTCAAGGCGAAGGCGGCCAACCCGGCCGTGGCCGAGCAGGCGACGCCGACCAGCATCGTCTCCTGGAGCCCGATGAGCTCGATCAGGAAGATGCCGGCCGCCACGGTGCCCAGGATGGCGCCGAAGGTGTTGACCGTGTACAGGCTGCCGAACTCGGTGCCGAGCGTGTTGTGGTCCCGCACGAGGTAGCGGGAAAGCGTCGGCAGCGTGGCGCCCATCAGGATCGTGGCCGGACCGAGGGCCAGCAGCGACAGCCCGAACCGCACCAGCGTCAGCAGGTTCGGGTTCTCCTCGAGCGTCTCGAAGACGCCGCGATAGACCTCGCGCATGCCCAGGAACGTCGTAGGCGTCAGCAGCACGGCCACGACCACGAGGAGCTCGAGGATGGCGTACATGCGCAGCGGATTGCGGACCCGGTCCGCGATCCGGCCGCCGACGACACTGCCGATGGCCATGCCGCCGAAGAAGCCGGTCAGGATGGCGGACACGGCCTGCGTCGTGTTGCCGAACACCAGCACCAGCTGGCGGGCCCAGACGACCTCGTACACGAGGCCGGCGAAACCGGACAGCACGAAGATCAGGAGAATGATCCGCTTAGCCGCGGCCGGGCCGGCCCCCTCTTTCGGTTGCACGTTAGCCACTTAGTCCAAGTCCTCCTTGATCGGGGCGGGCCAGGCCAGAACGCCGCCTGGCGGAGATTCGGCGCGGGCTCTGACGAGGAGTCCGCATGTGGCTGCCCCTCGCGGGGACAGGATAGCAACTAAGCCGGTCGCGGACGGGCACGAGCCGCTATCCGGGCAGTCCGAAGACGGCACGGGGCGATGTGCGGACGCCCGCCCTAGAGCCCGGTCAGGTCGCCGAAGTACGCCTGCAGGACGCCGGGTTTGGACCAGCCGACGACGACCACCCTTTGATGCAGCGCTGCCGCCGAGCAGGTTGCGGAACCGCCGAACGAGAACTGGCCGGCCATCGGCTGCTGCCACGCCTGCCCGTCCTTGCTGGCCCACACGGTCCACGGGGCGGACGGACTCGCCGAGCCGGAGGCCGCAGGCCCGGCCGTGGGTCCGGATCCGGCCGACGGTGGGCTGACCGCAACGAAACCCGAGTCGAGCGAAGCCCAGCAGCCGCCGGTGGTCGTGAGCTTGGAGTCCTGCCAGCTCTTGCCGTCGGCCGACCACCACCAGCTGGTATTGCCGGTCAGGCCCTGGCTGGTCCCGATCAGGCCCTTGCGCGTGCCGACCACGATGCTGCCGATGGCAGGCAGCTTCCAGCTGGCCGGCGTCCAGGCGAGGCCGTCGGCCGAAGTCCAGGCGGCCGCCATGCCGGTGCTGTTGACGCCCGAGGCGATGAAGCCGCCCGACCACGACGAAACCTGAAGCGTGTAGTCGGTCGCGCCGCTGATCGAGGCGTCGACCCAGGTCAGGCCGTCCCCCGAGTACAACAGCCTCGCGCCGTCGCTGGAGCCGGCGGCCGCGACGAAGTCGCCGCCGTGGACCGCCACCGACCCGAAGTTCGACGGCGCGTCGCTGCTGCCGATCGTGGCCATCGTCCATGTCGTGCCCGACAGGTGCCAGATGGCGCCGGCCTGGCCCGAGTCGGCAGTCGACAGGCTTCCGACGGCGGCGACGCCGCCCTGGGAATCGAGCGCGGCGGCCGCCACGAGAGGAGTTCCTGCGGGCGCCGGAGCGGCCGTCGCCGGCACAGGAGTCACTTTCGGTGACCCGCTGGCGGGCGCCGCGCTGGCGGGCGCCGCGCTGCCAGACCCGACGGCGGGCGCAAGGGTATCGGTCGCGGCGGCGCCGGCTCCCGCCAGCACGTCCGGCCCGGCCTGCGTCGTCCAGGCGTTTCCGTCCGGCGACGAGAAGACCGTGGTCCCGGCCTTGCCGTTGACGAACGCGAGGAGCTGATTCGTCGTTGCGATCACCGGGCCGAGGGTGCTGTCCGCGGTCAGCCCGGGAACCATGGGCGTCGCGCCGGCGCTCAGCTGGATGGAGAACGCGGGCGTGGGCGTGACCGCCACCACCGGCAGCGGGGCGCCGAGCGTCAGGCTGCCCGTCAGGACCGCCAGCGAGCCGCCGGCATCGATGCCGGCCAGGATGAGCGAGTTGCCGAACGGCGCCAGCCGGCCCCGGGTCAGGGCCGAGGCGGTAGTCGTCATCGGCTTCCATGTTGTGCCGTCGTCGGATGTCCAGAGCGACGCGGCATCAATAGGCGTGGGACTCGCTCCCGCGGATGGGGCCGGACCGAGCACGCCGGTTGGCTCGGAGGAGATGGCAACCAGCGAATCGAACACCTGAGTGACGGATTCGAGGCCCTGCGACTGGCGAGAGGGCACGGCGCTTCCTCTGTACCAGTTGATGCCGTCGGGCGAGATCCACGATATCGCCACCGCGGCGGTAGGCATGGGCGTCGGGGCCGGCGTAACCGAAGGCGAAGCGCCCGAGGCCGCCGGGGAGGTAGTGGGTTTGGGGGTCGGTTTCGGGGTGGCTTTGGCCTTCGATGCCGAAGGCCCAGCGGTCGGCGAGGGCGACGGCGAGGGCGACGGGGTGGCCAATTCTTCGGG